>JAICLJ010000152.1 GCA_025927575.1 Bryobacteraceae bacterium | reverse complement strand
CTACCATGCATTGAATCGTTTCCAGGCCGTGAAAGTCGTAGCTATCCACGCCGCCATAGCAGACGCACACCGCTTCGCTCACCGACGATTTCCAAGGCATGTCAATCGATGGAATGCGCCACGTCACTGGCAGGCTCGAGCCTGCCATGAACGGAAAGCCCATACTTTCCGAGGTGTCGTACATCTGCTTGGCCCATTCCCATTTCCACGAGAGGTGCTTGTCGCTGAACAGCGGCACGGTTCGCCCGCTCGACTTGTATACGGAAACGATCTGCTCAAAGAATTGATAGCGCGGATATTCGGTCTGCCCCATCTTGTTGCGCGGATATTTGCCGTGCTCGCCAACAAGGACCACGCCGTCGACGGCGAGTTTGCTGCCGCCGCGCGTTAACGCCTCCGCAATGGTCGGATAGATCTTCATGGCGGGGAAACGGGCGGCGCGCTCGCGGCTCAGATCGTCCGCCCCGACCTGATCGACATACAACGCGACCAAATCCAAGGGCGGATGATGATACGTTCCGTTCCAACCGTAGCCATCGAGCAATCGGTCGACAATGTGTTGCGCGTGAGAATATTTGCGATAAACGGTGATGACCGCCGCGATTTTCGGACGGCTGTGATTAGTTTCTGCCATCGAGTCCTTACCGCCTAAACCAACCGTACTTGCTGGACGTGGATTTTGTCATCGCTGAATTCTCCGAGTTGAAGCATGCCCGCGATTTCGATGTGCTCCACCTGGCAGTTCAGAAAATGACTGGCGCCGTCCGGCTTCGACAGCGCTATGGGCGCCATGCCCACCTGCTTCCGTTTCGCATCGATCGCTTTCCATCCCGTCTTGTCCAGCGCGACCGGATCCGTGCCGAAGTACAGCGTTTTCGGTTCCCACATGTACTCGGGTCTGCCTCCAGGGCCACCATGATACTGCGCCTTCACCGCATCGACAATGTGCAGCACTACTTTTTGCCGAATGATGGGCAGGTTGACCACCGAGGGAATGAACACTCCACATGCGTTCAACGTCGGTGTCAAGTGGCTGCGATTCACGTTGTTGACAAACCCATGTGACATGTTTTTCAAGGTGATTGTCACGCCCGCCGATTGATGGTGCTTCAAAACAGGCAGGTTGATGATCTTATTCACCCGGCTGGCTACTACCTTCGCCACGTACGAACGCCGGACATGCGGATCGTTCGGGTTATCGCCGGGCTTGATCAGCGCCATCTCCATGAAGTGATTTTCGTCGTAGCCGCCCATGTCGAGCTGCACTTCGTTGTACCGCTCCGACGCAGCGTCAAAATGCACGCCAGCCGGTAGCCATTTGAGGATGCCTGCCTGGACGGCTTCTTCGCGGTAGCGGTTGAAGACGACGATGTTTGAATTCGTGACGCCCGCCTGGTTCAGGCCGTCGAGAATCGAGTGCATCACGGACGCATCCGAGCAAAGCTTAGCGCCGCCTACCGGGCTCACCTTGATGCCGACCACGTCTCCCTTCTCGAAGAACGAGCGCCACGCATCCTGCCAGCTTGGCGCGCCAGTCAGTTCCTTCATCCCGCGTTCCATCATTTGGCGGACGGGTTCCGGCTGGTATGCGCCGGAAGCGATGCAGCCTGGGTGCTCCACTGCAATCACGCGTCCCGGGTAGGGCCCGGGCATTCCGAACTTGGCGAGTTCGGCTTTGCTCCTTGGCGCGGTCAGAGCGGCGGTTGCCGCGAGCAGACTACCTCGAATCCATTGCCGGCGTCCAGTTTCCATTACGTCATCTCCGTTCCTGGCTCACTGAGATTTTGTCACATCTTGTCTGCTTCCGGCGCGCCGAGCGGCGCCGCGGATTTAATATTTCTGGAACCCAGCGCGTTCCAGCCCCACGGTTGCTTCGCGGTTCTTCATAAATGTGTCCCACACGAAGCTGGTGCGGAGATTTTCAGCCATCAGCATCGTGATGCCCGTATCGATGCCGATCACGTCCGTGTCGTACCAGTTCTTCAACGGATTAAACGCGTTTACGAATCCGTAGTGGCTCCATGCGCCCGTCCCATACTTCTCCTTGATGTTTTTCAACACCCGCAGCGACGGCTCTGACAGGAACGGCAGCGAGCCGCCCGTTGCGCTCGGGACCACCGTTCCATCGATAGGGCCCATCTCCGGCGGCCCGCCCCAGATGACATATCCGTGCTCTGAATCCGAGGCCGTGATGCCCCAAAGATCGTTGCTGTAGTCGGGAAATTGCCTCGCCAGTTCCAGGCAGAATCGCCGGTGCGCTTCGGTCGCAATCGCCGAATTTTTGAAGTAGTCGGCGTATTTGTCCCGTTTGCCCCGGAAATCGAACCAAGCCTGTGAATACTGGTGCACAAATAATGGCGCGAACGCGCCGATGTACCGCAATCCGTCATATTCAAAAATCGTTCGCTTCCAGGCATTCCAGGTTGCAGCCGGCAGAGGATGCGTCGAGGACCCGAGCCCCAGAAGGTACATCATCATGAGCTCGCTGTAGAGGTCCCAGCGATAGGGCAGAAAACCAAGATCGGGCAGCCAGCCTTGCGGCAGAAGCGAGGTGTCTTCGGAAAGCCAATTCCATTCGACGCGATTGAAAATCTGCCTCGCCAGGCGCGTGATCTCGGCGTGCCGGAAATGTTGACGGCACGTCAGCACGCCGCAGAGCAGGATGGCTGTGTCTATAGAAGAAAGCTCGGAATCCCACGTCCGGTCTCCGGTCTTCACGTTGACCCAATGATAAAAAAATCCACGGTGCTCGGGCATCGTCTTCCAGAGAAATTGCAACGTTGCAAGCACGCGATTTCTGGCATCGGAGTGCGAAATATATCCGCGCTTCGCCGCGATACAGAGGGCCGTCAAACCGAATCCGGTGGCGGCGATACTCGCGACGCCGGTCTTATCGGTCTCTCGTACATTACATCGATCCTTGATAAGCCCCGTTCCCGGATCGCCCTGTTCCCAAAAGAACTGGAAGTTGGCTTTCTCCAGGTCATCCAGGAACTGATCGTCTTCTTTGGAAAGTTTGAAACCTGTGGGCGGCTCCCAAGGCTTAGCGGGCTGCTGCTGAGCCGCGGTTTTGAGCGCGACGGGCCCCAACAGGGCGCCAGCCACTATGCCGCGCAGCAGGCCGCGCCGCGAAACCGAATGGCTATCGATATGTTTGCGCTCCACCCACATTAATTTAGACGATGCGGGGCGAAATCTTGTGTCATGTAATGCAGCGTCTCGAAACACGCTCGACGATTCGGGCATCGTAGAATCTGATAAGCAAACGGATGACTAGAAGAAAAAAATTGCTGCTAGCGGCGGGAATCACGGTCGCCGGCGGCATCGCCGGTACCGTATTGCTAATTGTCCGCCAGTTACGCCCTGTCGTCGCCAGCCCCATCACCATTGAGGGCGCGGTGCTGCGTCAGGACAGCGATCCAAGGAAAGAACAGCCTATCATCGATGCCGAAATTACGGCGACGGCCGGTGCGTCCCGCGCGGATGTCCGAACGGATTCTTCTGGATTTTTTAAATTGACCCTCCACCCTGGAGTGCTGCCAGGCCAATTGGTCACGTTTGAATTTCGTCATCCGGATTATCTGCCCGTCAACATCATCGATATTCCCGGAGGTCAAATCTACATCATCCGGATGACACCGTTTCTGAGTGAAAGCGGTCCGAAGCCCAGCACGCCCGCGGTGTCGATCAGCGAAGTTCGTCTCCGGTATTCGGTGAAGGCGACGAATACAGTGAACGTGAGTAGCGCTGCAAAGGCGTTCGTCGTTTCGAACATCGGCAATATTCCCTGCGAGGAACGCAGCCCGTGTTCACCCGATGGTAAGTGGAAAGCGACGGAAGGTTCGATCGATATCGATGCCGGCTCGGGTAACGCATTTCAGAATGTCAGAGTATCCTGCATTGCCGGGCCGTGCCCTTTCACGAAAATCGAACCGTCCAAGCCATCGTACCCGGCGCGGAAGGTGACGGTTTCAGTGCTCAACTGGTCCGGTCCCGCAACGTTTTTGGTGGAGGCGGAAGTTATCCGCACGATGCGCAGCGATATGGTTCGGGAGTTATATCCGGTCATCTTCGGAGAAGCGATGAATTTCACGCTGCCCGCCACGGCGCAAGGACCCAGCATCCAAGCTGATTTAAATGGGCAGCCCATTGTGTTTCCGCTTGGGCCAGCCCTGAAGTTGTCTTGGGCTACGTGCACTCTGACGACCGGCTCCGATGGCGCTAAGGCCTACCGGTGTGAGTTGAAGCCGGGCTACCGGTTCAAATAGCATTTTCCGCGCATAACCGTAAGGCAATGAGCCCTGGAAACCTTCGAGGGGCGCCAAATGTCCTATTCACGGAGGATACATTTGTGGCTAATACAAATACATTATTGGCCCCGGCTCCTAAAGACCGCGCGGTCACCACGACCGATCCCGTTAAAGAGGCAGCACAGCCTCCTGGAGCGGCGGCAGCGGATCGACATTCGAGGACGGCCCAAAGTACGCCGGCGAACGCGGACGTGGCTGCCCGCGCCTACGAATACTGGCAGGAGCGAGGTTGCCCGGACGGTTCTCCCGAAGTGGATTGGCAGCGAGCGGAAGCCGATCTGCGATTGAGCGCGACTTAATAGTGAAGTACACCTTCCGCGGCTGATCTCCGGAACTCGAGCTTCAGACCGACGCGTAGAAGGCGTTCTCCTTCTTACCGGCTCGAATGCCGCAACGCGCGCTTCGATCCTGAAGCTACAGCGTCTTCAGATAGGCGATTAGGTTGTCCTTATCTTCTTTGGACAACATGTCCGCGTACGAGGGCATGCCGTTGCCGCCGGTGTCGATGAAATCACGGACATTTGCTTCGGTAACAGGCTTTCCGTTTACCAGTTTCTTCTGCTTGAAAAGGCCCATGAGTGAGGGGCCGATCTTCTTTTCGGGGGAGTCGGCGTTATGGCAGACTGAGCATTGCTCGAAAACTTCTTTCCCCTTAGCGGCGTCGCCGGCCTTGCTATCGCTATTCTGTGAGGAGTTCTGGGCTCCAAAAGCGAATGTCGCACAAAAAAACGCCGAGGCGGTGGCTAGGTAGAGGGAACGCTTCATTTCATGTGTCTCCGGGAAATAAGACGGTGTCGTCTGGTTTTAGTGTACAACCTCAATGCGCGCACGGGGTTAGAATGAAACGGGTTTAACGTCAGACTCGTAATTTTGCTGTTACGCCGCGGCTCCTTACCTAATCCCCGCCCGGTCTTTCGCCCCAGGTACGTCATAATGTGTTCATCCGGCAATAAGCCGGTCCTTTGCCGCAACGGCCCATTTGGACCAAGTTAAGGATAGCTGTACATGCTCACTCGGGCACTTGCTCTTTTTGTATTTGCCAGCTCGTTCCTCTGCGCCGCTCCAGCCGTAGAGATCCCCAACATGACCGCGCCTCCCAAGGCCGGTCCCGTCCAGCTCTTTCCGGAGGAGTCGCTTAAACCGGGCATGAAAGGCGTTGCCTGGACCGTATTCACGGGCGATAAACCCGAATCTATTCCGGTTGAGATCGTCGGCGTCTGGAAAAACGCCTGGGGCCCGAAACAGGACATCATTGTCGCGAAGCTAACCGGGAAGGCATCGCGGACGAACGTGGCAGGGGGCATGAGCGGCAGCCCGGTTTACATCGACGGCAAACTGGTTGGCGCCATTGCGCTGCGACTCAGCGTCTTTTCGCCCGATGCGATATGCGGCATCACGCCCATCAAGCTGATGCTCGATATTAATAACTTCGACAAAACGCGTCCGGCCGAGCCGCGGACGCCGGATCAGATCAAAACAGCCGGAACGGCGGCGGCCCTTAATTTGCCGGACGATCTGCTGTCGCGCGTGGTAGCCGCGGGCGCTTCGGCTTCGCTGAGCGACAAGATTCCCATGATGACGCCGATTGCCACGCCCGTCACATTTTCCGGTTTCAGCGATAGCGCTCTCCAGGAGTTTGCGCCGGTATTCCAGCAGTTGGGAATGATGGCGGTGCAGGGCGGCGCTGCCGGGTCGCTCGATAGCTCCGTGCCGGCCAAAGACTGGCGGACCTCGATGCAGCCTGGCGAGAGCATTGCGGCGGTTCTGGTGTCGGGAGACATGACCATGACCGGCGCCGGAACCGTGACGTACAACGACGGGAAACACGTGCTCGCGTTCGGCCACCCTATGTTTAACCTCGGGCCGGTCGATATGCCCATCGCGAAAGAACAGATCCTGACGACGCTCGCCTCCTCGTATCAGCCGACAAAGATGGGCAACGCGGAAGAAGTGGTGGGCGCGCTGCGGCAGGATCGCCACAGCGGAATCCTCGCGCAGTTGGGAGCCACCGCCAACATGATTCCCGTCACCTTACACGTTCGTTCGTTCAACGCCGACGATTCCGTGCGCAAAAGTCAGGATTTCCATTTCAACGTCTTTGTCCAGCAGAAGTGGACTCCCTACCTGATGATGGCGACGCTGTTCAACGCGGTTTCGAACCTGAACGATTTCTCCGAGGATGCCACATATCGGATGAATGGCGAGCTCGATTTGGCCGGCCACGAAAAAGTGCAGATCAGCACGATGCAGGCCCCTGCGGGCCTGCCGGTTCCTACGCCCATGCTGCTGGCGGGCTGGTGGGGAGACAAGTTCAACCGCCTGTTTCTCAACCCGGTGAAGATGCCGGATGTGACA
Source organism: Bryobacteraceae bacterium (assembly GCA_025927575.1). Classification (GTDB taxonomy): domain Bacteria; phylum Acidobacteriota; class Terriglobia; order Bryobacterales; family Bryobacteraceae; genus KBS-96. The sequence goes on along the minus strand of JAICLJ010000152.1, from coordinate 5,178 downwards.
GCCGTGAACGCCACGGTGGATCTGCTGCCGGAACGGCGCATTGCCCAAATTGAATCGGCATGGATCGGCGATAACCACGTGGATGCCGGGGCGGAAGTGCCCGTGAAGGTGTTCCTGAGGCCCTACCGGGGCGAACGAATCCAGCGCGAAATCAAGGTCAAAATACCGGCTGGTTTGCCGCGCGGCGAGCACGAGATCCTCTTCAGCGATGCCGCGACGCTCGAGAAGTTCCAAACCATTGCATCTTCGCTGAATCGCTTCGTCGATATCCCCCAGACCGTCGCGATGCTGAATCACGAGCGCAACAACGATCGCCTTTATGTGTCCATTGTCGATTCCGAACCGACCGTGTATTCGGATGAGAAAGTTCTGCCTAACCTACCGCCATCCGTGCTGAACGTCATGCAATCGGGACGCGATAACAGTCATCAATTTGTGAGCTCGCCGCAGAGCACGCTTGAGCAAGCCTCTATTCCGTTAAATGTTGTCGTGGATGGTAAGTGCACCCTGAAAATCTACGTTAAATAGCCCGTAAGGACTGATTTATATTTACATGCCCAGATACTCCGGCCTCCTCCGGACGGCTGCCCTCCTCTTTTGCGCTTTCGGCTCCGTCTCGCTTTCATTTGCCGTCGACACGCACGTCTGGCAGCAGGACGAACAAAGCGAATTCAATCGAGGCACTGTCAAACATTTGTCCGTTCGCAGCGATGGACATATCAGCTTAGCGCCAACCTTCCGCGAACTTGCGGATGCCGGCGTTCCTTATCTTTGGTCCATTGTCCAGGATTCGCGCGGTACTCTCTATTGCGCCGGCGGGGCGCCGACCGGTTCCACGACGAAGATCTACGCCGTCGCGCCGGGAGGCGGCAGCCATGTGGTCGCTGAACTCACGGCGCTTGAAGTTCATGCGCTTGCAATCGACAAACAGGATCGCCTCTATGCCGCGACTTCGCCGGATTCGAAAATCTACCGAATTGCTCGTGGCGGGAAACCGGAACTGTTCTTCGATACGAAGGCTAAGTATGTCTGGGCGATGGCCTTTGATAAGTCGGGAAATTTATATGTGGCGACCGGCGATGAAGGCGTTATTTACCGCGTAAGCCCGGACGGGAAGGGCAGTGAGTTCTTCCGGACCGAAGAAACGAACGCGCGCTCGATGATCGTCGATTCGAAAGGCGATCTCATCGTCGGAACCGAGCCGGGCGGATACATTACCCGCATCACTCCGCAGGGAAAGAGCTTTGTTCTCTTTCAAACCGGCAAGCGCGAAGTGACGTCAGTGGCGGAGCATGATGGCTTCCTGTATGCGGCGGCCGTTGGAGGCAAGCCAGCGCAACCTTCCCTGGCGGCGCCCGCCAGAACAACGCCTCCGCCAGCCGCTTCTACGTCGGCAGGATCGAAGGCTGTGATTGCCGTTCAGCCGGGTTCAACGCCTCCCGCCGGGATTGTCTCGCTTGCGGCGGCCGCCGCGGCCAAGCCGGGAGGGTCGGAATTCTACCGCATCGAACAGGACGGCTTCGCCGAAGAACTCTGGAGTTCGCCCACAGATGTCGTCTACGCCATCGGCTTCGACGCGAATGGCAAGCCTTTGCTCGGGACCGGCAACAAAGGCGCCATCTACCGCATCGACTCATCCGTGCTCGCTACGCAGCTAATTAATGCGCCGCCCACTCAAGTAACCGATTTCCTGGCTGGTAAGAACGGAGTAATATACGCAGTTACCGGGAACGTAGGAAAGGTATATGCTATCGGTCCAGGCTATGAAAAAACAGGCTCACTCGAAAGTGAAGTTCTCGACGTAGGATCGTTTGCGTATTGGGGCGGCGCTTACTTGCGGTCGGAACTCGACGGCGGAACGGTGTCGATTGATACCCGCAGCGGGAATGTAAACCGTCCTCAGAAGAATTGGAGCGAGTGGCAGCCGGTTGAACTGCATGGATTGAATGGCACCGTGGCTTCGGCCCCAGCGCGATTCCTCCAGTACCGGCTTACTCTCAACGCAAGTCCTCAATCGAAATCGCCCGATCTTAGCAGCATCGAAATCGGTTATTTGCCCAAGAATATCGCTCCGGTGGTGCGCGAGGTCGAGGTTGCCGACGCGAATTATCGTGCGTCAACCTCCGCTTTTTTGGAGCGCAACGTAGAACCATCTGGTTCCGCGCTCACTTTGACGCTGCCTCCCATCGGAAGCCGAAAGAGCGCTTCAACGCCGGCTAGGATCGAAGGCACGGGCGGCATGACGCTGCAATACGCCAAGGGTTACATGACGGCGCGCTGGGCCGCATCGGATCCGAACGGAGATTCTCTTACTTACAAAGTAGAGATTCGCGGTGAGCGGGGATCTCCGTGGCTACTATTGAAAGACAAAGTCGAGGAGAGTTATCTCAGCTTTGATAGCTCCGCTTTTCCGGACGGCAAATACGCAATTCGAGTAACTGCCAGCGACGCGCCGTCCAACACTCCGTCGTCCGCGTTAAACGCTACCCTTGAGAGCGCCTCATTCATCATCGACAACACGCCTCCGCAAATTATCTCGGGCGGCACAAAGGAGGAGGGTGGGGCCACGGTGATCGTCTTTACGGCAAAGGACGCGTCGAGCTGGATCGACAAGACGGAATATTCGGTGAATGGCGGCGATTGGACATTGCTCGAGCCAGTCACCCGAGTGTCGGATGGAAAAGAGCTACATTACCAACTGCGCATTCCGAAGTCGGCCTCAAAGGTCCAGCAACTGATCGCTGTGCGTGTCTTCGATGAGAACGATAATGGCACAGTACAGCGATTCGTTGCTCCGCAGGAGTGAACTAATCGGATGAACGGGTCGCACGCGCCACAAAATCGCAGTTGGCTGCGCAGCCGCCGATTCAGTGCTCTTCTTTATCCAGGAACAGCGTGATGTTACCAATGGGGAAGCCCAGCCGTACCCGGATCTGCACCGGCAGGCGCGATGCATCGTCGGTCATCCAGAGCCAAAGTCTGCCCTTGCGTCGGTAGAGTACATTATCGAACAAAAAAGCCTCGTAGCGGATTGTGTGATAGTCCTTCTTGTCGATCGTGACGATTTCGCGCTCCTGGGCCTCGATGCGGGCCATCACGACTTTTTTTCCATCCGTCACCGGAATAACGGCAGATTTACCGGGTTCGAGCCGCATCATGCGAAAAGCGGACAGCGCGCCGACGATCTCGTGCGTGCAAGGCGGCACATCCAGCGACTTGGTTGTGCTCTGGTTCTTCAGCAGGTCACGCTCTTCGTATTGAACTTTGTGGCGTGCGTTATCGAATGCCAGGACTGTGAATTTGTGACGTTTGCCCTCTCGCGCGTCGAGTGTGGTATTCACGCCGCAGAACTGATTGTTCGTCAATGTCCGGTAGGTATCGAGCACGCGGTATAGTTTGGTCACGAAGCCGGCGCTCTCAATCTTCAGATTTGTTTCCCAGAGATCGCCCGCGGCTTTGGAGAGTTTGACCGTCGCCATTCCGGCGGTAATCAGACGCCATTCAACCCGATATTCGAGCTTTTCCGGAAAGGGAAATGGATTGGGAGCAGGCTGCTGCGACTGGGCTACGCCGGCCGAGGTCGTCAAGAGCATGAACAAGCCGGCGAGGGCTTGCCGGAGCGCGGAATTTCTCATTCAGTGGAACTCATTCAAAAGGTCCAGTGTGGCAAATCCTGTAGACGTACAGCAAGCGTGAGGAGTACCGCAAAAAATGTCACGTGCCGCGTTCAGAAATCGATCGATGCAAGTATCTCAGACGGTTTGCGATCGAAGGCTCGGCAGAGGGCCAGCAGGCTTTCCACGCTGGGCAAATTCGCGCCTCGCTCGATCGAGCTGATCTGCGAAACGCTCAAGCGAGTTGACGCCGCGAGATCCTTAAGCGACCAGTCGCGCTCTACTCTCATCAGTTTGATACGATGTCCCAACCGCTCGCGTAAACGATCCTGCGGCGTGCGGCCCAGATTGAATTTCTCAATCGCGTTTTGAAGAGTTTGGCGGAGCTGCGCGAGTGAAAACGGCTTCGCCAGATAATCGAAGACGCGGAGCTTGAACGTGGCTCGCATGTCTTCGAGCGAGGGATAACCGGTCACGATGATGATGCAAAGCTCGGGCCAGCGCGCAAGTAATTGTTCCACCACCTTGTCGCCCGTGAACTCGCCCATCTTCATGTCGAGCAGGACGATGTCGGGCAATCGCTGTTCGGCCGCCCCGAATAAGTCTTCCGGATGCGCAAACGTGCGGACAGAGTAGTTTCCTTCATCGCGAAGAAAGTCCTCGATGTAATTTCTGAAATCGAGATCGTCGTCGAGGACCGCAATCTCGATCAATCCGTTGACGGTGGCCGTCTGCTCGTTCATCTTGTGTACCGCGCGTTCGTCTGGTAGCGCGCTCCGGTGGTTCCGAAGTGGCCACGGCAAGCCTAATCGCTGCAAGGCGCCGCCTGGGTTGATAAATTTTTGCCCAGGACATCTCACTAGAGGATACAGGCATGGCCCCTATGCGTGTGTCCTCGGCCCGTCCGGCACAGGTTCGTGCTGTGACTCCATCACTTTCGAGTGCGCTTCCGAGGCGCTGGGGAGCAGTACTTCGAGGACCGCTCCGCCTTCGGGTCCATTGCTGGCCGAGATCGTTCCACCGTGCTGGCTGATAATTCCTTCGGCGACGGTGAGGCCGAGGCCCGTCCCCTTCGCATCCAGCCGCGTCGATACAAACGCCTCAAATAGATTCGGGAGCACGTGAGCCGGAATGCCCGTCCCATTGTCCTTCACGATGCAGGAGACCCAGCTCTGGCCTCCGCGTTGCAGCGTCTTCGATTCCACGCTAATCTGTCCGCCTGGCGGCGCCGCGAACAGAGCGTTGCGGAGCAGGTTTACAAACACTTGAATGAGCCGGTCGGCATTCCCGGTAACGGTTTCGGAGACCTTCGTCAAGTTTTCAAAACGAACTTCAGCCGCCTTTTCGTCGATGGCGACCAAACTCCAGCTTTCGTCGATCAGAGGCCGCAATTCCACCGGTTCCATGACATCTTTTCGCCGGCGTGCAAAGTCGAGCAGGCTCTCGCTAATCTTCCGCAACCGCTGCGTTACCCGTAACATGCGGTTCAGCCGGTCGAGCGTCGCGCGATCTTCGGTCGTCTCGACGAGTTTTTCGATGGAGCCCTGCAGCACGGCGAGCGGGG
>JAICLJ010000211.1 GCA_025927575.1 Bryobacteraceae bacterium | reverse complement strand
GACTGTATCCGCCTCTCCCATGCCTTCACCGGCGAATCGAAGCTGCTGAAAGCGGCCGGGATCTCGCGTGTCGCCCGGTTACCGATCTGATGACAAGACCAGCAGCTATCCGTCTTGATCCGCTCCAGCCATTCCGCCTGGCTCTTGATTTCCGTTGAAATGCCGTTGCCGGCCGGCCCCGTGCCCGGAAACATACTGTTGTCCGGGACGTGGAGCAAGGAGTACCAATAGCTAGCCGGGTAGTATTGCGCCGCTGCGGCAGGATTGGGAGCGGTCGTCGCCGCGAGATTCAGAACTTTGCCAGGCGTGGCTTGAATTTTCGGAGAATCCACGAGGCCATAGCCGCGCACCCAAACCGTATAGCTCGCTTTCGGAAGATCGGGCAAAACGTAGCGCCCCAACTCGTCAGTAACCACGATTTTTACAAAACGCGTGGGCAGGCCCGTTGTTTCCGCGATCACCCAGACGCCCGCTTCCGGTCCCTTCGCGCTGGTAACCACCCCCCCGATGTCATTGTTGTCGATACGAATAGGCTCAACAGTCCGCTGCCGGGCCTGCAGCGGGCTGTGCGAAGCGGCCAGACATCCGCCAAGCAGCGCCGTCGTCAAGCCCAGGACGCACCGAAGTCTTCCGCTCATTTCGGTTCTCCTCTCGCTGGCTTCCCCGACGATTCCGCCGCCGCCAGGTCGCGGTTCACTCGATCACAAGGGCATCTGAGGACATGGAGAATTCATTCTCATGGGCTGCCCTTGCGGAAGTATATACCTCAAAGGCCTTGAGCGGTTAGCCGTAAAACTGCGGGAAAACGGGGACGGGCGGCCCAAGATTACTGCCTAATTTGCGCAAACAGGCTTAACAGCTCTTGGAAAGCCCGTTCAGCTTGCGTTTGATTGTAAGCCGCGTTATCGGATGCAGTCCAACCGTGATGAGCGCCCTCGTATGTTTCACTTTTGTACTTGCCGCCCCATTCGGCAAGAGCGCGTTCGAAATCCCGGATCGCTTCTGCCGGCATGCTTCGATCTTCGATTGCATGCCCGAAGTAGAGTTGCGCCTTGATGCGCGGCAGCAGAAGGTGCGGACTGTCGGGCGCGCCGGTGAACAGCTTTCCACCGTGAAAGGACGCAGTCGCTACAACTTTATCGGGCCGCACCGCTGCGCACCGCATTGCAACGCCTCCTGAATAGCAGTGGCCGACAACGCCAATCCTGCCATCGGAGCCAGCGGGAAGATGGTCCATCAAGAAGTCAACGTAGGCTGAAACATCGCGGTCCAGTGCGTCGGGGGTTAACGGCGCAGTCAGTTCCGTCATGCGCTTCATGAATCTGCCGCGATCGCTCGGTTTGACTGCAAACACCGGCGGCTGGGCCGTGCGGTAAAACAAATTCGGCATCAAGACCACGTATCCTTCGCCGGCAAGTCGTTTCCCCATCGCCCGAGTAGCCGGGCGAATGCCGAAGATATCGGTAAAATCGAGCACTCCGGGTAGTTGCCGCTCTCCGTCGGGAAGCCAGAGGACGCCATCAGCCGTTCCATCCGGCGTGCGGATCTCAGTATGCTTTTCGAGCATGGTTTTCCTTCACACCTTCAGGATGACAACCTCCTCTCCTCCGGCGTAGGATTTATTTCCCAAAAACACGGGTTGTAAGACTCGCGCCCATTGCCAAGCTATCCGAAAAAATGATGGTGCGGCTTCTACAGGCTCACTCGATTGCATTGCCAAGCACGATGCCTTGTTCGATTTGTATAATCGGGCGTCTTTCTATCGGCATCTCACAGCAATGGGCTTCGGCAGCATTATCCACGAAACTCCGGATGGATATATCCGGCGCGAGGCGAGGTCTCCCGAAGTACGGGCCGCGTTCGAGCGCCAATTGCGATTTATGCCATGGCTTGCGCAAATTTTGCCCGTGGCCGTGCCCATGCCTGAGTCGCTCCTAGGCAATGCTCTCGTGTACAGGCGGCTACCAGGCGAGACCGTGAGGCTGGAGCGGATAGCGGCGCACGCGGAGGCTCTCGCGCGAAACGTTGGATTTTTCATCACCGCTCTTCATTCAATTCCGATATCTGACGGCATTGCGTGGGGCATGTCGACGCGGAACCGGACAGAGGAACTGATTTCGTGTTTCGAAGCAAGTGTTCCGCTACTTTCCCAAGAGGACCAGCGGGCGGCTCGGGCATGGCGAGAGGTCTTCAGCGGGCCCGATCGCAGATCTGCCATTGTTCATGGCGATCTCTGGCACGGAAATCTCCTCGTCGATATGGGCACGGGCAAGTTATGCGGTGTGCTCGATTTCGACAGCGCCGGAGTAGGAGACCCGGCTTGGGATTTGGCGACGCAATTCCACGTCGGGACTGAATTTGCAAGGCGCGTCTTCGATGCTTATCCCTATCGAAGCGCCGAGTTATGGAGCCGCGCGGAGGAACTCTTTCAACTCAGGCAGTTTGAAGGACTCGCATGGTCCGCGCATCACCGGGACATCGCCGAATTCGAGGAGAGCATCGGAAAGCTTCGAGCAGTCGGAGTCCTGCCGGCACTTCCTCGAAAATTCTAGCCTTACCATCTTTGCCGGTGACCGATGAGCCGCCGACGGTTTCGTCCAGCGATTGGCCAACCTTTGGGAGAAAGAAGCCCCCGATACTTATTCCGCATCTGCCGATGCTGTACCATTCCTCGGACAATGGTGTGAATATACCTTGACATAGGAGCGGATGCTAGCCATGCTAACGTGAGTGATTCTTTTAGCGTCCTTACTGGACACCGTTTCCGATTGTCCAGAGTTGTTGAACCAGCCTGATACCGCGTCGTCGTCAATTCAATTTGGCCATCACGTTGACACCTCAACCGTTTTACCCTCTCCATACACCAGCTTTGTTGCAGCGCCACAGGGTCCGAACTACGGTAAGCGTGTAACATGCGAGCGCTCGCTGGATCTAATAGAGTGGACCCATATCTCCCGCCATCCGCCGATACCTCCCGCCGTTGGTCTGATTTTTTCACAGCGTTCCCGGTTCTGAAGTTTGCGCCGGAGTAAGCGTCCTCCACGGAAATCAGAACGCTATTCACGAAGCGAAAAGGATTGGATCAATGAAGGTACATCTAATAAATCCGAGCGACATCTCTTTTGGAACGGCGGTGATAACGCCGCGGTGGCTTTATGTACTAGCGGCTGCGACCCCAAGAGTTTTTGGCGATCCTAAAATCATCGATGAGACGTTGGAGCGTATGGATTCCGCTTGTATTCAGGCGGGCGATATCGTGGGAATTGGAATTCATACCGGCAATGCCTTACGGGGCTATGAAGTCGGAAGAATTGCACGCGAAAAGGGCGCATGGGTGATCTTTGGCGGCATACATGCCACGCTGTATCCCGAAGAGGCTCTTGAATTGGGCGCCGCTCATTCCGTGGTGAAAGGTGACGGTGACGTCGCCTGGGGCGAAGCGCTGAACGATTGCATGCGCAATCATCTTCAGCAAATGTATTCGGGCGGCCGGCTTGAGGCGAACCGCTTCCTGAAGGCGCGCTGGGATTTGATGCCCGACGACAAATACATGTGGGCATCCGTTCAGACGATTCGCGGCTGTCCGAAGCATTGCTCGTTCTGTTCCGTGTGGCGGACAGACGGCCAACAGCCAAGGCAGCGCGCTTCCGACGTTGTCATTGAGGAAATTGTCGAGCTGCGGCGCAAGGGCTTCCGGTTTATCGCTCTCGCCGATGACAACTTCTATCCGGTCACGATGACAGACCTGCGGCTCGCCGAACGCCAGCACAATGATGCAAGGATCGCCGAGTTACAGGCAATTCGCGAGGAGCGGTTCACTCTGATGGCGCGCTTAGCCGAATTGCCTAAGGACATGGTCTTCTTCACTCAGATCACCATGGAGGCCGGCGAAGACCCGGAGTTCCTGGAGGCTATGAGGAAGGCGCGAATCAAAGGCGCTCTGGTTGGAGTCGAAGCCGTAACGCCAGAAGGCTTAAAAGCCGTGTTTAAGGACTTCAACTATTCGGGTGAGCAGTTAGTTCGGCAGCTACAAACATTCCGGGAACACGACGTTCACGTTTTGGGTTCGTTTATCTTCGGCTTGCCGACAGATAACCAGGCTACCTTTGCCGCCACGGCTGAGCTCGCTCAGAGAGCCGGCATTACCTTTGCCCAATTTGTCATGCTGACGCCTTTCCCGGGAACGATCGACTTCGAACGGTGGGAAAAAAATCTAGGTGAAGGAGCAGAGAAGGTAGCGGGCACTCCCGTAACTCGATATTGGCTGATTCCTGCCCAGGTAAGGCCCAAAATGTTCACTCCGCACCCTTCAATGACTTCCGACGAGATACGTGAACGGACACAGGATGTTTGGAATCGTTTCTACAGTCTACCCTTCATCTGGAAGCGCTCCCGGTGCGTTTCTTCTATTCGAAGCCGGCTGGCGTTTTTATTCGTCTCGAAGCTCTACCGGCAGATGTATGCAAACACCGGGATTTCAACGGACAGCGCGCGCAGAAGCCGCTCTAACTTTTTTGCCCGTTTATTAGCGAAGCCCTGTCTCCGGCTGTTTCGCGCGAAACCGATGCCGGATCTTCGAATTCCATCCCTTACCAGGAGCGCTCCTGAAAGTCCACTTACGGTGATCCAGGAAAGCACGAGAGCTTAAGATCCCGATTGCGCTCGGCGGCTGAATGCCGCGCGTCGCACGGCATTCAATGCTCCATCAATTTCCCGACGTAGTCGCGTAGGCCAGGCACGCAGGCCCAAGCATTTCCCCCATAGATGCTGTTCGACCCATCGAAAGCGCCAAAGCAGCCACCAGCTTCTTCCACCAGAATCTTGAGCGGCGCGAGATCCCAAGGCTGCGCGTTCGGCTCGATCCAGACATCCGCGCGGCCGGTTGCGAGTAACATCGCGTCAACCGCGCCTCCCATTCCGCGAACCGCCCAGAATTTGCTCACCCAGCCGAGGAGTTGTGGCGCGAAATGGCTCACGCCTGCCTTGTTAAAGCCGTTAAACGAAAGTACGGCTTGCGATGGATTCGGCTGGTCCGTAACGTGGAGCCGCCCACTCTCACTCCATGCTCCGCTGCCCTTCGATGCCCACAGCAACAAATTTTGACCGGGGCTATGTGCCACTCCTGCCACCACTTCACCGTGATCTTCAAGGCCGATCAAAATGGCCCAAAGTGGAATACCGCGTACGAAATCTTTAGTACCATCAATCGGATCGACGATCCATTTGCGGCCGCTGGAGCCAGCGCGATTCGCGCCTTCTTCGCCCAGCGTTCCATCTTCCGGAAACGCTTTCAGGATTCCTTCAACAATCAATTTTTCGCAAGCGCGATCAGCCGCTGTTACTGGGGACTCGTCGGCCTTCTTTTCCGCTTCCACTCCTCTGCGTTGAAATTCCAGCGCCGTGCGACCGGCTTCCTGCGCGAGAGCCTTCGCGAGAGCCAGTTCCTGTTCGTAAGCCATCTCCCGATTATCGCTGGACGGGCGTTGAAAGCGTGATCATTTCATTCACTGCGCCGTTGGACCAGCCCGATCCCAGCCTGCCCACCAAAGCGTCAGGGCGATCCATCGCCAGAGTCCAAAGTTGAAAAAACTTCCTGTCGCCATGCGGCAGCGCAATTTTTGCTGCGACCCGGCAGATTTGTCGCGGTTTAGAGCTTGCCTTGATGCAGCAGAAGTCACCCTCGTTTAGGCTAAGCTCCTGCACTGCAAGCACTTGCGAAAGCCCGGCGAAGGTTGGCATGAAAACTGCCCTACAGAGGGCGCGATGACGAAAGAAGAATACGGAAAAGCTTACCAACGCGGATTTAACTTGACAGTTCGCTTCCTCGTATCGCGAGGACTCTCATATGATGCGGCTCTGGACACAGCGCAAGCCGCTTGGGCAAAGGGATGGGAACGCCGCGAGCAATTGCGCGACCCAAATCTGGTCCTGACGTGGACCAACAGTATTGCTCTTAATATCCATCGCACGTATCTTCGCCGCGAGCCGCAGACCCAGACTCTGCCGGAACTGGCGGCGCCGCCCCGGTTGAACGTTGCGGCGATCGATGCAAAGCGGATCTTAAATAGCTGCAAGCCGAATGACCGTATCGTTCTGCATAGCCACTACATTGAGGGCTATAAAGTTCAGGAAATCGCAGAGCAGCATGGCTGGACGGAAACAGCTGTTCGCATTCGCCTGTTGCGGGCGCGTCGCAGCGTGGAGAAGAAACTGGCGAAGCCGCGCCATACGAAGCTGCGCACGCTAGCCGATAAGGCGCGCGAGGCGCTTACCCCGGGATTTAACATGCAGAACCTCGAAGCCAAGGTCGCTTGACCTCGTCATTATTGGAACCAAATGGGCCGGGCGGAGGCACTACCTTCGCCCGATTTTTTGTGCCTTAACGTGCCGCGCGAGCGCGCGGCTTTCTGGCAGGTTTTGCTTCCGCAGCTTCCGTCATCTCGCGCCCTGCCGGCTTTTTCTGGACTCGGCCCAAGCTCTGCTGGAGAGCCTGCATCAGATCGATCACCGGAGCAAGTTTCTTGATAGGGCCAGCCTGGATCTCCTGCCCTTCCTTCTTTGCCTCGATCAGTTTTGCTAACTGCGATTGATATTCGTCGTGGTATTTGGAAGGTTCAAACTCCGTCGCGAGACCTTCCACGAGCTTTTCCGCAAGCGCCGCTTCCTGCGGCTTGATCTGGACATCCGTGTCTTTCCCGTATTCAGGAACCTCGCGGACCTCTTCCGGGTAAAACATCGTGTGGAGCGTCAATCCGTGCCCATGCGGCCGGATGGCGACCGTGTATTCACGCTGGTACATCGTAACCTTCGCGATGGCGCTAAATCCGGAATTCTCCATGGTCTTGAAGAGAAGCTCATAGGCTTTCCTCCCCGCCTCTTCCGGCACCATGAAATACGAGGCATCGAAATAGATCGGATCGATATCCTGAACCTTGACGAATTCGAGGATCTCCATCGTTTCGCTCGACGCGGGCACGATTTTCTTAATGTCCTCGTCTTCAATGATGACGAAACGACCTTTGGCGACCTCGTAGCCTTTTTTGAGCTCGCTGCGTTCAACAGTACGCTCACAAACTGGGCAATAGATCTGCTGCTTGATCCGGCTGCCACAAACTTCGTGAATTTGGTTGAAGCTGATCCGCTCGCTTCGCGCCGCCGCAAACAGACGAATGGGAACGGAGATTAACCCAAACGTCAGATAGCCTTTCCATACTGTCGAAGCCATGGCTGCGAACTCCTTCGATCCTTGAAAGAACGGCGCGAAGGGCCTTCACCCACGCCGCCGGAACGACTCATAAAACAATACCGCGAAATAATGTCAGGCTGCAAACAGGCCAAACGCCCCGCCCAGGGTTCCCGAAATCGCGCCCAGCATCCGAACCGCGCGGCCGGAGCCATCCGCAGGGTGCCGGCCTACCCACAGAAGCTAAGCGCCATCGGGCTGAGAGCAAGCCGCATATATAGTAAGGAGGGTCCTGGCGGCCAGCCTGTTACAGTATCGCCGATGAAGAAACTTGCAGCTTTGTTGCTCACCATCATGCCCCTTGCATGTGCCGCCGATGACAGCGCAGCCCACAAACAGGAACTGCTCTGGCAAAAGCTGGCGCACGGTGTCGAAGCTTTGGACTCGGGACTGGACGGCATCATGG
>JAICLJ010000161.1 GCA_025927575.1 Bryobacteraceae bacterium | reverse complement strand
TGGCCTTCCGTTACGGATTCAGAGGTGAAAATTGAGCGCATGGGGCTACGATTGATACTCCTTGCAGTACGAATCGGTTCTGACCGGGCTAATACTACACCAACCGGGATGGGCACGCAACAAATGGCGGCTGGACACCCAGAACGACCGAATCTTTAGCTTACCAGCCAAGCCCGTTCAGCGGATCGCCTTATCACCTGACCAGCTCGAATGTCCCGTCCGCGAGAAGCCGGTACGTCCTTCCGCGCCAGGAAATGCGGTTGCCGCTGAAACCCGCCCACCAAAAGCCGAAGCTGAGTAGATCCTGAACCGGAATCAGGAACCACCAACGGCGGCAAAGGGGGTCGTGCAGCACCCAACCCGCGGTGGCGTAGGCCGTCAATGCGCGAAGGAGCGCGGTTATCACTAGAACGAGCCAGAGCTTCGGCATAATCGCGATGAAGATAATCGCCAGGGGCAGCGGATTCGTGAAAATCTGCCCAACATAGCCCCAGGGCCGCGATCGGCGGCTGCTGCGCGCCCAGCGCAGGCGGTGGCTGAAATTCTGTTTGCCGCTGTCATCGCCCAGGTGGTGCTCGACAAGGACCTGCGAGAGATCGACACGAAAGCCAAGTTCAGCGGCACGCTGTCCAAGCACGAAATCTTCCGCGAGGTAGCGGCTGAGGCCGTCCCACGGGATCGCTTTTAATACCTCGCGCCGAACAACGACGGTCGGACCCACCGTGAAACGCACGCCTTCAACGAGCTTGGCCACAAATACGCCGCCCCAGAATTCGGTGTTGATTCCGAGCGCTTCGAGAAGCGACCAGATATGCGGGCCGGGCACGGCGCGGTACGGGCAGCTTGCCAGGTCGTAACGGTCTTGCGCGATTTCGAGGGCTATGCGTTCCAGGAAACCGGATCCGGCGCGAACATCGCTGTCGCTGGTAATGAGGACATTGTGGGCGGCGGCTGAAGTCATCCGGCTCAGGCTGAAAACTTTCGCGTTGGCATAGGGCGGTTCGCCGGTAAAGAGGAGCCGCGAGGCGACCCCAGGGTATGCGGCTTGCAGCCGTTCGACCAGCGCTGCCGCCGGATCGGACGATTCGCGCACAGCAAACAGTAACTCGAAGTTCGGGTATCGCTGCTCGAAAAACGAGCGGAGGTTTAGTTCCAGCCCATTTTCAATGCCCGCCAGCGGCTTCAGCACCGAAATTCCTACGCACGTCGCGCAGACACCCGTCTCGATGCCCGGCGAGTGCGAAGTCCTCTTCTCCCTTCCCTGAGCTCGCGCGGCGACGATCCCGAGTACGCAGTAAACCCACGACCCCGCGACCAGTACCCCGGCAGCTATTTCAACGAAGATCACTCGGACGGGATTTTATCGGAAATCAACCTTTGAATGTTTGCCAGAAACTCGTCAATCGAGGTCACGCCCAGATCGCCGTGCTTGCGGTTTCGAACGGAGACTTGCCCGTTTTCCTCCTCGCGCGCGCCCACGACCAGCATAAAAGGGACCTTTTGAAGCTGCGCTTCGCGGATTTTAAGGTTGACCTTCTCGCTGCGATGGTCGATTTCTGCCCTGATCCCGGCCGCGAGCAGGCGGTCGAGGATGTTTCGCGCATACTCGTTCTGCTTATCGGTAATGGGCAGCACCGTAGCCTGCACGGGCGAGAGCCAGACCGGAAAGGCGCCGGCATACAACTCGATCAGGTAAGAGACCATGCGCTCCATAGTGCTGACGATTGCGCGATGAATGATAACGGGGCGATGTTCCTTTCCGTCTGCCGCAACATAGCTCAGCCCGAACTGATTCGGCAGGTGGAAATCGATCTGAATGGTCGAATAGGTTTCCTCGTGCCCCATCACATCGGCAAGCTGGATGTCGAGCTTCGGGCCATAGAAAGCCGCTTCGCCGGGCGCGTCGACATAAGGCAATCCGAGCGAATCCATGGCTTCCCGCAGGACGCGCTCGCCGAGCGCCCACATTTCATCGTTGTGGACGTACTTCTCCTTGTTCGTTTTATCGCCGAGCGATAGCCGGTAGCGATACTGCGTGATGCCGAGGTCCCGGTACGCCCGTTCGACCAGCTTCATGACGCCGGTAAACTCGTCTTTGATTTGGTCCGGCGTACAGAAGATGTGCGCATCGTTCAGGGTCATGCAACGCACGCGGCTGAGCCCGCTCAACACGCCTGAACGCTCGTAGCGGTACATGGTCCCCAACTCCGCGATCCGCACAGGAAGGTCGCGGTAGCTGCGCTTTTTCGCTTCGTAAATGAGGATGTGATGCGGGCAGTTCATCGGCCGCAGCACCATTTGCTCGGTTTCGAGGTCCATGGGAGGAAACATGTCCTCGTGGTAATGTTCCCAGTGGCCGGACCGCTGGTACAGTTCGATCTTCGCCAGATCCGGCGTGCACACGTGCTGGTAGCCGGACGCCCGCTCGCGTTCGAGGATGTATTCTTCAAGCACGCGGCGCACGGTCGCTCCCTTCGGCAGCCAGAGCGGAAGGCCGGCGCCTACGGACTCATTGACCGTAAACAGCTCCAATTCTTTGCCAAGGCGCCGGTGATCGCGTTTCCTGGCTTCCTCCAGCCGGTTCAGGTAATCGTCCAGATCCTTTTTCGAAAAGAATGCTGTGCCGTAAATGCGCTGAAGCTGCGGATTCTTTTCGCTGCCTTTCCAGTAGGCGCCGGCGATGGAGAGCAGCTTGAACGCCTTTAGCTTTTCCGTTGACGGCACGTGCGGACCGCGGCAAAAATCGATGAAATTGGGACCGAGCGTGTATTCGGAGAAAATCTCGCCAGCACGTTCCTCGATCAGCTCTTTCTTCATCCAGTCGTCTGCGTATTTTCGAAGACCCTCTTCTTTGCGCGTCAGCTTGCGCTCGTAGGGCAGATTCCTCTTCTGAATTTCCGCCATCTTGGCTTCGATCCGTTCGAGGTCCTCAGGAGTGAACCTGGCATCGCGCTGGAAATCGTAATAAAAACCAGTCTCGATCGGCGGCCCGATCCCGAGTTTCGTTTCCGGAAACAGTTCCAGTACTGCTGCCGCGAGCAAATGGGCCGTCGAGTGGCGGTAGACCTGGAGCGCCTCGGGGCTCTTCGTCGTTAAAATCTCTAGGCTGGCGTTGCTCTCAATCGGGCGCGTCAAGTCCCACAGTTGGCCATTCACTTTGGCGACAATCGCGTCGCCGGCCAAGCGGGGGCTGAGCTGTTTCGCCACATCCAGGGGGCGAGTTCCGGCCGAAACGGTCTGCTGGCTGCCGTCGGGCAGGGTGACGATAAAGCTGCTCATGATCTGCGGGGGATTATCCTTGAGGTTAGCAAAACGAGCATGCAGCACGTTGCTAAACTGGAGCCTAATGGCGGCGTCGTATTTACCCGCCCGAACCCGTGAGCAGCACAACGATAGCCTCCGCATTCGACGAAGCCGACCTGGTGGCGAAAGCCAAGGCAGGCGATGCCGATGCATTTACTGATCTGATCAACCAGTATGAACGTCGTGTGTTCCGGATGGCCAAGCAGATCACCCAGAACGACGAAGATGCCGAAGATGTGCTCCAAGAAACCTTCTTAAAAGCGTATTCTCACCTTGACGGCTTCCAGGGCAATTCTAAGTTCTATACATGGCTGGTCCGTATCGCCGTAAACGAAGCTTTGATGAAGCTGCGGAAGCGCCGCTCGGACAAAACGGTTCCCCTGGACGAGCCGATCGACACGGGCGAAGATGTGGTGGCCCGCGAAGTCGCAGTTTGGGAAGATAACCCCGAACAGCGCTATTCCAGGGAAGAAATGGCGGATATCCTGAATGAGGCTGTTCAAAGTTTAAAGCCCGCCTACAGAACCGTTTTCGTGCTACGAGACATCGAAGAAATGTCGATTGAGGAAACCGCGGAAGCATTAGGCCTCTCGATCTCGGCTGTAAAAAGCCGGTTACTTCGAGCGCGTCTTCAGCTCCGCGAGAAATTAACGCGGCAATTCAAGCGAAAGGGGGATGACGCTCTTGGTTACCTGTAAGCGCTTTCTGCATGAGCTTAATGACTACCTCGACGGTCTGCTCGAGCCGAAGCTTAAGGAAGAACTTCACAAGCACGTCAACGAATGCCCCAACTGCTGGGTCATTTGCGATACGACGCAGAAGACGCTAACGGTCTATAAGGGGATGGAGGCACAACCTGTGCCCGCTGATATTCAGTCCCGGCTGATGGAGGCTGTGCGACGCAAGATCGCCGATAAGTGTGGCAGGGGCAGCGGCACTTGTAAAGGCGAGCATGCGGAACCTTCCGGTCACGAACACGAAGCCAAGTAGCACCGCCTTCACAGACGAAGGCCAGCGCTAAGGCTGGTCCGGAGGGGGAAGGGGCTCCCGGAAAAGCCGATAGAACTCGACTCGTTGATCGGGAGTCAAAATTGCGACGATACGCCTCTTTCCCGCTTCAGCGACATCGTCGCGCTGTTCCTCGAGATTCTGATAATACTTCCCGAAATCGTCTAACACCTGACTGACTGTGCGTTCCTGGTCCTGAGAGAGATTGAGATCGCTTTTAAGAGTATCGAAATCGATACGCTTGCCATGGTAGATGAAGTCCCGGCCGGCGGGCGGCAGGAACTTCGCGTGCAGATACTCTCGCATTACGGCCGCGCCGAACGCGGAGCCGCAGAGAAAAACCACAGCCAAGATGGCAATGACTTTCGGATTAGCCCACCCAGCGTCATCACGGCGCAGCATCAGAGGTGTTACCAGTCTACTGCCCCGGTTCAGAGTAGGCGGCCAAGTTAACAAGCACAGCGTCTCTCTGCTGTGTCTGGTCTCCGATTATGGGAACATCGACGCTTTGTTCTGCGACTACGGGGCCTGACCCCAGATGGCCGTCTTCCTTCTCGACGCCAATTACCCAAGTCCCAAGCGCCAGAGCCAAGGCTAACGACGCGATCGCCAGACGTTTACCGAAAGGCGTATCGGTCAGAACAGACCACATCGAAGTGAGCTTGCGTTCTTCGATCCGCTGTAGCACGCGGGCGTAAAAGCCGGGAGCGGGCTCGGCATCGTCGGGAGCACGCAGAGTCTGTAGCATTTTGGCCTGCCGGTTCATTTCGGCCAGCTCTCGTGTGCATTCATTGCAAGATGCGAGATGCGCCTTCGTATCGGGGCGTTCTGCGTTTGTTCTTAGCAGTTCTTCCAAATGTTCCCGGATAGGCCCGTGCATATTTCCCTCGAAAGCTGAAACCACCACTGCGGGTCTTTGCCCGCTCAATTACGAATCTATACCAATCTAGTCAGGCTGAGACACCCCCGGGTGTCCGGCCAAGCCTCTGAGCCGCCTTCACCAACTTCTGCCGGGCCCGGAACAGCTTTACTTTGATCGTGTTCTCGTTCATCCCGGTCATCTGCGACAATTCCTCAACTGAGTGCCCTTCCACCTCCTTCAGAAGTATGAGCGAGCGGTCTTCGTCGGAAATCTTGGAAAGTAATTTTGTTATCAGGTCCCGCTGCGCTAGTTGCACGTCAACCGGGGCCTTCAGGTCCATGGACGGCTCCGAATTTTCCATCAGGAGCGAATCCTCAGCCGTAAAGTCGCTCTCATACACGAGCTTGCGGACACGCTTCTTGCGAAGATAGTCGTAGCATTCGTTCACCGTGATCTTATAAATCCAGGTCAGGAGCGAACTGCGGAAGTCGAAGTTCTTGATGGAAAAGTAAATCTTCGCGAAGACCTGCTGCGCAATATCTTCGGCATCGTTGCGGTTCCGCAGAATGCCGTAGATGATCGAAAAGACTTTGGCCTGGTACCGATCCACGATTTCGCGAAAGGCCATCTCGTCCTGGGCCTGCACGCGCCGGACTAAGGCAGCTTCTTCGGTGTTGCGGTGATCCAATCTCGTCTTCGCCCGAGTGGCTTCCCCGGCAGCGGGGAAGGGTAATGTCACGCTCAGTCCGTTCATACACCGACTCAGACGTCTCCAGCCGGGACCGGGTTGCGGTGAGCTACACGTATTCTACCTGCAATCACCATTATGCGTGCTCAGCGAGCCAAACGCCCCAACGCTGTATTCGCTGTTTGTTTGCCGCGTTGGGGTCAGATCTGTACTTCCGGCTGTGACGGCGGGAGTTCGCCAGATTGAAAACTCGTAGTAAACTAAACGTTGAGCAGTCACTGCGCCGCAAAAGGAGTTTTAGAATGATCAGTCTCACTGAGAAGGCAGTCGTTAAAGTGAACGAAATCCTGGGCATGCAGGAACCCAGGCCGGCCGGTCTCCGGATCGCCGTAGTCGGAGGCGGATGCTCCGGGTTCAGCTATTCGATGGCTTTCGAGACCAGCCCCGGCATGCTCGATAAGACGTACGCCTTCGGAGACCTGAAGGTGTTTATCGACCAGGCCAGCATGCTCTACCTGGATGGAGCTGAGGTGGACTACGTGGAGACCCTGGAGGGAGCGGGCTTCAAGTTCGGTAACCCCAACACCAAATCGACCTGCGGCTGCGGCAGCTCGTTCAGCGCCTAAAACTCACGGGTCCAATCCTAATTTATCAACGTAAAGAGCCGGAAGTCCGGCTCTTTACGTTTGGTGTTCGCCGGTTGTGTCTGAGTTCTCGACGCGAGCGGCATCAACCCGAACGGGCAAGCGACGGTCCTAGGCCACTGTGGCGGTCCGCCTCTCATGCCGTTCTGCCTCTGTCGCTATCCTGTCGGGGGCTGTGGCATCGGGTAGCCCGAGCGCATGCCGCAATTCCGAATCGATCGCGCGGTAGAGTTCGGGTTTATCGATTAACGTCTGCCGTGCATTTTCCCGGCCCTGGCCGATTCTCTCCGACTTGTAGCTGTACCACGATCCGCTCTTCTCGACGATATTGTGCTGGGCGCCAAGATCGAGAAGATCGCCTTCCCGCGAAATCCCTTTCCCATAGAGGATGTCCACTTCGACTTCCCGGAACGGGGCCGCTACCTTATTTTTCACAACCTTGATTTTTGTCCGGTTTCCGACAACCGTGTCGCCATCCTTGATCGTAGTGGCCCGGCGTACTTCCGTTCGTACGGATGCGTAAAACTTCAGCGCACGGCCGCCGGTAGTGGTTTCGGGGTTACCGAACATAACACCGATCTTTTCGCGAATTTGGTTGATGAAAATGAGACTAGCATTGGCACGGGAAACGACAGCCGTCAGCTTACGAAGCGCTTGGGACATCATGCGCGCCTGCAATCCCATGTGGCTATCGCCCATTTCGCCTTCCACTTCGGCCTTAGGCGTCAACGCAGCCACTGAGTCGACGACGACCACATCGAGCGTGCCCGATGCGATAAGAGCTTGCGTGATTTCGAGCGCTTGTTCGCCATAATCGGGCTGCGAGACGATCAGGCTATCGATATCCACCCCGATATTTCGCGCGTAAGTTGGATCGAGAGCGTGCTCGGCATCGACAAAAGCGGCGGCCCCGCCGGCGCGCTGTGCTTCGGCGATGAGATGCAGCGCGAGAGTGGTTTTGCCGGAGGACTCGGGTCCGAAAATTTCAATCACCCGGCCGCGCGGGAAGCCACCGACGCCCAGGGCGTTGTCGATCGCAACTGAGCCGCTCGAGATGACGGGCACTGGCTGTGCCGCGCCCGCGCCTAGCATTAAAACCGCGCCCTTTCCGAACTGTTTGTCCATCTGAACCAGCATGGACAGAATTTGCCGCTGGCGATCCGTCATCGCATTCTCCTCCCCGAAATTCATGAAGAGAGTGGCGGGGAAGCGGGCAAGCTCTCACCGTGTCGGGATTTTCGGGTAGTCTGCGCGGAAGCATTCCACCCGCATACAAGTGGAATCTGGCAGCAAAGACGACGATTGACCTGGACGAATTTCTGAAGCTTCCGCCTGAGACCGCGCAAGGCGCGGTCGAGAAAGTAAAAGGCGAGAATGGCCTTTTTCAGAACTGATCGGAGCGGCGCCCAAGTTAAGCTGTACCCATGATCCGCACCGTCGCCGTTCAGGGTTATCGATCGTTGCGCGATTTATTATTGCCCCTTGGACAACTAAGCGTGATCACCGGCGCGAACGGGAGCGGCAAATCAAGCGTCTATCGCTCGCTACGCTTACTGGCAGATGCCGCGCTGAATTCCGTCGTCGCTTCCCTTGCCCGCGAGGGCGGTTTGTCGTCGACTTTCTGGGCGGGTCCGGAAACTATCGCGCGCGGTGTTCGCCAGGGAGCCTACGCTGTGGAACCCCTCGTGAAGCGGAAGGTTGCGAGTCTTAAGCTCGGCTTTGGAGGGGATACCTATGGTTACAGCATCGATTTGGGCTACCCTCCACCGCCTCCGCCGGAGACTATGTTTGGGCTTGATCCCCATGTGAAGCGGGAGTGCATCTGGCATGGGCCAGTCTACCGTAAAGCTTCTGCCCTTGTTGATCGC
This sequence comes from Bryobacteraceae bacterium, assembly GCA_025927575.1. GTDB lineage: Bacteria > Acidobacteriota > Terriglobia > Bryobacterales > Bryobacteraceae > KBS-96. The sequence goes on along the minus strand of JAICLJ010000161.1, from coordinate 2,988 downwards.
AGAAACAACTTCGTCTGGCTCGCCACGACGCGCGATGAAGAACCGGTGATGTTAACGCAGCACCTCTCTGACACAGACAGCATGCTCGCCAGTGTCGCCGACCCGCAGCGAGCTCCGGAGATGCTGGCGCTTCGCGAAGCCGTTCGTGGCTGGCGATTCTATGATCATTTCCGCACGGATTCTGACGCGCCCGCACGGACTGCACAAATTGGCACTTTTTCGCATGTACTTCACCATGACGGCAGTAATCTCGCCGCTGCCCTTCAGACAATTCTCGAGATCCGGCCAGACGAAGCGCTCGCCATGACTGTTGAGGATGCCTTCCCGGGCAGCCACCTTTCAGTGGAAGCGCAGAATGGGCGCTTCGAACTGCTGTTGCAGCAACACGGATTGCTCCGGACACTTTCCGCAGCCGAGTTGTCGGATGGAACGCTTCGCTACCTTTTATGGGCTGCAGCTTTGCTTACCCCGCGACCACCAGAACTGATGGTGCTGAATGAGCCGGAAACCAGCTTGCATCCTGATCTACTTCCGGCACTGGCAAGGCTGATTCTCGCCGCGACGAAAGACACGCAGATCATTGTGGTCTCGCATGCACCTCAACTTATCGGGGAACTCACGACTTCGCCCGTTTGCGCTCGCCTCCATCTATTAAAGGAATTTGGAGAGACGAAGCTGGATGGCTCGACGCTTTTCAACAGGCCGAAATGGAACTGGCCTGCCCGATAGGACTGGACATGAGGTGCCATCCGCTCAGAATCTTCTGACAGGTGGACGGCGGACCGGCGCTGACAATGCCGAGAAAGCCGGCAAAACTGCCGGCTCCCCCGTTTGAGCGCGTGCTGCCTGCACCTTGGCATCGCCGAGGGGTGGTTCGTGATGGGAAAGTTTACGGCGTCACAGAGCGAGGCGCGGGCGACGGTTCTCGAAACCGCATAACCCTCGCGGGCATCATCAGCATAGGAGAATAATTGGAGGAGGAAGCATGTTGCTTCGTATCGCGCGAGTAGCGCTTGGTCTTGTTGGTTGCCTTAGTCTGGTCTTTGCCGACACGCTGGTCTTGAAGAGCGGCTCAACCGTTCAAGGCTCATTCATCAGTGGAAGCGATCGCAGTATCCGCTTTGCAACGGGCGACCACGTCAACACATACAGCATCACGGATATCGATTCCATCAAATTTGGTAGACCACAGGCGAACCAGACGAGCAAGGATGCTTCAAGCGCCTCAAATTTGCAGGGGGCGGCTGCGGACCAGAAAAATGCGGATCAGAACCCTAAAGATTCGGCCGCGAGCGTCGCGCCTCCCGCCGGCGCCGTTGTCGGGGCCGGCACCGTTATTCCGGCCGGTACGCCGATCGTAGTCCGAATGATTGACGGTGTCGATTCGAAGGAAGCCAGAACCGGCCAGACGTATCATGCCAGCCTCGATCAGCCGATAGTCGTGGACGGCAATACGGTGATTCCGCGCGGCGCGGATGTCACGACCATTCTGACGAACGCGCGGCAGTCCGGGAAATTCGAGGGCAAGGCCGAACTGACTCTCGACATTGAATCCATTCAGGCCGATGGGCGAACGTATCCCGTGCGGACAACGGGAGTGGTGGAAGCCAGCAACGGCCGCGGTTCGCGAACCGCAAAGGTTGTCGGCGGCACGGCCGCGCTAGGCGCGATCATCGGCGCGATTGCCGGCGGAGGTAAAGGAGCGGCAATCGGAGCGGGCGCGGGCGCGGCGACGGGGGCAGGCGTGCAGGCAGTCACGTCCGGGCAGCGTGTGCAGATCCCGCCCGAAACGCGGCTCACATTCACTTTGAAAAACGACCTGCAATTATAGGTTCTGTGAGCAAGCCCGTCGCCGTTGTCACTGGAGGAAGCCGCGGCATCGGCCGTGGTATTGCTGAAGAGCTTTCGAGAACTCATCAGGTCATCGCGACTTATAACTCGAACCGGGAAGCCGCGGAATCGCTAGCTAGGGCAACCGGAGCCCATGTGTTCGCGTGTAGTCTCGCTGATCGCGCTTCGCGCGACGCTTTTCTGAACGACGTGGCGAAGCGGTTTCCTCGGATTGAGTTGCTGGTCAACAACGCCGGAATGGCGCCTCGGGTAAGGGCCGACATCCTGGAGGCGAGTGAAGAGAGCTTCGATGAGCTACTCGGCACAAATCTCAAAGGTCCCTACTTTTTGACGCAGGCGATTGCCCGGATGATGGCGGGTCATCGGCAGGGTCGCATCGTCTTCATCTCATCGATTTCCGCGTTCACGGCCTCGGTGAATCGAGGCGATTACTGCATCTCAAAGGCTGGGCTCAGCATGGCTGCCAAGCTGTTCGCGGCGCGCCTTGCGCCGGTCGGGATCGGTGTTTTCGAGATTCAGCCGGGCATCGTACGAACGGACATGATTGCAGCGGTTGCGTCCGCCTACGAAGAGAAGATTGCGAATGGCCTGCTGCCGCAACGGCGAATGGGCGAGCCAAAGGACGTCGCCAGGGCCGTCCGGGCCATCGCGGACGGGTTGCTGGATTATTGCGCGGGACAAACACTGCACGTCGACGGCGGATTTCACTTGCGGACGTTGTAGGCGATGGCCGCATGAAATGTCAACCTAGACTGCTCAGAACGCCAGACAGGGCTACCGCCAGCACACAAACGCTCGAAAAGCGGGCTTTTCCGGCACGATAGAGTTGGGGCACAAACGCCAGTTTGGGAAACTTTGCTTTTATTCTCAAGCAGTTAGGCATTAGCCAGCGATTTCGCATGCTAGCTTCTAGGCAGGAATAGCCTCAGCAAAGGGGCTGATGAATTCATGCCAATGCGACTTTTTCAAATCCTGCCGGTTCTTCTGCTCGCGAGTTGTGCACTCGGGCAGACGCAGCTCGATTTACGCACACAAAGCAAGAGCGTCGATTTTTCGTCTTCACCCTCGACTCGCCCTGTGCAAGTGGGCACAACGCTTCCCGTAAGCTGCCAGACGGGGCAGCTCTTTTTTAAGTCG
>JAICLJ010000264.1 GCA_025927575.1 Bryobacteraceae bacterium | reverse complement strand
TGTGTGGCGCCGGATTGGGAACATTGCTCCGCTTGGCTTTCACCTCCGACACATTCCGGGAAGCGTGGATCGTTTGTTGACCTATCTCGAAGAGCGAAGCCTTTCGGAAGAACAACTTCAATCCTTAAAGGACGAGCCGACACCCGGCGCCGATCTCGCGACGTTACTTGCTGAATTGCGCGCGCGCCTGGGGAAGGCCGAACAGCGTCTGAGAAATCTTTCGTTCGAAGATTTGTACGCGCCACGGTATATCGGGCGGAAGCGGCTGCCAACTACGTTTTTGGGTCTGCTGGTTCATATCGCCGAGCACACGCAGCGGCACCTCGGCCAGGCAGCGACAACAACAAAGCTTTTAAGAAGCCCGGCGTTATAACCGCCTGCTCACGCACCGCCTCCAGTCGTTTAGAATAAGTGCTTCACTATGAAGCCGCCTTCGTTAACCGTTAATTGTCAGGGCAAGAGCGGGCACTGGCATCGAACGCTGGTTCGTTTAGGGTTTGAATGCGCCGGGTTGTCGGTGCAACCCGCCTCGGCTTCGAAGCCGGTGAACCGAAAACCGGATAATATTTCAAGGCATCAACACTTCTTTCCACGTTTAATCCCTAAGAGATCTGCACTTGGTTTTCTGCTCGCCTTCGCCGGCGCACTTTCGGCTATGGCTCAGGAGCCGATACGCGGCTTTTCAGCGGCGAATGCCCAGCAGGAATTCGCTTCCGAAAAACAGGCACGCGCCATTCCGGACGCCGCCCGCATGGTGAAGTACACGGATTTCATCGCCGGAGAGCCGCACCAGGCCGGATCACCGCGATCGAAGGCGGTGGCGGAATACATTCTCGGAATGATGAAGGAATGGGGACTGGACGCGCATCTCGAACAGTTCGACGTTCTACTGCCGTATCCGACTATGCGAACCGTCGAGGTGCTGGGGCCTAAACCCTACCAGGCCAAGTTGAAGGAGCCTCAGGTTCCGCAGGACCCGGACAGCTCGGATACTGGCCAGCTGCCTACATACAACGCGTACGGCGCAACCGGCGATGTCACCGGCGAGGTCGTGTATGTCAACTATGGTCTGCCGGAGGATTACAACTGGCTGACCAAACAGGGCATCGATGTCAAAGGCAAAATTGTCATTGCGCGATATGGAAAAAGCTGGCGCGGCATCAAGGTAAAGGTCGCGGCGCAGCACGGCGCGATCGCGTGCCTGATCTATTCGGACCCGCACGAAGACGGCTATTTCCAGGGTGATATCTATCCGGAAGGTCCCATGCGGCCGTGGCAGGGCGTGCAACGAGGCAGCGTGATGGATATGCCGCTATACTCCGGCGATCCTCTGACGCCCGGGTGGGCCTCTGTGCCCGGCGCAAAGAAGCTGTTGCGGGACGAAGCAAAATCGTTGATGAAAATTCCGGTGCTGCCGCTTTCCTATGGCGACGCCGCTCCTATTCTTCAACAACTCACCGGCCCGCTTGCGCCGGAGTCATGGCGTGGTTCCCTTCCGTTTACGTATCACCTCGGCCCGGGCGCCGCGAAAGTCCACATGAAGACGGACTACGACTGGACGAACAAGCCTATTTACGATGTGATTGCGACCCTTGCCGGCAGTGAATTCCCCGACCAATGGGTGCTGGCGGGCAATCATCACGACGCTTGGGTAAACGGAGCTTCGGACCCAACCAGCGGCGCGGTGGCGCTGATGGAAACCGCGCGCGCGTTGGGCGCAATGGCAAAACAAGGATGGCGTCCCAAGCGATCGATCAAGATTACGGTCTGGGATTCGGAAGAATTCGGCCTGATTGGTTCGACCGAATGGGTCGAAAAACACGTTGACGAATTGAAGCAGAAAGCCGTCGCTTATCTGAATTCCGATATGAATGAACGGGGTTGGCTCGGTGTATCGGGGTCGCACACGCTAGAAGAATTTATGGGCGAAGTGGGGAGGAGTGTGGAACAGCCTGGGACAGACGAAAACCTGATTCATGCGCGTCTGAACCATAAGCCGGTGCAGGACGACCCCGGCGCGGCGCCCGAGAAGAAAGAGAAAGCATTCACAATCGGCGCGTTAGGGGCAGGTTCGGATTATGTCGCGTTCCTCGACTACGCTGGAATCGCCAGCGTGAACGACGGCTTCTCCGGCATGGATAAGAGTGGGATTTATCACTCTGTTTACGACTCGATCTACTGGTACAACCACTTTTCGGACGGAAGTCACGTTTATGGGCGCGCACTTTCTCAATACACGCTGACGGCGCTGATGCGGCTTGCCGATTCAGATGTACTGCCGCTGGAATTCGGACATTTCGTGACGACCGTGACGGGCTACGTCGGTGAAATTGAACAGGAAGCCGCGAAGAGCGGCCGCAACATCCGTTTCGACAACGTCAGGCGGCAATTGCAGGCGCTGCAAAGTAGTTCAGACCAGTACGAAACCGCTCTGAAACAGGCATTGGAAAAGAGCACCTTCGACCGCGAGAAAATAGCCGATCTGAATCGGACGCTGATGCAAACCGAGCGCGTGCTGACCAGACCGGAGGGACTGCCAAACCGGCCGTGGTACAAACACCAAATCTACGCGCCAGGCCTTTACACAGGCTATGGCGTGAAAACATTGCCGGGCATTCGCGAAGCTGTCGACGCAAAGAACTGGGGCCTTGCGATGGAGGAGTCACTGAGAATTTCCGACTGCCTCGAGGCAATGAACAAGCAGGTGCGCCAGGCGGCGGCTGACCTGGCTGGCCTCTAGGGAGTTGCGAGTTGCCGCACTACTAAAACGTCAGCTTCGCTCCGACCTGGAGATTGCGCGGATTGAACTGCGATGTCGAGCGGCCGAAGTTCGAATCGGACAGGTTGGCGGCCACTCCGCGTAAGTTGACCTGATTAAAAACGTTGTACGATTCGAACCGTAACTGAAGATTCAGACGCTCGAAGATCTTTGTATTCTTCAACAGAGCGGCGTCAGTCTGGTAGTACGCCGGGTTGCGAAACCGGCTGACGCTTTCGTTGCCTTCCGATCCGAGCGCGGGCTGCGCGAACTGATCCGGTGCGAAGACACCATGGAGGAATCCCTGCCGGCCCGAATTCATCGCGTAATTGGAGACGTCCGGATAATCGAGATTGAATCCATCGGCATTGTAATCCCCGCTCGAGGGCTGATATCCGATAATGGCGCCCTGTGCGTTCCGCAGTGGTTGAAACGGCGCGCTCGTGTATACCGTAAATGGATTGCCGCTCTGCAGGATGCTCGTTCCGCTGAGGCTCCAGCCACTCAGCACATGGCCGAATAGTCCGCGGTTGCCGTTATACGTCCCCAAGTCGACATTGAACGTGAGGGAAAAGCGGTTCGGAGCGTCCCACGCTGAATAACCGTAATACTGCGAAAGACCTTGGAAGGTCGGATACACCTGTGAATTATCGAGCGAGCGCGAACGCGTATAGGAAGCGTCGAAGAAGAAGCGGTTCTTCAGCCGTCCGCGCACGTCGAACACCACTGCGTCATAGCGGGCGTCGGCGGCATTCTTGGCATAGTTAATCGACCCGAAGCTTGGATTCAGGCGCGTAGGTGACGTCCGGTTATTGATAATTAAATCTCCAGCGAACCGGTTAATGTCGATGCCGTAGCTCGTGTTGTTGGTTTGTCCGTAACCGGAAATGACATTCAAGGAATGCGATCCCTGGTAGCCCACGCTGCCCACCAGGTTTGCCGGAAGCCTGCGCTCGAGGGTGACCGCATAAGTCATGGTGAGCGGCGCGCTCAACAGGGGATCGATCCCTCCAACGCTGGCCTGTGTGCCTACCAGCCCTCCTTGCGGAGTGAGAGTTGTCGAAGGCAGCGCCGGATAGGGGAATCCGAAAGGATAAGTGTTGCTCGTACCGAAAGCGAAAATCGGCCTTGGCGTAGTCCCATCGTTGAAGAATGTAGGCAGGATGTAGCCCGGAGGATTTGCGTTCAGCCCGTTTTCCGAATTGCCCAGAGTCGGAAAATCGTGATACATGCCGAAGCCGGCCCGCACCACCCAATTGCCATTTTTGGCCGGATCCCACGCAACTCCGAACCGCGGCGACCAGACATTCGAGATACTACTCATGTATACGTGGCTCACTTTTCTCATGACTCCCGTTTCGACGCTCTGTTCGAATGTAGGGCGGAAGTCGAGAAAGAAGTTTGAAAGGTTCGTTCCCGCGAGCGACGGATACGGATTGCCAAAATCGTCCCAGCGCAGCCCGTAGTTGAAAGTGAAGTTTGATGCCACTTTCCAGGTGTCCTGGAAGAAAAGGGCGTGGGTTGTCATGGCGTAGCCGTAGTTGGCATCCTGCGCCTTGCCGGTCAGAGGATTGTACGCCAGCGTGTTTTCGCTGAAGGGCTGGTCCTGCACCAAGTCGAGTATATTGTTGAATTGAAAATTAGCTTGGCCACGGGCCGCCGCGAAGAGCGCGACATCGTCGCCATGCCAGCCTTCATAGCCCATTTTCAGGCTGTGGTTCCCTTGGATCTTTGTCAAAACGTCGCGCCAGTGATAACTATGCTGGATGAAATCGCCGAGCGCGAATCCGTTTCCGAATCCGGTGCCAAGACCGGTGACCGAAACAACGGGCACGGCGAAGTTACCGGTAGCGGGCGAAAGTCCCTCAATTCGCAGGAAAGCGAACGCCGCCTCATTCAGCATGGTCGGCGAGAACGTGTGCGTTTCGTTCGCCTGGAACGAATTGGCTGAATACTGGTTCGTTGTGGCGAAGGCCGGTCTCACGGCCGGGCCACCCGTGTCAAGCGTGGTGCGATAGAAGTTGCCGTAGATGCGATCGGCAGAAAAATACTTGTCGATGCGGACGTTGTATTGCAAAGCATTGCGATAATTCGTTGCATTGAAAACGCCGTTGTCCAGGACCGGAAGATTGCAGGGTAAAAACGAGGCCGCCGCAGTTCCGCACGTGCCTGGAAACAAATCCAGTGCCGTCTTGTTCACGCCTTTCACGGTAGCGCCGCTCGCCGGATAGCTGGTCAACAGGCGCGTCCCGATGGTGCCGGGAAAATTGTTGGCTGCGAACGCGGTGAAAGCCGGGTCTTCGAATGTGATCGTGCTGTTGCCGGTCGAGGTGGACGCCCGGAACGGCTCGACCGATCCGAAAAAAAATAGTTGATGATTCGGAATTATTGGGCCGCTCAGGGCTGCCGAGAAATTATTGCTATGAAACGGCGCGTAGTTGGCGGGTGAAAACTCGGTCCGCGCCCAGAACTGCTGGTAATTGAAATAATCGCTAGCCAGGCCGTGAAACTGATCGCTGCCGGATTTTGTGGTCATCGCCATCTGGATCGAACTGGCGCGGCCATACTCGACGCTGAACGT
>JAICLJ010000062.1 GCA_025927575.1 Bryobacteraceae bacterium | reverse complement strand
GCAGTCCGCCTGTTTAGGCCCGGCGAGGAGAACCCGATCGAAACGCTTCAGTTCGGGCGGCAAGCGAAATCGGATGGTTTGTGCCTGAGCGATTACGTTCTTGAACCTGAAGACGGGCACCGCGATCACATTGCGATGTTCGTCGTGACTGCCGGCGAAGGCGTATACGAGCACTCCGGGAGAGCCAAGCAGGCTGGCGAGTTTTTCAAAGCGCATGGCATACAAGCACTCGCTATCGAAACGGCTGAAGCTTGTGCCGAATGGCTGCACCGCCGCATCCGTGAAGATTGGGGATTCCCGGATTCTCCCACCATGACGATGCAGGAGCGCTTCACGTCGCGCTTTCGCGGTAAGCGCTACAGCTTTGGCTATCCTGCGTGCCCCAACCTGGAGGACCAGGCGAAGCTTTGGAAATTACTCAACCCCGATGAAATTGGCGTGCAACTTACGGACGGATTCATGATGGAGCCGGAAGCGAGCGTCAGCGGGCTTGTGTTTCATCACCCGGACTGCGCTTATTTCACGGCTGCGGAAGGCGCGGAGGCGGCTTGAGTTTGCGTATTCGACGCTAGGATAAGCGTGAATTGTTAGTAGCGCGCGCCACATTTCTCAGTTCTGAAGAGTATTCGAACCACAGAGTTTGACGATCCGGCCGCGGAGGTGGCGCTTGAATCAATCGGCGTTCGAATCGGAATCTCCAGTCTCTACGAAAAAGTGGAGCTACCGGCGGTGACTAAACCGCCCCTTCGTCTACCACTCCTCTGTTTTGCCCGGCTCGAGCGTCCAAACTGCCGCTTGCCCCCGTAGCTTTTCAGACAACGCTTTAGGTGTGCCGGTGAGGACGGGGAAGGTGCCGAAATGCATCGGTACGACTTTGTTCACCTGCAGCAGACTGACGGCCTTTGCGGCTTCGTGCGGGCTCATCGTGAAATGGTCGCCGATCGGTAGAAACGCCAACTCTGGCCGGTACAACTCATGAATCAGCGCCATATCCGAGAAAACGTTTGTATCACCCGCAAAATAAATGGGGCGCTCGTCTCTTGGCGTAAGAACATAGCCGGCTGCTTCGCCGCCGTAGATGATCTTGCCGTCGTCAATGATCCCGCAGCTATGCACAGCGTGCGTCATCGTGAGCTTCACAAAACCCAGATCGACGGTTCCACCTTTATTCATTCCGATCGTGTTGTCGACGCCTTTCGATTCCAGCCAGTGGCCGATCTCGAAAATCCCGACAACCTTTGGTTTAAACTGCTTTGCAAGCGGCAGCACGCTGTGAATGTGATCGAAGTGGCCATGTGAAACGGCGATTGCATCCACCCGCCCGATTCTATGTCCCTTGGGATACCTCGGATTATCGATCCAGGGATCCATGATAAGCACTTCGTCCGAAGGGAATTGAAACTGAACAGTGCCGTGTCCAAGCCAGGTGATTTTGATCATTGCATTCCTTGAGATGCTCGCGAGGTTCGCGCCGTAACTTGAATTCCGTCCCCAATTTTTGCGAGGCCGGGGATTGACACCGGTAGTCTCCCTTGAATCGGAATTTCACCGAACAGGGCTTTCGCCGCCGCGATCTCCGAGGTGTCCGATGTGCTGAAGGTTGCGGCATAAGCGCTAACGCCGGGGAAGGTGCGGAGAAGATAGGGGCTGCCGAATGAAATCAGCGCGACCGGCGCGTTCGCTTTTATCAGGGAGTCTATGAATTTGCTCAATCCGCCCTCCAGTGCGACACTTCCGCGATTGGCGGCAACGGTGACAAACGCGCCCAGATAGACCTGCTTGCATTGGCTGAGCGTCTCCACCAGACCATTCAGTTCGGCATCGGGAGTCATCGCATTGGCAACGTACGTTCGGACGTTCGGCGCGCGCCGCAGGACGGTGTTAATCAGGTTCTCCCCGCGCGACGAGTATCGGCCTTCAGTCAGCACAGTGAGGCATGAATTGGCCGGATCGCCAATCGGAAACAGATGCTTATCGTCTTTCACCAGCGTCACCGATTCGTCCGCCACTTTCTCCGCGAGTTCGTTCAGCCCCGGATCCTTAATTCGATCTGCGATCTTATCAAGACTGACAAAGCGGCTGCGATACAAGCCGACTCGCTGCTTGGCGGCAAGCACCTTTGCAACGCTTTCATCGATGCGCCTTTGCGAAATGCGGCCCTTCCGGACGGCTTCGAGGACGCCGCGTATGCACGCTTCCGGGTCAGCGGGCATCAACAATACATCTGCTCCGGCTTCGATCGCTCGCGCGGCCGCTTCTTCCTGGCCGAAAAGCTTCGTCAATCCTTGCATGTCCATCGCGTCGGTGACGATCAAACCCTTGAAGCCCATCTCTTCTCTCAGCAGGCGGGTCAGGATGTTCTTCGAGACCGTGGCCGGAATCGGCTGGGGCTCAAATGCCGGGACGGAGAGATGCGCTGTCATGATCGAGTCGATTCCATGGGCGATCGCGGCTCGAAATGGAACCAGCTCCACCGATTCGATCCGCTCTTTCGGCTGATCGAGCTTTGCCATCTGCATGTGGCTATCTTCGGCGGTATCGCCATGGCCTGGGAAATGCTTGGCGCTCAGCAGAACATAATCCGCCGGGTCCGCGTGCGCGCCTTCGATGAATGCCGCCACATTTTGTGCGACCGCCTCCGGATCTTCGCCGAAAGAACGCGTATTGATGATCGGGTTATCCGGATTGTTGTTGACGTCCGCATCGGGAGCGAACACCCATGTGATTCCGAGCGCGCGCGCTTCGCGCGCCGTTGCCGCGCCGAGATCTCTTACGGCTTTGAGATCGTGTGCCGCCCCATACGCCATCATGTAGGGATATCTCGCCGTCTCGGCAACGCGCATGGAAGCTCCACGTTCAAAGTCCGATGCGAAGAAGAGCGGAGTGCGTGCAAGCCGCTGCAGGTGATTCAGGAACACGGCCATCTCGTATGGCTGGGCGTTAATCACATGTCCGTCGTGAACGCGATTGGCGATGATCATCCCCCCGACGTGTACATCCTGGATCCAATGCAAGAGCCTTCGATATTCGGCGCTCTGCGAATTCAGATAATCGCCATAACCTCGAACCACGATCAATTGCGCGACGCGGTCGTGCAGGGACAATCGCCGCGCCCTCGTCAGCCCAGCGCTGGATGCAATTCCAGAACGCGCGTGCGATGCGGATCTATGTTTGGTTGTGGTCGGCGCGGCGACGAGCGTCAACGTTACGGCAATGCAAGCGACAGAAAGCCTGGAGATCGCCATCTATGCTTTCTACTATAGCCATCGGGATAATTGCTATCGTAATCAATCGCCTGCCGCGCGCCTCCGCTTTCGCGCTGCCGTTCCTTGCGCGCTCGCTGGTTTCTTCGGCGGCGTCAGGAGACGTTTCACTCCGCGAACCAGGTGTTCGATTTCGTTCGCGCTCTTCTGGACCAGGAGGTCCGCGCCAGTCGTCTTTTTAGTCAACCCGAGATCCGCAAGCACCCCGCTCAGCAGGATGATGGGGTTCTTGAATCCACGATGCCTCAATTCAGCAATCAGCGCGACTCCGTCCATGGCAGGCATAAGGTAGTCGGTTATAACGAGTTCAAAATGATGCTCTTCAACCAGCTTTAAGGCATCCGTTCCGCTGGTCGCGGAGATAACGGTGTAGCCAAGTTCTTCTAACACATTCCTGCGCGCGACAATCCCATGAGAATTGTCGTCGACGAGCAAAACGAGTGCCGGATGAAGGGCGCGTAAGGTAGGAACCGATCGCATCAGATCAACGCGAAGTTAGCAAACGGTAATGATCAATGTCAATTGCTTTCTAACGGCTTCAATCCTCGTGAGATTCAGTTCTTGACACGAGAGCCGACAAGGTGCAGCAGTAGAAAGTTTCTGCTTCGAGGCGCTACCACCCGAGCAGATAGGCAAACATCAGCGGCGCGACGATGGAAGCGTCCGACTCAATGATGTATTTGGGCGTATGAATACTGAGCTTCTCCCAGGTGATCTTCTCGTTAGGTATCGCGCCCGAGTACGAACCATAGCTCGTCGTGGAGTCGCTGATCTGACAGAAATATCCCCACAGCGGCGTATCTTCGCGTTCCAGGTCCTGCCGCAGCATAGGCACTACACAGATGGGGAAGTCTCCGGCGATACCACCCGCGATTTGGAAAAAGCCGATCGATGATTTCTTCGCCGTCTCGGTATACCAACTCGCCAGTTCCGCCATATATTCGATCCCGGTACGCACAGTATGAACGTTTTTTACATCGCCCGATATGCAGTGCCCGGCGTACATGTTGCCGAGCGTGGAGTCTTCCCATCCCGGAACGAATATCGGCAGATTCTTCTCCATCGCCGCAAACAGCCAGCTATCTTTTCTGTCGATTTGAAAGCTCTTCTGTAACTCAGGCGATTGTAAGATTCGGTAAAAAAACTCGTGCGGGAAATAACGCTCGCTCTTCTCGTCCGCGCTCGTCCACTCTTTCAAGATGACGCTCTCGATGCGTCGCATTGCCTCCTCTTCTGGAATGCACGTATCTGTCACGCGGTTCATGTGGCGGTCGAGTAATGCCTGTTCATCTTCCGGCCGCAGATCGCGCCAGTGTGGCACGCGCTCATAGAAATCATGCGCCACCAGGTTGAACACATCTTCCTCAAGATTTGCGCCCGTACACGAGATGCCATGTACTTTGTCCTGGCGAATCATTTCCGCCAGCGAGACGCCCAGTTCCGCGGTGCTCATTGCGCCCGCAAGCGTCAGGAACATCTTGCCGCCGCTCGCCAGATGTTTATCGTAGGCTTCCGCCGCTTCCACCAGCGTGGCTGCGTTGAAATGACGAAAATGATGTTTGAGGAAGCTGGAGATGGGACCGCGATTACTCATGTGCCATTCTTCACGGTAGCGATTCCCATTGCTCCGCCGCAATAGTTTTCCCAATTTGCGTCCCTGAACGATTCTGAAAGGAAGGCCGCCGAAGTGAGCGGCCATGGCAGTACACTCGCAATTTGCAGCTTCGTATCCGAATTAACCGGAAGCCGGCAGGAAATCCGGATCAAATTTCGCCTCCGGACGCACTTGCGGCTGAGGCAACCGCAGTGCCGCCTGTAAGCTCTTCATCGACACCGAAAGCCGGGGGAGCCGCGTTCCGGGTGGCGCTTGGTATCCTCATCAGCCGCCTCACCGGCTTGATCCGGGAGCGGGTGATTGCGCACTACTTCGGCAATTCGGCCGTGGCCGATGCGTTTCGCGCCGCGATTCGTATCCCGAACCTTTTGAATAATCTTTTTGGCGAAGGCGTCCTCTCGGCCTCCTTCGTCACCGTGTATTCCAAGCTGCTGGCACAAGGGCAGGAAGAAGAGGCCGACCATCTGGCCAGTGCGATTTTCGGCTTGCTTGCCCTGGTTTGCTCGGTGCTTGTCGTCCTGGGCGTCCTACTCACTCCGTTTCTCATCGACGCCATTGCTCCAGGATTCAGCGGACAAAAGCGCGAGCTCACCATCCACATCGTTCGGATTTTGTTTCCGGGTACTGGCCTGTTGGTAATGAGCGCGTGGTGCCTGGGGATACTCAACAGTCACCATCGCTTTCTGCTGTCCTATACCGCCCCCGTTGCTTTGAATGTCACGATGATCGCGGCGCTCGTCACTTTCGGCGGTTTTACGCCGCAGGACGACCTGGCTATCTATCTCGCGTGGGCTTCGGTTGTGGGGAGCGGCTTGCAATTCCTCGTTCAACTCCCGCGCGTGCTGCGGTATCTGCCGCACTTCCGCCCGGTGCTCGACACGGCCGCCGCCGAAGTGCGAAGAGTGATTCGCAACTTCGGCCCCATTTTCCTGAGCCGTGGCGTGGTCCAGATTTCCGCCTACATCGATTCGATCATCGCCAGCCTCCTGCCGACCGGCGCGGTGGCCGCGCTGGGGTATGGCCAAATCATCTCCATCCTGCCCATCAGTCTGTTCAGCATGTCCGTATCCGCCGCCGAACTACCGGCGTTGTCCCAGGCTCTCGGAACGGAAGATGAAGTCGCTTCGCTTCTCCGGAATCGTCTCGATGCCGGCTTGCGGCGCATTGCATTCTTCGTGGTTCCATCGGCGGTGGCGTTTTTACTGCTCGGAGATATTATTGCCGGAGCACTTTATCAAACCGGCCGCTTTCATCGCGCGGACACCGTTTATGTCTGGGCCGTCCTTGCCGGGTCGTCGGTTGGGCTGCTCGCGACTGCGCTGGGTCGTCTGTACTCGTCCGCTTTCTACGCTTTGTATGACACAAAGACGCCGCTGCGATTCGCCGTTGTTCGCGTCATTCTGACCACCGCGCTTGGGTTCTTCTTTGCGCTCGAATTGCCGCGACTGGCCGGCGTCGAGCCGAAGTGGGGCATTGCCGGATTGACTATTTCCGCCGGCATCGCCGGTTGGGTGGAATTTTCGCTTTTGCGCCGCTCGCTCCGCCGTCGCATCGGCTCTACCTCGCTTGCGCCCGGCTTCCTTGCCATTCTGTGGCTGACCGCACTTATCGCCGGAGCAGCGGGATTTGCCATCAAACGCACCGTCGGAACCGCGCATCCGCTTCCGCTCGCAGTGGTCGCCTTGGGACTCTACGGTTTAATCTACTTCGGCGGCACGTTTGCATTCGGCATCGCGGAATCGCGCGATACTCTGCACTCCGCGCTCAGGCGGTTGAGGATGACGAGGTAACACGGTAAGGGCCTCAAGCCTAGTTGACGGTCGGGTGAACTCGCCCAGTTCGCTGCGCGTAGGATCCACGCTGCAAACGGAACCTCCGGCCTCCGCCGCTGACGGATTCCTGGTTCCGTCATGCCCTTTTCCGCTGTTTGGCAAACCCGATCAGGTTCAATAGAGATATATGAGTTATTTCCTGGAAGCGGCGATCGAGATCGCCCGTGAGGCCGGAGGCGTGCTGATGTCGCATCGCGGTGTCGGCTTCGAATTGAAAGGCGAGTACGATCTCGTCACTGCCGCCGACCGCGCGAGCGAAGAGCTTGTTGTCAACGAACTGAAGAAGCGTTTCCCTGATCACGGCATCGTCGCTGAAGAAGGCGGTCACGCCGACATGAAATCTGAATACCGCTGGTACGTTGACCCGCTCGACGGGACTACTAACTTCGCCCACGGCTTCCCCATGTTCAACGCGACGCTCGCTGTTGCCCGGCGTGGCGAAATTATCGCCGGTGTGATTTTTGATCCAGAACGCAATGAGCTAGTCGCCGCCGAGCGAGGAGCCGGCGCCACGCTGAACGGCAATAAGATCCGCGTCAGCCGTGCCGCCACTCTCGAAGATTCGCTGGTGGCCACGGGATTTCCCAGCCGCCGCCGCCACCAGAGCGTCAACGTGCATTTTTACTATCAGCTCGCGATGATGACGCACGGGGTCCGCAGAGCCGGTTCGGCCGCGCTCGACCTGGCGTATACCGCATGTGGCCGCCTCGATGCATTCTGGGAATTTGGACTCAATCCGTGGGACATGGCGGCCGGCACTCTGTTGGTGGAGGAAGCCGGCGGCCGTGTCACCGGCATGCGAGGCGAAGCATTCGACTTATATGGTCCACACCTGCTCGCCGACAACACGCTGATCCACCAAGAAATTCTCGGAATTTTTGGCGAAGTGTTCGATGGCAAATACCGTGTCCCGCTTCCAAAGCTCCCGACCGGTGACGAGACGCAAACGGAGGCGATCCGTGGCTGAGCCGTCGTCCGTGCCGGTCCCATTGACGCTTGAAGGGTCGGCGGCGCTTCACCAGATGTTTCGGTTTCGCTGGAAGGAATGGCGCAGCCTGCCCTCCTGGCACCGGGAACGCATTGCGAACGAGACAATACGCGCATTTCAGCCAATGGAACAGGGAGAAGCCGAAGGGCATCCGAGCCAGTCCGCTGTGTTTTCGCAGCTTGGACACAAGGGCGATCTGATGCTGTTGCACTTCAGGGACTCGCTTGAAGATCTGAACCGCGTCGAATTGCAACTCGCTCAGACTGAGCTGTTCGACTATATCGAAGAAAGGCACTCGTACGTATCGGTCGTCGAGTTGGGATTATACGACTCGTCCATTAAAACTTATGCGGCACTGACGGAAAAAGGTATCGAGCCGTTTTCGCCAGAGTGGAATGCAGCCGTGAAAGAAGTGATCGCCCGGCAGTCGGCGGCGATGGCGCGGCGTTTGTTCCCCCACATTCCCGGGACGAAATACCTGTGCTTCTATCCGATGGACCGCAGACGAGGTGAACGGAACAACTGGTACGCCGCCACTATGCCGGAGCGGCAGCGCCTCATGCAGGATCATGCCGCCATCGGCAGGCGATACGGCGACGAAGTGCGGCAGATCATCACCGGCTCGATCGGCTTCGATGACTGGGAGTGGGGCGTCGACCTGTTTGCGGACGACCCGCTGGTTTTTAAGAAGCTGATTTACGAAATGCGTTTCGACGAAGCCAGCTCACTGTATGCTGAGTTCGGGCAATTCTTTGTCGGCGTCCGCTTGCCTGTTCAGCAACTGCCGCTGTGGCTGAACGGCCGCTTGTCCGATTCGGAGCTTGGGCACGCTTGATTGGAAATTCACGTGGGGCAGATTTTCGATCTGCGGCGGCCTCTCCGGCTGCCCCGGTCGTTGGGCTTTGAACACTTTTGCGTGAAGAACCGCGTGCGAATCAGTCTCGGACGAGTGATCGTACGTTTAAGCCGGCGAAACCCCTTGATTCCGAGCCCAAAGCGTCAGCGCGTCTTCGCGAAGCGCTCTTCCTGCATGCCTCGACCTTCGGCTACGCGCGCACATCGTCGATAAACTTGTGCAGACGATCGAGACCGCGCTTTAGCTCGCGAATCGATGTTGCATACGAGATGCGAATGTGGTCCGACGTGCCGAACGCCTCGCCGGGAACCACCGCCACGTGCTCTTTGGAAAGAAGCTGCCCCGCAAAATCGAGCGAATTCTTCACCTTTCCGCCCTGATAGGCGACGCTGATATTCGGATAAGCGTAAAAGGCGCCGTTCGGGGTCACGATTGATACCCCTTCAATCTGGCGCAGGCGGTCGATGACGAAATCGCGGCGGCGGCGGTATTCCGCGAGCATCGTTGGTATCGAGCTTTGCGGGCCTTTCATCGCTTCGACTGCGCCCTTTTGCGCAAAGGAAGTCGGATTCGATGTGCTGTGGCTTTGCAGCTTCGTCATCGCAGTGATAATTGGCGCGGGGGCGAGCGCGAAGCCGATGCGCCAGCCTGTCATGGAATAAGTTTTCGACAGCGATCCGGCCACAAGCACCGTCTCTTTCGCGTTTGGCGCGGCCGCGATCGAGAACGGATTTCCATCGTAGAGGAAATGGCAGTAGCATTCATCCGTTAAAAGGTGAATGCCGCGCTTCGAAGTCAGCTCGAAAATCTTCAGGAACTCGGACTTCTCGATAACCGCGCCGCTCGGGTTTGATGGCGAGTTAATGATCACTAGCTTGGTCTTCGGAGTCAGGTGTTTCTCGAGAAGCGCGGATGTGATCTCGAATCCCGACTTTTCATCGGTTTCGACGAACACGGAAATCCCGCCCGCGTAGTTGACAACGTCCTTATAGGTCACCCAATAAGGGACCGGGATGACCACTTCATCGCCCGGGTTGATCAACGCCTGCATCAAATTGAAGATGGCGTGTTTGCCGCCTACGGTAACCAGGCATTCGGGAACCGAGTAATTCGTGCCGAAATCTGCCTTGTGCCGTGCGCAAATCGCATCGCGAAGCTCTTGCGTTCCGCCGGCCGGCGTGTACTTCGTAAAATTCGCGGCCAGCGCGTCAACTGCTGCTTTCTTGATGTTTTCCGGAGTGGGGAAGTCGGGCTCGCCCGCGCCGAAATCGACTACGTCCACGCCCTCCCGGCGCAGGCGGTCCGCATCGGCGGCCACCTTCATCGTCGATGAAACGCTGATGGTTGAAATTCTGTCTGCGATTTCGAGTGTGGCTTGCATAAACTTGCTATCCTTCCTTTCTCAAATGTAACTTCTGACGTAGCCGCTCTTCCACCGTTTTCGGCACCAGACCGGACACATTGCCGTTGAGCGAAATCACTTCCTTAACCAAACGCGAGCTGATAAAAGAGTTATCTTCGCTCGCCATTAAAAAGATTGTCTCGGTTTCCGGCCGCAGCCGCCTGTTCATTAACGCCATCTGCAACTCATGCTCATAGTCGGAAATAGCCCGGATACCGCGCAGAATTGCGTTCGCGTGATGTCGTGCCGCATAGTCGACCAGTAGTCCGTCAAACGAATCGATTTCCACGTTCGAGTACCCGGCCGTCACCTCACGAAGCATTTCCGTGCGCTCTTCCACGGTAAAAAGCGGATGCTTCGAGCGGTTCTCCAGAATAGCGACGATTAGACGCTCCACGAGCTTCGCGCCTCGATCGATTAAATCCAGATGGCCGTTCGTAATGGGATCGAACGAGCCCGGGTAGATGGCAACTATTCGGCCGGCCCGCGCCGCCTCGCTGTTCGACTGGGACATGTGCGGTGGATACTTCAGTGTAGCGAAGACATGCGTTCAGACGCCTGGACTCGAGGGCCGCCGGGAGTTTAGTTCACCACTACTCCTCGCGCAACGCCGCAGCCGGATCGACGCGCAAAGCGCGCCGGATGGGAACGTAGCAGGCAAGAAGAGCAACGAGGACGATGAGGAGCGAAACCGCGACATAGGTGGTGGTGTCGAGCGGCTTCACTTCAAACAGTAAGCTGCCTAGCAGACTTGACAGCGCCGCTGCGCCCGCAAGGCCGACGACGATGCCCATCAGGATCGGGCGCATGCCTTGCCCGGCGATCAGAATGAATATTCTCTTGGGATTGGCGCCCAGCGCAATTCGGACGCCGATTTCGGCGGTCCGCTTGGCCACTGAATACGAGAGAACTCCATAGATACCGGTCATCGCCAGAATTAGGGCGATTCCCGCGAAGGTCGTGATCAGTATTGTGTTCAGCCGTTTCGTGCCAACCGAGGCGTCAACGATGTCTTGTAATGTCCGAACGTCGGACAAGGGCAGAGATGGATCGATCTCGGTGAGGCTGGATCGCAGCAACGGAACGAGATTTGCCGGATTTTCCGCCGCCCGTACAATAAACTGCGCCACGGGCCAGCCGGTTCCATAGTAGGGAATGTAAACAATGCGAGTCGGATCGGAATCGAGGCCATGGTCGCGAATATCTCCAACCACGCCGATCACTTCGGCGACCTCGTTTCCTTGCCCCTTCCAAAGAATCGCCTTTCGGCCGATGGGATTCTGCCCAGGCCAGAAAAGTTCGGCCAGTTTCTGGCTGATGACGATTCGCCACGGAGCGCCTTTCCGATCGCGCTCCGCGAAAGCCCGGCCTTGTAGGATCGGTATACCCATCGCGCGGAAATAATCGCTCGTGATGAAGCGCCAGCTTGCCCAGGGTACATTGCCGTTTGCCGGATCGGGATGGTCGGCGGCGACAATGCCCATTCCCGAGTCCCAGCCGAGAACAGGTCGGGAACTGGCGGCAGCTACGGCCTGCACGCCGGGTAAGGAAACAATCTTGAAACGGTAATCGCGCACGATCTGGTCGATACGGTTACCGTCATACGATCCGGGCATGTTGACGGTCGCGATGATGCGGTGGCTGGTTTGGAAACCCCGGTTGACATGCAGTAGATTGTCAAAGCTGCGAATTAGGAGTCCCGCGCCGATCAGAAGCATCAGCGAGAGCGCCACTTCCGCCGTGACCAGAGCGGAACGTAAACGATATTGTGACCGATTCCCCGCCTGGCTGCGATCCCCTTCGCGCAACGCGGCGGCGAGATCGCGGCGCGGAGCTTGTAAAGCGGGTATCAGCCCCGAACAAATCACAACGAGAATCGTGATTATGAGCGTAAAGCCAAGAACCCAGCCGTTCAGCCCAATACTGGAGATACGGGGAATGCCGTTGAGGTTGGCCGCGCGGATCAGATCGAGGCCTTGCCGCGCAAGCAGCAGTCCCAGGCCGGCGCCGATGAAGCTGACCACGAATGCCTCGCCGAGCACCAGTCTGATAATGCGTGCGCGGTTTGCGCCAAGAGCGGAGCGAATCGTGATCTCCCGTGTCCGCGCGGTTGCCCGCGCAAGCAACAGGTTCGCCAGATTCACGCAGGCGATCAGCAGCAGAAATCCGACAGCGCCCAGCAGAACCCATAGAGCAGAGCGAAGTTTGGCGTCAGCGCCCCACGCGCTCGCAGGCTCGATCTTGATCGCCATCCCCGTGTCGTTCGCCGGATACAATTTCGCGAGCCGGCCGCACACGGCCGCGAGATCCGATTTCGCCCCTTCGAGAGATACTCCTTTCTTGAGCCGGGCTATCACCGAGAATTCGAAGCTTCCTCGACTGGCAGCGGGGCTGTAAACCAAAGGAATGAATGCATCGGCATCGTTGAGCCACGGTTCACCCGCCGGAAGCACTCCCGCCACACGGTAGGACTGACCATCGAGTCTAAGCATTTTGCCCAGAATCGCGGGCGAAGCGCCAAATCGGCTTACCCAGAAGTTGTGTTCGAGCAGAACGGCGTGGTTATCGTGTCCGGGTTGATCTTCGTGCGGGAAAAAAAGGCGCCCCAACGATGGCCCCACGCCCAAAACGTAGAAGAATTGAGCGGATACACGGCCGACGGTTAGATGCTGCGGAGCGCCGGAGCCGGTTATAGTCATGTCTGCCACGGTGAAGGCGCCAACATCTTCGAATGCTTTGCTCATGGCGCGCACGTCCCAGAAATTCGCTTCCGTGAACGACGCTTGTTGCCAGCCCTTTTGCGGGCGGGCCTCCCAAATCTGAACAAGCCGGCCGGGCTCTTTAAACGGCAATGGCCTGAGCAAGACTGAATAGAAGACGCTGAACACGAGCGTGGTGGCGCCAATCCCCAGAGCGAGCATCAGCGTCGCCAGAATGGCGAAACCCGGATTGTTCCCTAGCGTTCGGAGGGCTTGCCGCAAGTCCGCGGCGATTCCCTCTATCGCGTGGCCGTGCCGAGCTTCGCGCACCTGTTCTTTCACCTGTTCGATCCCCCCAGCGGCAAGCAATGCTTGTCTGCGCGCCACCTCCGGTATTGTGCCAGCGGCGATCTTTTCGGTAGTGAGCATGTCGACGTAGCTGCGAATCTCGTCGTCCAGTTCACGCTCAGTCGTCTGTTTATCGAAGAGGTTCCGCCAAAGCCGGGAAATCGCCACGAACATGGAGAATCTCCTTAAATTGCCTTCAATGCCGACGCGATGGCGAGCGAGATGCGCCCCCACTCCTGTTGTTCAGTTTCCAGTTGGCGGAGTCCGGCTTTGGTGAGCCGGTAGTACTTGGCGCGCCGGTTGTTTTCCGATTCGCCCCACGAGGAAGCAAGCCATCCGGCTTCCTCCATCCGGTGCAGGGCAGGGAACAGGGACCCCGGCTTTACTTGGAATGTACCGTTGGTAATCTGTTCGATCCGCCTCGAAATACCGAGCCCGTGCCGCTGTTCGGAGACAAGCGCTTTGAGAATCAGCAGGTCCAGCGTCCCCTGAAGTAAGTTGGCAGGTTGTGACGGCATAGAAGACGTATAGAGAATCTATATAAAGATAACCTGGCTCCTATAGACTGTCAATAGGAGGAAAAGCCGAAGGGCTGCCGGTCGGTGCGGCCAGCGATGGGTGCGGGCTTTTCTGCTCGCTTTCGCCCGGGAAGACAGTATGTGCTGGGGCAAGTCCTCGAACCATCGCCGGTTTGCGCCCCTTGGTGGGGCAGAGCCTCGCTCTGCGGCGGCCTCTCAGGCCGCCTCTCAATGACGGGCTGAGAAGTCCCGGGCGCTCTCGTCCGGCTTCCCGGGATTACCGCAACACCCGAAGAGGGCGACGAGGACTCGCAGCCAGACCATTTGCCGTCCATCTGGACAATATGCAGCAGCCCAGGGGCCCGCCGTTAATGCCAAGCAGCCAGCTGCGCTACCCGCATTTCGGTCCGGTCGATCAACCGGGGCCATACCCCTGCCGGATCCAGATCGAAAATGCTGTCTTCTTCACCGGGCAGCACCCGCCAGGCGCCGAGTTCGATTTCGTGCTCCAGTTGCCCGGGCGCCCAACCGGTATAACCGACATAGACACGCAGCGTTTTCGGCGTGGGTTTGGAAGACAGCATTTTTTCCAAGCCAGCCTTCGTGGAGAGCAGGTAAACATCGCCGAACATGGGGATGCTGGCCTCCGGCTTCTTTTGGGACCGGCACAGCGCAAGGACATCGCGCAACTCCACAGGTCCTCCGAAAAAGGCGACGTCATCGATTTTTCGTGCGGCTTTGATCTCATCGAAGAGCCGCGAAAGCGGAAGCTTCGTGGGCCGGTTGATGACCAGGCCAACAGCGCCGTCGTCATCATAATGAATCAGTAGGACCACGGTCCCGGCGAAGTTCGGATCTTGCGACTCACGTGGCGCGATCAGGAATTTCCCCCGAGCCAGGTCGTCCGAATCCGCCTGCCTGGCACGGAAAGTTGATTGCCCGAGAAGGCACCCACCCAGGGCGAGCGAAGACAGGATAATCGCGGTCGCGCGAACCCAAGCAGAGCTCGGCTTCTTCATACCCATGATTTTCGAACTTTTGTGCGAGCGAGGCGAGGGAATTAAGCAATCTTACAGGAATGAGGCGATTTCGTGAATTAACCACAACATATTGTGTGTAGGAAGAGGGGGCACACTAAAATGAGGGGTATGGTGCTTTACTTCGCGGCTTCGTCCGGTTAGGATAGAAACACTCCCCCGAGAAATAATGAGAAGGGGTCCATCCATTTGCTGAAGCTCAAGCGCGTCGAGATTCACGGATTTAAGTCCTTCTACGACCGGACGGAAATGAAGTTCAACGGGCAGGGCATTGCCGCCATCGTTGGACCGAACGGTTGTGGCAAGTCGAATCTGAGTGACGCCATAAATTGGGTGCTCGGCGAGCAGTCCGCCAAGAGCCTGCGCGGCGCCCGCATGGAAGACGTGATCTTTGCCGGCACGCGGGAACGCAAGGCGCTCGGCATGGCTTCCGTCACCATGACCCTCGTTGCCGACGAACTTCGTTTTGCCCGGGAGGTCCCGGTTGCTGCGGAACCGGAGCCCAGCGAAAAGGCAGGCGAGGGACAGCCGGAACACGAGATCGCTGCTGGCGGCCATGAAGCAAATGGAGTTAACGGAGACGCTTACTCGGCGCACCAGAACGGGCACGCGCACTCCCCGGTTAAGGCCGACGCCGAAAAGACGGCCGAGCGGCGCGGCGAAATCACCATCACACGCCGTTTGTACCGGTCGGGAGAAAGCGAATACCTCATCAACGGCAAGCTGGCGCGCCTCCGCGATATTCAGGATCTGTTCCTCGGCACCGGCCTCGGCCCGGAAAGCTACGCCATCATCGAACAGGGCCGCATTGGCCAGATTCTTAGCAACCGGCCGCAGGATCGACGCGCCGTAATTGAAGAGGCTGCCGGCATCACAAAATTCAAAACGCGCAAGCGCCTCGCTGAGGCAAAACTCGAAGGGGCCAAGCAGAACCTGGCGCGTGTCTTCGACATTCTCGAAGAAGTGACGCGTCAGGTAAACTCCCTCAAGCGCCAAGCCGCAAAGACGAAGCGCTATGGAGAATTGAAGCGGGAGATGGTTGACTACCTGCGTCAGGTGCTCGCCGCAAAATTCCAGGTGCTCGAACGCGAAACGGCAAAATCCGCGATCGAGTTGAACTTTGCCGGCTCCGAATTACAGGACCTGCAGGCGGCGATTGCCGTGAAAGAAGAGGAACAGACGAAGGTCCTCGAAATCTCCTACGCAATCGAGCAGGAGCTGACCGACGCACGAAAGCGGCTGGCGGACCTGCAGCTTGAGGCCGAGCGCGCACGCGGGCGCTTCGAATATCAGCTCAAGCAGATTGGGCAGATCGAGCACCGCCTTTCAACAAGCGAAGCGGAGGCCGCTGAACTGGCGCGGCAGCAGATCGAACATACCGGTGAACTCGATCAGCACACTACCGATCTGCAATCGCTTGACGAAGAGCGCGCCGCCGCGCGGGAAGCGCTGGAGGCCAAATCAGCCGAACGGCAGCAAGCTCAGAACCGCCTCACCGAGTGCGAACGCGCGCAGGACGCTTCGCGCCAGCAACTTCTGCGGCTTCTCAACGAGGGTTCGTCGCTCAAGAACCGCGTTGCGCAGATTGAAGCGCAGCTTGCCTCGCTCGATCGTGAAACCACCCGCGCCGAAGGTGAGCAGCAGCAAGCGGAATCCGATCTCTCCCGCATCGAGCAGATCAAAACCAATACGAGTGAACAACTGGCGGAGCGCCAGACGGAACTCAACCTTGTTACCGAAGAACGCCGTTCTATCGAGTCGGCGCTGCAGGCAAAGCGAGCCGACTTGAGTGACAGCCGGCAGATATTGGACCGCGTGCGCGCCGACCACTCCCGGGTCAAAGCGCGCAAGGATTCGTTGGAAGAAGTCATCTCACACCGCAGCTACACCACCGAAACCGTCAAGCGATTATTCACCGCCATCGCCAAAAATCAAGCGAACGATCTGAGGCCGGTGGGCGTGCTGGCCGATTTCCTCGAAGTCGATTCGCAGTACGAAAAGGCGACCGAGGAATTCCTGCATGAAGAGCTCGAATATGTTGTGGTGCACGACTGGCAGGATGCCGAGCGTGGCATGGATCTGCTTCACGGCGGGATCGATGGGCGAGCCACCTTTCTGGTGGAAACTTTGGAAGCAGTTCCTGCAGCAGCCGGAGCGGGCCCGGAGCCGTCATCCGAAACTGGAGTTGTCACGCGCCTCCGCGACGTCTTGCATTTCACGAATGGATTGACGCACGCGCCGTTCGATCTCGTTCCGCGTGTCGCCAAGTGTTATGTGACGGCGGACCGCGCCACGGCGCAGCGCCTTGCCACCGAATACCCGGATTGCTGGTTTTTGACGCAGAACGGCATCAGTTACCACGGCCACGCCGTGAGCGGCGGAAAGAAAACCGGCGCCGGACCTCTGGCCCTGAAGCGCGAGCTACGCGAGGTATCGCAGCTCGAGCGCGCCAAACAGCAGGAGTTGACGAATACACAGGCGCAACTCACCACGCTCGAACGTGAAATCGCCGAATTGACCGAGCAACTCGAATATCTGCGCCAGCGGCAGCAGACACAGGAGAAAGATGTCCTGGCGCTCGACCACGAAAGCCGAAAACTGGCTGAAGAATTTCAGCGGGTCAACCATCGCTTGTCCGCCGCTCGCCTGGAGCTGGATCGCATCGCGCGCGATCGTGTGCGGCACGATGAATCCCTGGCGCAAACACGGGAGCAGTTGGAGCAAAAGGAAACTGCGCGCGCCAGTCAGGAACAGGCGATCGAATCGGCTCGCGACGAATTATACGATCTGCAGGCGAGCGTGGCCCGTGTGGGCGAAGAACATTCCACGCTTCGAGCGAATCTCGCAAGCTTCGAAGAGCGCAACCGCTCGCTGTCTTCAAATAAGGCTCGTCTCGAGAACCGTTTACGCGAGATCGGGGGCCGCATGGAGAATCTTGGCAACGAGCGCGAGCGCCTCACCGTCGAGCGTGCGGAATTCCTGGCCAGCAATGAAGAACTCGCGTCTCAAAGCGGCGAATTTCAGCAGACAATCGCGGCGCTCGACTCGGCGGTTCGTGAACTCGCCTTGCGCGAAACGGATGCGCGGAACCAGCTGGGCGCATCGGAAGAAGGACTGAAAGCGCTGCGCTCGAATGCGAGCGCGCTACAAGAGAAGCGCTCCTCGCTCCAGGTGACCATGGCCCGGCTTGAGAGCGACCTCAGGCACCTGGAAGAGACGAGCCGGAACGAATTACAAACACCTCTTAGGGAAGTTGCTGAAGGGCTCGAAACGATTCCGGGCGAAGAGGAACTGGCGGAGCTTGACCAGAAGTATCAGGAAGTGCGCCGTAAGATCGATGCGCTTGGCCCCGTGAATCCCCAGGCCCTCGAAGAATACGAAGAATCGCAACAGCGGCAGGACTTCCTGAACGCGCAGCGTCAGGATCTGCTCGATTCCATTCGAGATACGGAAAAAGCCATACATGAGATCGATGTTGAATCGCGCAAGCGGTTCACCGAAGCGTTCCATGCAATCAATGGCAATTTCACGGAGATGTTCAAGACTCTGTTCGGGGGCGGCCTCGCGGAAATGCGGCTGACCGACGAAGAGAATGTCAGCGATTCCGGCATCGAGATCGTAGCATCGCCTCCGGGCAAGAAGCTCCAAAGCGTGCTGCTGCTATCCGGCGGCGAGAAGGCGCTTACCGCGATGGCCCTGCTGATGGCTGTCTTCCAGTACACGCCGAGCCCCTTCTGTATTCTCGACGAAGTGGACGCCCCTCTTGACGAACCGAACATTCATCGACTGACAAGGCTGCTCGGAGCGATGTCCGATCAAACCCAGTTCATCGTCATCACCCACGCAAAGCGAACAATGGAAGCGGCGCAATCGCTATACGGCGTCACCATGCAAGAACCCGGAGTTTCGCGGCTTGTCTCTGTGAAATTCAAGCCGGTGGACGAAGTCGAACGCAACCGGCAAGCTATCCGAGACGCACAGGAAGCCAAAGAACGCAAGCGAGAATTGACGCTGGTTTAGCCGGATTTCCGGGCGTGTCCGGTCTTTACTTCAAATTCAACGTTCTGTTGTAGGGGCAAAGCGTGCGTTGCTCTCGCAATCAAACTGCAATTGCGTACGCCTCGTGCTCAGTTTTCACTCGGCGCTGTCAAATGCCGCAAGCTCGTCAAGGTTCAGCCGGCCGGTATAAATCGCCATTCCGATGGCGCAATGAATACCCATGGCGCTGAGAGCGCGGATATCCTCCATCGTCGTGATGCCGCCTGCCGCCGTGATTTCGCGGTCCGTGACGCTTCGCAGACTCTCAAACCACGCGAGGTCGGTGCCCTGCATCATGCCTTCTTTGTCGACATAGGTGCAAAGGAAGCCGGAGCAGTACGGTTCGAGCAGGGCGATTACGGCGGAGGCAGTCAGATTGGTCGATTCCTTCCAGCCCTTCACGACGATGCGGCCGCCCTTACTGTCAAGCGCAATCACGATACGTTCGGCGCCGATGTCGTCCTGAAGTTCGTGTAAGAATTGTTCGTTGGGACCATCCGCGCTGAACGCCGAAGTACCGACGATGACGCGGTAGGCGCCCTGATCGAGAAGTTGCCGCGCTCGCTCACGGGTTCGAACTCCGCCTCCAACGCGGGTGGTGGCTTTGCTGGCGATGTGCCGGACAAGCGCGTCGTTCGAACCATAGCCCATGGCAGCATCCAGATCGATGACCTGAATCTGCGGAAACGGCGAGAACCGCCGCAGCATCTCGTCTGCGCTGTCCACTTCGAGCGCTTTGTCGCGGCCTTGAACGAGTTGGACGACCTTGCCGCCCATCAGATCGATACAGGGAACAATCATGCCATTCTTATGCTCCAGGCCGAACGGGAACGCCGGCCTCGCTTAGCGCTTTCTTCAAATCTCCGACCGTATATTTGCCGTAGTGAAAAACAGAAGCTGCGAGGGCCGCGCTGGCGCAGCCCGCGGTCAGCACCTCAACGAAATCGTGCGGCTTGCCTGCGCCGCCCGACGCGATTACCGGAATGTTCGTTGCCCCCGCTACGGCCCGCGTTAGCGCGCAATCGAAACCCGTCTGGACGCCGTCGGTATCCATCGATGTCAGCAGGATTTCTCCGGCTCCCCGCGATTCTCCGCGCCGCGCCCATTCAACCGCATCGATTCCTTCATCGACGCGTCCGCCCCTTGTATACACGTTCCAGCGGCCTTGGCCGGAACGGCGCGCATCAATCGCGAGGACCACTGCCTGAGCGCCAAATTCCTCGCTTAGCTCGTTAATGAGTTCGGGCCTGCGCACGGCGGCCGTGTTCACGCTGACTTTGTCCGCTCCGGAAAGTAGAATTTGACGCGCATCCGCAACGCTCCGGATGCCGCCGCCAACGGTCAGGGGGATGAACACCCGGCGCGCAGTCCGCGCAACCACGTCCGCCATGATGTCGCGTGCGTCGCTCGAAGCAGTGATGTCCAGAAATACAAGCTCGTCGGCGCCCTGCGTGTTGTAGCGTTCCGCCAATTCGACAGGATCGCCGGCATCACGCAGGCCGACGAAATTCACGCCTTTGACCACACGGCCTCCGGTCACGTCGAGGCAGGGAATAATTCGTTTCGCTAACATCACAGGTCCAGGAAATTCTTGACGATTTGCAAACCGACCGGGCCGGATTTTTCAGGATGGAATTGCACGCCGAAAATGTTTTCGCGCTCAAGAATCGCAGTGTAGGGCTGCGCGTACGTGCATGTAGCGGCTGTCGCTTCCATCACCGGGACATAGAAGCTGTGAGCGAAATATGCATACGGTTCCTTCGGAAGTCCTTCGAGCAGGCGAGTCGCCCGCACCGCTGATAGGGAATTCCAGCCCATGTGCGGTATGCGGATGTCGCCGGTAAAGCGCTTCACGGTTCCCGGAAAAACTCCGAGACCCCGGCTGTCGGGCGACTCCTCGCTTGTCTCGAACAACGACTGGAGTCCGAGGCAGATGCCCAGCATGGGAACGCCGGCGCGCATCCGCTCGAGGATGGGATCGCGCAAACTGAGCCGGTCCAGCGCGGTCATCATCTGCCCGAAATGTCCCACGCCCGGCAGCAGCAGCTTATCCGCTTCCTGCACCGCTTGCGGTTGATTGGTGACGACGTATTTCGCCCCCAGTTCATCAAGAGTGTTTTGTACGGAGCACAGGTTTCCGGCGCCATAATCGACGATGGTCGTCACAGCAGGCCCTTGGTGGAGGGAAGTTGATCTTGCAATCTTTCATCGGTCGAGCACGCGTAACGCATTGCGCGGGCAAAGCACTTGAAAATCGCTTCGATCTTGTGGTGATTCGATCGGCCGTACATTACCTTCGCGTGCAGATTAGCTCCGGCGTGATTGACGAAGCCGCCGAAGAAATCTTCGAGCAATTCAGTCTGCAAATCGCCGACGTGAACCACGTCAACTTGCTGATCGTAGACCAGCGCCGGCCGGCCGCCGAGATCGACCGCGACAACGGCAAGCGTTTCGTCCATGGGCTGCACAAAATAACCAGCGCGGTTAATGCCGCGGCGGTCGCCGAGAGCCTTTGAGAAAAGATCGCCGAGCGCGATGCCGACGTCTTCGACGGTGTGGTGCTGGTCGACATCCAGATCGCCCTTGGCGTCGATCGAAAGGTCGAACCCACCGTGCTTGGCAAACAACTCGAGCATATGATCCAGAAAGCGCACGCCGGTCGATATCTCGTACGTGCCCGTCCCTTCAATCCGCAGCGAACCGCGGATCTGTGTCTCTTTTGTAATTCGTTCGACGGAGGCTTCTCGCATTGCTAAATCTTCTTCTGCGTGGCGCAGGCTCTCAGCCTGCAGCGTCGAGACTCGTCTCGACGAGTCTTTGCGCGACAGGCGGCTTGTTTGTGGGACATGATCGGGAACTTCTCAGCAAAATGTCCGGGCAATCCGTATCTCATGGTTTCATCAGCCCTGGCAACTCATTCACATCGCTCAACACGGCGAATGCGCCGTTCTCCTCCAGGGCATTCTCCAGTTCCGCATAGCGGGGGCTCGACTGCGCCGCGATCCCGACGAACGGCACGCCCGCCAGCTTGGCGCTCCGGGCATCGTCGACCGTGTCGCCGATATACCAGATGGCGCTCTCGGGATGCCGCGCCTGGACAAGGCGCAGGCCGTCTGGCGCCGGTTTGGGATTTGCAACATCGTCCGCTGTCACGACAGGATCGAAGCCGATATGCGCTGCGAATCGCCGGATCGTCGGATCCAGTTCGTATCGAACACGGCCCGTGAAGATTGCGAATTTCGAGCGGATCTGTAATTCCGAGAAGAAGCCATCGCGCGGTATCCACCGTTCGCGCAGGATCAAACCATCGCCATTCGCGCCGAAGAAGAATTCGTTGAACTTATCGACCACGGCATTGTAGGGCACATCCCCGCCGAAATCGCGAATGAAGCGATGCGTCAAATCCCAGTCGTTGTTCCAGCCGCCCTGGTTTTTGAACTTCTGGATTAACCCGGGCGACACATCCTCGCCGGTGAAGTGTCTCACGGTCGCGCGGATGGCCTCGCGGTACGATTCCGTCACTTCGACCAGCACGCCATCGATATCGAATACAATTACGTCCGGAACGGTCACTAGAGGATCGCCTCCAGCTCTTTCAAGAATTTCTCGATCTGGTCGTGAGTGCCGACGGTCACGCGGACGCAGCCGGGCAGTTCGTAGCTTCGGTCGCGGACCAGCACGCCCCGGCTCTTCAGTTCATCACGAATCTCGACAGCCCGATCGCCGGCGCGAAATAGCACGAAATTCGCCTGGCTCATGTAATAAGGCACTCCTAGCCGTTCCAGGCCTACATAGAGAAATTCGCGCGCAGCCAATATTTCCGTCACGTAGTCTTCGACGAATTTGCGATCCTGCACCGCGATACGCGCGGCCATGGCGGCCAGCATGTTTACGCTGTATGGCGATTGGGCCTTGTGCACATATGCCATATTTTCCTGGCGTGAAAACAGGCAGCCGCAGCGCATCGCCGCCATCCCATACACTTTTGAAAAAGTGCGGCTTACAAACAGGTTCGGCCAGTCGCGAAGGAACGGCAGCATGGTGACGCCGCAGAATTCGTAATACGCCTCATCGACCAGCACGGCGGCATTTTGCGCGCGATCGAGAACCTTCTCCAGACCCGCAACCTTCGCCCCTGTTCCTGTCGGATTGTTCGGATTGCTGATAAAGATGCCGCGTGTTTCCGGCGTGATGCGTTCCAGTAACTCTTCCAATGGAAAAGCCAGATTCTTAGGCCTGTATTCGATGTCGCTCACGTTCGAGCCCGCCAGTTCGCTATAGAAGCGGTACATGGCATAAGACGGTTTTAGAATCAGGACCTCCTGGCCATCCCCGATGAACGTGTTGACTACGAGCTGAATCGCTTCGTCCGTTCCATTTGTCAGCGTCAGCTCATCGGTGCCGACACCGAAGTGCGTGGCGAGGTCCTCGAGCGCATGTTCATACTCCGGATAGATGGTCAGGTCCGCCGCCGTCAGAAAGCGCTTGATGAAATCGAGGACCAGCGGCGACGCACCCACGGTGTTCTCGTTGAAATCGAGGCGCAGTTTGTTACGCCGGCCCCCGCTCGGCGGATGATACGGCGCCATCTTCTCCACCGCTTCGCGCGGCAAAAGCGAAGGACGGACCTTCGGCGGTTTGACTGCGTTAGTTGACAGAACGAACCTCCACGGAGCGCGCGTGTGCTTCCAATCCTTCGGCGCGGGCCAGCGCGGTGATGGCGGGCGCCAGTTCCCGCAGGGCTGCGGGTGACAATTCCTGAATAGCGATTACTTTGACAAAATCGACGGCGGACAATCCCCCTCGCAAGCGCGACCGGCCGGAGGTCGGAAGCACATGGCTCGGACCGGCAGCGTAATCCCCGGCCGATTCCGGTGAGTGCTGGCCCAGAAACACCGTACCTGCATTACGAACATCCTTCAATAGCGACGGATCGTGCAGGCTCAGGTGCTCGGGCGCAAAGTCGTTCGAGAGCCCCATGCCTGCGTGTAAATCGGTGACCAGAATAATCGCGCTGTTGCGATCGATCGCTTCGCGCGCAACCGCAGCGGTCGGCAGCGTCTCGAGCTGGTTTTCGATCGCGGCCTGCACCGATGATGCGAGCGCCTGCGAGGTCGTAACCAAAACGGCCATGGCATCGGCGTCATGTTCGGCCTGCGCCAGCATATCGGCGGCAATCACGCGCGGATCTCCGTCCGCCGTTAAAATCAAGATTTCCGTCGGCCCCGCGACGAAGTCGATCCCCACTTCCCCTGCCAGTAACTTTTTTGCCGCCGCCACGTAGATGTTCCCCGGGCCTACGATGCGATCGACTCGCGGGACCGTTGCCGTGCCATAAGCCATAGCCGCAATCGCCTGGGCGCCGCCCATCCGGAAAACATCGCTCAATCCCAGAATATGCGCGGCGCCGAGAATCTCATCCGTCGGCTTGGGCGATGCGATCACGATGCGCGGGACGCCCGCCGCTTGCGCCAGAATCGCGGTCATCAGCAGCGTCGAGGGCAGCGGATAACGGCCGGAAGGAATATAGCAGCCCACGGCATCCAAAGGCCGCACGATCTGGCCCAGCTTGCGGCCGCTTCCGAACTCTTCGAAATATTCGCGCGGAAGCTGCGCCTTTGCAAATTCGAGGATGTTGCGGCTCGCCGTCTCAATTGCTTCGCGTATTCCATCTGACAGTCGGCCGCATGCAGCGGCGAGTTCATTTGGGGATACGCGCAGTGGCCGCTCGCCCAAGCCATCAAACTCGCGCGCATACTCGAGAAGCGCTTCATCGCCTCGGTTCTGGACGTCTTTCAGAATAGGCGCAGCCACTCGTTCCGCCTCATTCAGGCGCACACTGCGCCGCTCAAGGAGCAGCCTCGCTTGAATGTATGGAACGATACGTATCATTGTGGCCTACAGTACGACCTTATTCAACGGATATTCGACAATTCCCTGTGCGCCGGCTTCCTTCAGACGCGGAATGATGTTGCGCACGGTGGTTTCTTCAAGGATCGTATTCACCGCTACCCATTCGGGATCGCTCAACTGGGAAATTGTCGGGTTCTTCAAGGCGGGCAGCACGGCGACGACGGCATCCAGATCCACCCTCCGGACGTTCATCATCAGTCCGACCTTACTCATCGCGCTAATTGCCCCGTCTAACAAGAGCTTAATGTCTTCGAGTTTGCGGCGTTTCCAACAATCCTGCCAGGCGGTTTTGTTTGCGATTAGCTGCGTATTCGATTCAAGAACGGTCTCGACAATGCGTAGTTTGTTGGCGCGCAGCGACGATCCGGTTTCCGTAATCTCGACGATTGCGTCGGCTAGCTCCGGCGGCTTCACTTCGGTAGCGCCCCAGCTAAACTCCACCCTTGCGGCTACCCCGTTGTCCGCAAGATAACGCTTCGTCGCGCTCACCAGTTCCGTCGCGATAACCTTCCCTGCCAGATCCTTGACGCTCTGGATCGCCGACGCTTCAGGGACGGCCAGGACCCAGCGCACTTTGCCGAAGCTCTGCTTGGCGTAAATGAGATTGGCGACCGTTTCCACCTGCGCGTCATTTTCGGAAACCCAATCGAATCCGGTCAGGCCCGCGTCGAGGATTCCGTCTTCCACGTATCGCGCCATCTCCTGCGCCCGGATCAGCATGCAGTTAATCTCGGGGTCGTCGATCGCCGGAAAATAGGATCGACTGCTCGCCGTGATGGTGAAGCCAGCCTTACGAAACAAATCGATGGTGGCGTTTTCAAGGCTGCCTTTCGGAATGCCGAGCTTCAACGTCACTGTTTGGCTCCGTACACACTCGCCGGGTCATACGAGGGCTGCTCGGTCTCCACCCAACGGCCTTCTTTCCAGGTTCGATAAAAGCAGCTCTCATAACCGTTGTGGCAGACGCCGCGACCGATCGGCTCCGCCTGAACGAGCAAGGCGTCCCCATCGCAATCGGTCGAGATCGACTTCATCACAAGGTAGTGCCCCGAGCTTTCCCCCTTCGTCCACAGTTTCTTGCGCGACCTGCTGAAGAACGTCACGTGCCCCGTGCCGAGAGTACGGTCGAAGGCCTCCCGGTTCATGTAGCCCACCATTAAAACCCGCTGTGTCTTGTAATCCTGGACGATCGCGGTGATCAGTCCATTCTGTTTATCGAAGTCGAGTTCGAGACCCATCGGCAATCCTTCTGTAAATGAAAAATGAAAAAGCCCGCCAAGCCGGCGGGCTTCACGAACTTTGCGTTCTTAGGAAAATCGCGCGCATGCCCCGCCGTTCACGCCATCAAGCGATGGTAATGAGGATGGTGGCGATGGCTGCGAAACGGCATGAAGTATCAGTATAGCGCAGGGGGTTGATGCCGCTTGAGCCACTCGGAAAAATTGCGGGGATGGCGCAAAGGTCTTGATTTGTATAGGCAAAGCCTTATAAAATTGAGCTGATTCACTTTGGGGGTTATGCTATGAGATTTTCGCGCTGCCTAGTTGCAGCTTTGTGCATG
>JAICLJ010000113.1 GCA_025927575.1 Bryobacteraceae bacterium | reverse complement strand
TTCGAGTTCTTGGCGCGGCAGATCGAAGGCCGGCATACCGCCAGCGGGAATCCCATGCTGAATTAACGTGCGCAACTGATCCGTATTTTGTTGACGCAACCGGCGATTGCCCTCCAGATTCGGCCCCTGTGCAGTGCCGTGCGCGTCGCTTCCATGACAACCGGCGCAATGCTGGGCATAGAGCTTCTTGCCGTTTTGAAGAGATGCCGGCTGTGGAGACGAGATATTCTGCCGCGCCAGTAATGCCGGGCTGAGCACCAAACCAAGCAGTACGATAGGGCGGCTTCCCATGGGCTGCGCATGCGCCCATAGCCGGCAAGCTATCGAAAAAAGGCCGGACGTCAAACCGCTCCCAACCCCGAGCCCGTCAGATTGCCGGTTCTCATTTGTCCATCCGTGATATGGAAAATACCGGGAAATCGCTCCTCCCAACCTTTGTTGGCAGCCGGAACATATTCCCGTCCATTGGCTTCGATGCCGGCAACACCCGGGACATGGGAAGCAATCCCTGCGGATTGAATCAGCGAAGCTCCGGGGCACGTAAGATCCTGCACGCAGAGAAACATTTTCAGTTTTTGTCCAGCAGCCGCTAACAGCATCGCTTGCGTTTGCCCCTTGCAGGCCTTTAGTGCCGCGCCGGTATAGCCCATGTCACGTGCGAGCAGGAGAGCATCTAAGCCGGTCAGCGATTCGTCGATCACCACAGGAACTATTTTTGACACCTGAAACATGACATTCTGACGGTTTGCCTGCAGATCGCGCGCAGTCGGCTGCTCGACGTACTGAATACGAGCAAAACCTCCGGGGCTAGCCTCCTTCACCTGCCGGATGAACGACAACAGATACTCCACGTTAGGGCAGCGCTCGTTGAAATCGAGCGAGTAAAACCACGTGGTGACCTGCCTTTTGGCCTGTGTTTCCGTGGTGACTCGGTCGATTTCGAGCACGCGGCTCACGTCCGACGCCAGATCGTCTCCATTCAGCTTGATCTTCAGGTGCGTGATGCCGTTGTACCGAATCCACTCGGGCAATGTTTCCGGCAGGCCGTCATTGATGTGATGCTTCAACTCGGCGGCTGTCAACGGATCAGAGGCGCCGACCGAATGATACAGAGGTAGCTCGGGTTTCGGCTTGGTCAAGATAAATTGGTTCAGCCATAGGCCCTTGTAAGCCGGCCCCAGGTAGCGCGAGAGATCGTTCGGCAGCAAATCGGGACCATACGTTTCGTAGACGTTGCGCTTGTGGATTTTGCCGAACGCATCGTGAATCGCGGCATCGAAGGGACTCGCCGTCACGAGCGTGCATAGTTTCGGAATTGACTCGGGAAGCTTCTGCTGGGCGGTGACTTCCGCCGCAGCCTTCAGATAAGCTGGCTCAAGCGCCACGTTAATGTCGATCGGATGACCGTAGTCTTTGTAGCCGTTGGTTACTTTTTCAACGCGCACGGCTAGCGCTTTCATCGCCGCGAGCGTTTGGTCATAGGACAACACTTTCGAGGGAAACGACCAGATGTTGCCCATCGGCATGGAGCCAAACCCCTTAGCTCGGCGCCCGTCGGGTGTCTGGACAACGCAATCTACATTCAACAGCGTGACGCGATCCACTTTCGAGCCGCCAAACATATACGGGGCCCGATACTTGTAGTCCTGATAGGAATGCCTTATCTGTTCGATTCGGATATCGGTTTGGCGGGGACTCGCGGCAAGAGACGGCACGGTAAATACGGCTGGACAAGCCTTCAGGAATCGACGCCGATCCCAGGAATGTCGCGTCG
Organism: Bryobacteraceae bacterium; assembly: GCA_025927575.1. Classification (GTDB taxonomy): domain Bacteria; phylum Acidobacteriota; class Terriglobia; order Bryobacterales; family Bryobacteraceae; genus KBS-96. The sequence goes on along the minus strand of JAICLJ010000113.1, from coordinate 15,136 downwards.
GTATAGTCAAGCGAGCGAAGCCTCCTTGAGCCATGATCGCAGTTGTCGAAGATCCCGCCGCATCGCACTGAACACCTGCTCGCGTGGAATCGTAAGAGTTCTCTTCCCTTCGTTTGCGCCGCCGAGTGGGTATTCAAAATGTAATTGCAGCGGCCCTGAGAAATGGGCTGCCGCCAGCATCCTACAAAATTCGGGAATTCTGACCATTCCCTTGCCAAGCGGGACCCATTCAGGGCGCCAATTTCCGTTCGCATCCTTCGCCCACAAAAAGTCTTTCACCGCGATACCGCGCAAGTACGCCCCTGTGATCCTGAAACTGTCAATCCAGCCGCCGAAACCACCTTCTACAGTGGCATGCCCGACGTCGTAATTCACTCCGACGGCCTGCGGATCGAAACCAGTCAATATTTCATGGAGATCCCATATCGGCGCGCCAACCAGGCCAACGCCGGAGTGAGTGTGATACATCGCCCCCACTCGATAATGCGAATTCAAGCCTGCCAATTTCGCAACACGAGGCTTCAACTCTTCAAGCTGCTGGGCGAGCGGCTGTTCGCGATTGTACTTGAAGCCGCCCCACCGGTAATGGCGTATGCCCAGCTCAGCCATTGTCTTCAAAATATCTTCGGTGTGAGGCGTCCCGGCATCGACGATATCAGTCGTAACCATCGGCACTTCCAGGCCATGGCTGCGAATTGCCGCAGCCAGCGGGGGCAAATCTTGCCGCACTCGCGCCGGATCCACGTGTCCACCTTTGCGAACTGTGATGTCGATGCCGTCAAAGCCGATATCGGCCGCAGTTTGAGCCAGTTCTTCACCCTGGAGAAACTGCAGGTGCTTGGAGAAAATAGCTACCTTCAACTTGGAGTTTGAAGGCGCAGCGTTGCCGATATTCTCTATTGCCCCCGCTGTTGCGCCGAGCACCACGGCGCCCTTAAAGAGCGACCGCCGCGACAAAGGGCTGATTTCCGGAGAGGTGCGGTCCATGGACTTTGGTGTTCCTCTTAATTTGCGGTAGACTGGCCACCGGCTGCTGCTGGCGATTCCGAAGCCGGATTCTGCACTGCTGTCCAAAGCGACTGGATCAATTCCACGCCAAACGCCTTTCGATCCTCAATTGTGGGTTCGCGCCCCGATTTAGGACTTTTCGCAATACGCTGCTCGATCAAAAACGCCGGCACTTTCCGGTCATGAAAGAGCGCCTGGGGAGCATTCATGCGTCCCGGCTTTCCGATTGTCGTACTCACGGCATCAAATTGCGGAGGCCGCGTCGGGGTGAACGTTCTGGTTTGCGACAGGATCTGGAACAGCCGTTCCATCAGCGGGCGTGTCGCGCCAGAAGTGTCCGGAGGGCCTTCCAGGTATTCCGCCGTTTCCGTGTTATGCAGGGTGAGGAAAATATTGACAGGATGACCCGCGTCGATCCATTGGAGAATCGCTCCCCGCTCGGCGGTAATTTCGGGCATCTTTATCGGATCCACCGTGTCCCAGTTGCGGTTCAGATCGTATCCATAGACATTGAACCGAACACCTCCGCGCGCCACGCCATCGGGATCGCACATCGGGTAGATCTTCACAACCGCTCCACGCAAAATCCGGCGCGCCGCGGGATCGGACGATAACAAAAAGCGTATGGCGCCTTCAGCTGCCCATGAAGACCCTGCCTCCCAGGAGTGCTGCCGGAACATCAGCCAAATTACCTTCTTTTCGCGATCCGGGACCGCAGAGTTAGAAATAGTAAGCAGAGGGATTTCCCTGCCCCGCACGCTTTTCCCCACGACCGCCTCTGTGAGGTTCGGCGCTCCTTTGATCTCCACTAGAAGCTGCGCCAGATTCCGATTCGTATACGGTGGCACATGAGCAATCCAGATCCGGTTGGATTTCGGCGTAATGTGTATCCGTTGAAGCGGCACGGACTCATCGAAGTCAACCGTTTTCAGCTCATGCCACGTTCGCTGGTCCTCACTGTAAAACGGCAGCGTATCTTTCGTAATGGATCCCCGCGTCGGCTTGTAATTGTATTCGCCCCGCAGGTCCACCAGATCCAGCGTGAGCGGCTGATCCTTTGCGCCATCAACCCGAAAATAGAACCAACTCGCCTGCCGGTTGCGGCCGTCTTGATCGGTTTCACCGTTCACATGACAGCGAAAGTGATTGGACGCGATCCGATCGACAGATCCAAGGTTTCCACCTTCGAAATTGCTGTGAAAAGAGATTGCGAACAACGCGAGCAGGGGAAGCATTATCAGGTTTGGATGATCGTCGTTTACAACCTAAACATTAGAACACTAGTCGCGCCGAAAACCCGGCAGCGATGAACGAGCCAATCCCGCCGCGATCGAGAGTCAGCGCGTCCTCTATGCACAGGAAATTTGGAACCTGGTCCGGAGATATGCTAATGAGACGCGTTAAGCGCGGCCATCAGATCGCCGCTTGTTACGGTGGGAGCCCAATACTTCTCGATGTACTCGATTACCAACTGGGTGCCGGCAGCATGCGACACGTAGGGTTTCGATTTGGGGTTATACATCGCATCTGTCAGATCGCGCACCAGGATGCATGGAACGCCCCAGCGCGTCATCTGGCGAATTCCAAAACTGCGGTTCAGAATGCACATGTTAACGTGCACGCCCATAAGCAGAATAGTGTCGATATGGCGCTCCCGAATCAGGTTGTAAATTTCACTTCCCTTATCCGAAATGGCGTCACCCGGCCTAATAGAAATTAGCGGATTCTCCCGCGTCCACGCTTTGTAAGTTTTGTTTCCTGTATCGCAGCCGCCATCGCTATCGTCGATCGGCAAAGGAGGATCGATATGCGACGCGTCTTGGGGTGGACTGACTTGCGGCGCATTCTCGGCGAGTAACCGGCCGGGCGTATTCGCGTAAAAATTCATCGTCTCCGACGGCGCGTGGATAATGAGCACACCGGCTTGCCTCGCCCGCTCCAGTACGGGCTCCATCTTCCTCGCCAGTTGGTCCACCCTCTGCGTGGCACCGTCGCACCAATGACGATCCCACATATCGCAAATCACGATTGCGGTTTTCGAAGCGGGTATCGTCTTGGTTAGAGAAACGGGATGCCACGATCCACTTGGCCCGTCTGACTGATCCAGGCGGCGAAGCTTCAGGTGTAGATCGATGGGCGTCGTTGAAGCGATCAATAGAAAAGCTCCCAGACATCCTGAAAGCGCAAGACTCACAGCGGCAGGCAGATGTTTCATCTGATACCTTAATATGCTAGATCATTTAAACGGGCCAATCCGTTATCGTCAAAAGTAATTGCCGGCTCGCCAGTCCATTGACATCGGATATTCGATCCGGCAGACTCACAGTCGCACGGGACCAAATATGCGGATCTTTGAATGAAACGGAGAACTTTTCTTTCTCATTCGGCAGCGCTTCTGGCGTCGCCGCGCCTCTTCGCAGCGTCGGAGCCCGCTTACTTCAGCCAACACTACCTCCCGAAGACCGATTCTCATTACCGAGTCGTTCAGTCTTACATCGAGGACAAGCCGGTCCCAGCCTACCATTGGGCGTCCGGTGAAGCCTACGAAGCCTTTATCGACCAGAAATATGGCATACGCATTCACTGGGGCCTGTATTCACAGGCTGGCTTCCTGCACGAATCGTGGCCCTACCTGAAATTGAGCTACGCCAAACGTGACAGCTACGACCAGATGTACAAAACCTGGAATCCCACGGGTTTCGATGCCGACGAATGGACGACGCTCTTCGAGGAAAGCGGCCTCAAAATGTTTGCGTTCACGACAAAGCATCATGAGGGCTTTTCAATGTTCGACACGAAAGCCCGTGTGCGTCAGCGTGTCCGATGGAACGCGCCCGGTGGACCAGTGCTTGAAGATTGCGACCTCGCTTATTCGATTATGGAAACGCCATTCCGGCGCGACGTCGTGAAGGAGTTGTGCGCGGCCGGGCACAAGCGCGGTCTGAGGATTGCACTGTATTTTTCACATCCGGACTGGTATGACGCCGATTTCCGCCCCTATGCCGATCACCCCGTGCAAACTCCTTCCGCGGCTCAATATGACACTAGGGCTGCACAATCGAAAGAAGCGCTTGGCGACCTGATCTGGATCGCGCCGGATCCCAGCAAGGCGGAGGTGGAACGGATGCTCCACCGGCATCGCACCCAGATCGAAGAGTTGCTCACCAACTACGGCCAAATCGATATGCTCTCGCTGGATCAATGGCTGGGACCGCGCGTTTGGCCGCAGCTTCGCGAAACGGTCCTGCGCATCCGGTGGCTTCAGCCCAATATCATGATCCGAGCGCGCGGCATTGGCAATTATGGAGACTACTACACGCCGGAGGGCTTCGTGCCAGGCAGCAAATCGAACACCGGCATGCCCTGGATGGTGATCTATCCACTGGCGCGCGGCTTTTCGTATGACCCCGACGCCTCTCAATACAAAGGCGCGCCATGGATTATCAAAAACATTGTGGATACATCCGCCAAGGGCGGCAGTTTTCAGGTTGGCGTTGGCCCTGATGGAACCGGCCGCTTTCATCCGGCCGCCATTCAACAATTACGAGAAACAGGTAAATGGCTCAAGGTGTGCGGCGGCGGCATCTACGCCACTCGGGCCCGCGGAGGCGATCTCTGGCGCGAAGGAGATAACATTCGCTTTACGCGCACGAAAGATCATCGGAGCGTTCACTGTTTTTCATTCGCCTGGCCAGGAAAAAAGCTCACACTCAAAAGCGTTCGGCCGCAATCACAAAGCAAAATCACGATGTTTGGTTATAACGAACCGTTGCGCTGGCGCTACGATACCGCCTCCGGTCTGTCGATCGAATTGCCGGAAGCCATGGCCGGCGATGATAAACGTCCTACTCAACACTGCTGGGGATGGACGATCAAGCTGGCATAGCGAATCGCTCGTACAACCAAGAGCGGCGGCTTTTTGCGATACGCAACTACAGCTTCTTCCAACTTGCCGACTGATAGAGCTAGGCCAGATACTTCTCCGTCAAAGCCAGGAGTTTGCGGATGCCACTCTCAGGAGTATCCAATCCTTCGAATTCGAGCGAGTAAAGGCCGCTAAAGCCGGTGTCGCGCATCACCTTCATCGAAGCGGGAAAATCATCGGCATAGAACTTTCCATGAACGGCGATGCCATCCTTCGAATGGCAAATAGTAGAGGCGTATGGCGCCAACGTCCGAAGTTGACTCAGAGCAAATGCCGCGGACTTGGGGGCGAAATTTCCAAAATCAGGGCACGTTCCTGTTCGATCATTCCCAAGTTTTTTGATGACGGCTATCAAGGTTTCCGCTGATTCATGCTGCATATCATCGTTATGGAATAGGATCTTTATTCCACGGCGATGGGCAGCATCAACGACCGGCGTTAAATTGTGCGCAGCAACGCCTGGATCTACCGGCCCTTCTCCCGTTAGGGCAACCGTGATGCTGGGACAACCGAGAGTGACGGCTATCCCGACCCAATGGTCGGCGTACTTCGCCGTCGCTTGAGGATCCCTGCCGCGCGCAAAGACGCCGCCAGGAAGTTCCAGCCCCATCAAATTGCAGCAGCGCGAGTTGGCTTTCTTGAGACCGGCCTTCACTTTATCGATGGCCGGCTGATCAGTCTCCGCAAAGTGCTGCGGCAGGAATTCCACGTTGTGGATCTTAAAGTGATCCGCGAGAAATTGTGGAAAATCCGCCTGATCGAGCAGCGGATATTTTGCGTCCCGGAATTCACGCATCTGAGGCGTATCGAAATAGCTTCGAAACGGCCAGGAATTGCATGCAAATCTGTCAAGCTTACTGCTGCTCGACCGGCCCATTGCCCAGCCAGGAACCGATGTCAACAGAGTTGCGGCCGCCGCGCGGCCCAGAAAGTCTCTTCGTGTCGCATTCATATTCAGTTTTGTCCAATGGTAGTTATCATTGTTCGAACTCGATCGCGCGCTACAACGCTCGCTTCGAGCTACATCCCGGAGATCGAGCATAGAAAGCATTCCCTTTGAAATCGAGTTCCTTGAGGCCGGCTTGCGACGTATAAAATCCTCTGATAGTCTCCGATTTCAGGAAAGTAAAAAATCGCGTACCCGAATTTTGAAGCTGCTTGTCGGCTCGCTCATCGCCGACTGCGCTTAGTAAGCCGAGCTGCTCTTCTGTCTCGAGATCCAGGAAGGTTTTCGAGTACCGCGCGCTTGCTGCGCCGGCAACCCAGGCCAATCCCTCGCGGCAGATATTTGCGGGATCCCACTCCTCTGCCTGCTTAACTCGGGCAGATCCCCAATGAGCCACGGCCAAATCGCGGTAGAGCGGAGGCACGGCAAGCGCGGCCTCTCGAACACCGCCAGCGCTCCAAACCCGCAAATCAATCCATTCGGCCACTTCCTGTGTGATGTTCTGATCGCCGTTTTCATCGTTTCCAAGCATCAATTCCGTTAAACGCCGGATGGTCGTGAATTCGGATGCAGAGAAAAATAAAGGCTTGAACGCTTCGGTCCGCGGGCGGACGTAATCTGTCGGGCAGTCCGGAGCAACAGGATGGAATCGGCCGGTACTCATTAACGCGTGGCTGAGGTGATCCGTAGAGGGATCGTACAGGCCCGGGGGCAATAGATTCGCGCTCTGAACCGCTGCCTGAGCCTTGCCTGACAACTCTAAGCCGACCGCAGCCTGGCCGATTGTCACCATCCAGCTTCTACGAGTTTGGTTGCTCATATCCGTTGCTCTCCTTTCTACAATTCGCGCTTTTTAGACGCATCGATTATGTAATCCGAAGCGCGAACCGAAATCGCCATAATGGTCAGCGTTGGCTCGTAACATCCTTGCGTCACAAACGCAGCGCCATCGGTCACGAAGACATTCTTCACATCATGCACTTGGTTGAATGCATTCAGCACGCTTTTCTTTGGATCGGTTCCCATGCGTGCAGTGCCACATTCATGAATATTTTTGCCAAATACACTGAGCTCGTCACTCGGAGGATCCGCGTTCTGTACGCCCACGGCATCCAGCATGTTTGCGATGTCGCGCCGCATTGCTTTCGCCATGGCGCGTTCGTTCTCGCCATAGCTCGCATGAATCCGCAAAGCCGGTATGCCCCAGGCATCCTTCTTCTCCGGATCGAGCTCAACGAAATTGTCGAAGCGCGGCAGACACTCGCCTTGGGCCTCTAACGACAGGGAGTAAGGAATCTCGCGGCGCACTTTCTCCCGCCACTGGTGTCCAAACCCTGGCAAAGAAAACGCCTGCTCGTAAAGCTGCTGGCTCGCAGCTCCATCGAAACGATACCCTCGCAAAAAATCGCCATTCTTGTGGCCATTTGTATTGGCATATTTCGGAATCAGAAACCCGCAGGGATTTCCCGTCGCTTCGCGTTTGGCGCTTTTCAGAGAGGTGAGTTCGCCTCCGGCGCCCTCCACTGTAAAGTGATCCATCAGGTAATGACCCAGAACACCGTTGGAATTTCCAATGCCGTTTGGAAATCGCGGCGAGCGCGAGTTCAACAGAAGTCTGGTCGATTCGAGCGTGGCGGCTGCGAGGACGATCACCCTGGCGCGCGCTTCCTTGTGGGCCTTAGTCACACGGCCGATGTAGTGGACGCCTGTCGCTCGGCCTTCCTTATCGGTTGTGACGTGGCTGACCACAGCATCGCTCAATAAAGTAAACCGGCCCGTCCTGGCGGCAGCCGGCAGCGTCACCGACGGGCTATTGAAGTAAGATGCCGTGTGGCAACCCCGTTGGCACTGATCGCAGTAATGGCATGCCGGGCGGCCGTTATGCGGCACCGTTAGATTGGCAACCCGGTCCGGCATGAGCCGCCAGCCAAACTGCTTTTCAATCACACTCTTTGCTAACAACTCGCCGCAGGAAAAATTCATCGGGGGCAGAAACTTACCGTCCGGCATCTGGGAAAGCCCCTCCCGCGAACCGCTGACGCCAATGTAGTCCTCTACTCTGTCGTAATAGGGTTCCAACTCAGCATAGGTGAATGGCCAGTCCTGCTCATACCCGTCCCGCCGTGCTGCCTGGAACTCGTAGTCGCTATAGCGGTAGCTTTCCCGCGCCCAGCAAAATGTCTTACCGCCAACTTGCCGGCCGCGAATCCACATAAATGGTTTGTCGGCCGGAAATGTGTAGGGATGCTCATTGTCATCCACAAAAAATTGATGGCTGTACTCGTCACATGCATAGCAAAGTCGCTGGACCGGCTGCTTTTCCAACAACTGCTTCTGATTTCCGAAGCCCCGATATCTCACCTGATACGGCCATGCGTGTTCGGTGAAATCTCGGCTCGGGACGCGCGGCGGCCCGGCCTCGATCATCAGGACTTCCATTCCACTTTCGCTGAGTTCCTTGGCCACCCAGCCGCCGCTTGCTCCCGATCCGACAATCAGAACGTCATAAAGTTTGTTCTCAATCGCTCGCATTTAGGCACCTCTCCACCAGAACTTCCTCCTTCCACGTTACTGATCTATGCCGCGTAACGCCTTCACCTTGGCAAATTCACGTTCCGCATCCTGCCGGCGCCCGGCCTTCAGGTAAGCTCGCGCCAGTTGATAGTGTATGTAAGGTTTGGTGGGGCTGGCATTTGCCGCTCTCTCTAAATGTTTGATTGCTGCGGGCACATCCCCCGCGGTTAATTTTGCTTTCCCATATTCGTAATTGGCGTTCGCATCATTTGGCTGAGCGTCCAGAACTTGCGCCAGTTCCGTCATTCCCGCCGGAACGTCGTTCATGTGCAGAAGGGCGACGGCCAGATCATAGCGAGCCGTCACATTCTTAGGATTAACGTCTAGTTCTCTAAGAAATTCAGCCTTCGCCTCCTCCAACCGATTCTGCTTTAGGAAGAGTAGTCCTAGGTTGTAATGGGCTTCATGTAAATGCGGGTTCGACCGCACCGCCTCCCTAAATTCTTCCTCGGCTCGCTCAGTTTGCGATACACTCGCATACACCTGCCCCCACAGCAGATGGAGTTCAGGGGAGTCTGGATGTCGCTTCAGAAGATCGACGAAAACTGTCTGCGCCGCTGCGACTTGCTTCGTTCGAGCATATGCCGCGCCCAGCGCCAGCAACACCTGAATATCGTTCGGGTCCACCTGCCGGGACCGCACCAAGGCCGGGATTGCACGCTCAAAATCCTTTGCCTGGAACAGCGCCAGCCCAATTTGCTTATCGATGCCGGCCAATCCGGGATGCTGCTGCTTTTCGAGCATGAATTCGCGTGCGGCTGTATCGTACTTTCCGTCCGCCACGGCTTTGACACCGAGTTCGTAATGACTGGCTTCGCCGGCCAGCACACCTGCGCTGAAAACGATCGTTCCAACGATTGCAACCAACTGCATTCTGAAACCCGAACCGATCATTCTGACACTATCATTCCGATTAGTTCATTTCTGAGTCCCCAGGAGGGAACATATGCACAACCGCATCATTGCCCGCTTCCTATCGATTGTGTTGCTGATGGTATCAGCAGCAGTCGCCCAGGAGAGTACAGGAACTATTTCCGGCGCCGCGACCGACCCATCCGGCGCAGTAGTTCCCCAGGCAGAAATCATCGTAACCAACGTTCAGACTGGAGTCGAGCGTAACGTACGCTCCAATTCCGGGGGGCTCTTCGTCCTGACCAACCTGGCGGTCGGGAATTACACGCTCACCGCCAAAGCTACGGGTTTCAAAAACTTTGAGGCCACTCAGATCAGGCTCGATGTCAATGACCGTTTGGTTATCCCGGTTCACTTCGAAATTGGGGGAACCAACGAAACTGTCAGCGTCAATGCGAGCGGCGCGCAATTACAAACCGAATCTGCCGACCTGTCAGATTTGATCGGCGCCCGTCAGACACAAGCCCTGCCGCTTAACGGGCGCGTATTCAGCCAACTGGTCATGCTGGTTCCCGGAGTAGTTTCACAGAACGGCACGATCGGCAACGGGGTCGGAATCAATAGCGACACGGCAGTTTCCATCAATGGAAGCCAAAGCAATTCGAACTTATGGCTTCTTGACGGACAGAACAACATGGATATCGGCAGTAACGCTGGAAATGTTGTCACACCTCCACTCGACGCACTCGAGGAATTCAATGTGCTGAGAAGCAACTACAGCGCTGAATTCGGCGGTGGAACCGGCGGTGTCGTCAACGTCGTCACGAAGCAGGGTACGCAACAATTTCATGGAACGGTTTATGAGTATTTTCGCAACGACAAGTTAGACTCAAACGATTTCTTTTTAAACCAGCAGGGACAGGAGCGTAACAAACTTCGTTTCAACAATTTCGGTTATACTTTAGGGGGCCCGTTCTGGATTCCGGGCCTTTATAACCGGGACAAGACCAAAGACTTCTTCTTTGCGTCTTATGAGGGCCGCCGTGACGTCCGCGGCAACACTGCGCAGGATAATGTTCCCGATGCCGCCGAGCGTTCAGGCGATCTCTCGGAGTTGGGCGAACCCAATGTCCCGATCTCTGAAATCGATCCGAACGCCCTGGCGATTCTCGACCGATATCCAATGCCCAACGCTACTGGTTCCTTCAATTTCGTGGCTAGCTTACCCACCGGCACCACCGATGACATCCAGCTATACAGGTGGGATCACAATATCAATGATAAAGCGATGTTGATGGCGCGTGTGATGACGGAAAATCAGAGTCTTGCAAACATAAACAACCAACTTTGGGGCGATGATAATTTCCCATCGGTATCGAGCGACTGGACATTCAAGGCGCTCAACAGCATGGTAAGGCTGACGAACATCCTTACGCCCAGTTTGGTGAACGAGTTTCAGTTCGGTTATACCAATAACTTCATTAATTTCGGGACAAGTAAGGACTCGGATCCTACCCTGGCTTCACGTTCTGGTTTCACCTATACGGAATTGTTTCCAGAGACGAGCGGCTCGTTCCCTGCCGTCGATGGAGTGGACGGCTTCGGCTCCCTAGCGCACCAGGCGCCTTTCACCAACCGCGAAGCGATTTTACAATGGCAGGACTCCTTGTCCTGGACTCTTGGCAGCCACAGCGTCAAAGCAGGATTCTCCATCGGGCGCGAGCGCAAGCGCGAACCGGCGAATGGAGGCTCCGACCCCACGGCGGGTGTCATGTCTTTTAACAGCTTCCAGGATTTGCTTACTGGCAGCCTGGCTCAATATCAGGAAGAGGAAACCCTCAATCCTGTATACGATCGTTGGCATGATTACGCTATTTATGCACAAGATACATGGAAGGCTACACCACACCTGACGATCGATTACGGCTTGAGGTGGCAATATCTCGGTCAAGTTTTCTCCGCCCGCGACAACATCTCCAACTTCTATCCAAACCTCTATGACCCGAGTCAGTGCCCGACCGCAGCCTTGACGCCCGACGGCCTGATTGACCCCACTCTTTGCAATACGGTGAACGGCATCGTCACGCCTCAATCGCCAGGCATTCCCGGCCGCGCCCTGGTCAAGAATCATCCGAACGATTGGGAACCGCGCCTTGGCGTAGCATGGTCACCTGGATTCTTGCATGACAAGTTGGTATTCCGCGCCGGGGCAGGCATGTTCCACGGCCGCGACGCCATTTCACAAACGAGCACCCTTGGGCAGCTTCCGCCGTTCGATCGCACGGCTACTCTAACGGGAATATCAATCAGTTCTCTTGCCCCGTTCGATCCGAACTTGCCCCAACCGCCCAACATTCTGCGAACGCTTGAGCCGACCTATGATAATCCGCTGAGCTACCAATACAGCGCCGGCATTCAGTACAGCATCACTTCCGAGACGGTGCTGGCTGTCGGTTATGCAGGAAGTCATCAGATCCACCAGGGGCTGAATCGCGACGCCAATCAAGTTCCTAATGCGGATCTGCTTGGCGTCTACGACTACGAGAACAGCGGCGGATCACTTGGCATCAACCCCGATTCCGTTCGTCCTTATCTCGGCTATAGCCATATCTATGTAAATCACCGGCAAGCAACGACACGCTATAATTCGCTCCAGACGTCCTTACAGCACAGGCTCACGCGTGGGTTGCAGATGCAACTCTCCTACACGTTCAGCCACCTCATTTCGACTGGCCCGAATCAAGATACGGAGGGCAGTTCAAATCCAGTTCAAGACGCCAATAACGTGCGCGCCGAGAAGTCGTTCGGAACACAGGACCAACCGCAGACGCTATCCATCAATGCGGTTTGGGAGATACCACTCTTCGCTAAAAGCAGCAATGCGTTCCTGCGGAACGGCCTGGGCGGGTGGCAGATGAACGGCATCTACTCGGTGCAGTCCGGTCTTCCACAAAACATCTGCCTGGACCACGATGTGGTTGGGCTTGCCTCCGGGACTGATATATGCGAGCGAGTAAATGTCGTTTCGAATCCCAACCTCAGCCGCGGTCAGCGGACCGTCACGAATTACTTCGACATCAACGCATTTCAATTACAGGCGCCGGGAACTTTCGGCAACTCCGGCCGCAACAATGTGCGTGGGCCCGGCCTCAACAATTTCGATCTTTCCTTCTTCAAGGATTTCACACTTCCGCATATAAAAGGGCTGGGAGGGACCGAATCGCCACGCCTGCAATTCCGTACGGAGTTATTCAACGCCTTCAACCACACGCAGTTTGGCTCAATCGATACGACCTTTGTTCCCGACCAGGATGTTGCAGGCAGCCCTATCAGTTCATCGGCTGCTTTCGGCAGCGTGAGTGGCGCGCGTGCTCCGAGAGAGATTCAGTTCGCTCTGAAACTGATTTTCTGACGGTATGAAGATAACTAGCTCGGCGCTTCCGAAAGAACGAAAGCTGAAGGCTTCGCCGACCGGGACGTCATTCTTGGCGTAGAGCGACTACAGGGTCTACCCTCGCAGCGCGATAAGCGGGGATGTAACCTGCAATTCCGGTTGCTGCGCCAAGCACAGCGATGAACAAGATGAACACGATCGGCCGAACCGAGACGATATTGTAGAGCGCACTAGACATTCCGATTGTCAGCAGAATAGCGACCGGCACGCCAATCAAAAGGCCGATACCGGTCATAGCGTATGACTGGGACAACACCATTCTTAAAATGGCAGGCCTGGTGGCCCCTAAACTCATACGGACACCAATTTCGCGCGTGCGCTGCGTAACGAAGAAAGAGCTGATGGAATAGATGCCGGTAACGGCGAGCAGCAGGGCAATGGCCGCATACGCGCTCATCATCCTTGTAACGTTGCGAATGCCCGACGTTTCCTCGTACATCTGCTGCTCTAGCGTATGCATGTTGTAAACAGGCTGTTCGCGATCAACAGCTTCTGCAGCAAGCCGCAAACTGCCGCCGAGTTTGCGGGAATCGAGCCGGCTTCGAACCAGCAGCCGCATTGAAGTCTGTGGGAACTGCCTGTAGCAAACGTATGCGGCCGGCGCCGGCTGGCCCAGGAACCAATCCTTCACATCTCCTGTCACGCCAACAACGGTGAGCCACGGAGAGTCGGGATTGCCGAGCTTTATGCGTTCGCCCACCGGGTTCAAATTGGCCCAGTAATGTCGAACGACCGAAGCGCTCAAGACGACAACAGGAAGCTTGTCCGGGCCATCCTGGTCCGACAGCCATCGCCCCTTGAGTAAAGGGAGCCGCATCGCCTTCAAATAGTGAGGCGTGGCGGTGCGGATATCCGGCCGGGTATCACCGGGCCGCGACGGCGCCCGTCCTTCGATGATCACAGATTGCGCCAAACCGAGATCGCCCACGGCCGCAGCCGCTTCCATGTTCTCGGTTCCATCCAGATTGCGCAGAACGCTGTCGAAAAATGCGCGCGTTCTCGCCGGCTTCTGGTATTCCTTGCCGGAGAGACTAATATCCGCGGTCAGAACATTTTTGACATCGTAGCCGAGATTCAGGGTCATGAATTTCTGAAGCGTGCCCACCATCAGCCCCGCTCCAACCAGAAGGACAAAAGCCAAGGCCACTTCAGCGACGACCAGAGTAGTGCGGATTCTCGTGCGTGCAGCGGAGGCGCTGGAATTGCGTCCGCCCTCCTTGAGAACGTCATTCAAGTCTTCCGTCTTTCGAGAATGCAGGACCTGGAAGGCCGCAGGCGAACAGCAAAGAATGCTGGCGACGATGGACAACAAGATGCCACACGCAGCAACTTCGCCGTTAATCCCGATGTCTCTCAATCCCGCGACGATTCGATACACCATGGCAGGAATGGTGGAGCGCAGGACGTTCAGATACCAGGCGGCAAGCGCAATACCCACGACGCCGGCTGCTAAACCAACCACAAGGCTTTCGGTCAATAGCTGGCGGAAGATGCGGAAGTGTCCCGCTCCAAGCGCGCTCCGTAAGCCCATCTCCTTCTGTCGCGCCACAGCGCGGGCAATTTGCAGGCTGCCCACATTGGTGCAGGCCAGCAATAGCACGAAAAGGGCCGCACACATCAAAACCGCCTGAAAATGATCCCCTTCATTCGTCATGCGTTTAAGAAGCGGCGTCACTAGCGCGCGACGCTGTTCATTGGTCCGTGGATACTTTTTCTCCAGTTGTCGAGCGATAGCGTCGATGTCGGCCGAGGCTTGTTGCTGGGAAACACCGGGGCTGAGCCTGCCGATAACGGTCAACTGTTGCACGGCGCGCTGTGTCCTGTCCTCTGGCGTAAGAGCCAGAGGCCCCCAGAGTTCGGATTCGAGCGGAAGGTTGAATTCGTCCGGCATAACGCCGATCACTGTGTACTTGCGGCCACCGAGAGAGATAGTTTTCCCGACCGCATCCGGGGCCGAGGCCATCCGGGTACGCCAGAAGCCTTGGCTCGCGACGACCACCGCATCGTGGCCGGATTCGCACTCGGCTGCATTAAAGGTTCGGCCCAGCACCGGAGGCAGGCCAAGAATGCCGAAAAACTCCGATGAAGCCAGCGCCGCATGTATGTGGTCCGGATGGTCAACTCCCGTGAGGTTCACATCCCAATCCCGGTATGCAGCCAGTTGCTTTAACGAACGGCTACCCTGTTTCCAATCGAGATAGTTCGCCGGGGCAACGGGATCGCGTTCCGAAGGCGAGTGCGAGCGCGTCTCCGAAACGACCATGATTCGACTGAGATCCGGATAAGGCAACGGATGAAGCACCGTCGAGTACAGCGACGCGAAACAGACGAGATTCACGCCGATGCCGAGAGCAAGTGAAAGCACCACAATGGACGC
>JAICLJ010000058.1 GCA_025927575.1 Bryobacteraceae bacterium | reverse complement strand
TTTCCGGCCGCCGATGAAAACTATTTCCACGATATGGACGGCGCCCTTACCCTGACGCCCGATGAAGTGAAGGGCCGCAACACGTGGATCGTATGGACCGGAGGCAATGACCGTTTCTGGGACAAAATCTCGGTATCCAGCTTCGGTGCCTTGGACTTCCTGAAAACGGTTTCCTCGTATCCAAAACTGAAATTCAGCCGCGACAATCGCTGGGACTATCTCGGCCTCGTCAATGAACCCTGTTTCGAGAAACCCACCGGACCGGACCCGAACCGGTTCGGATTGTGGCTCGATAAGCGATCGCCCAACTGCCCGCCGGATCCTTTCGAGAACGAGCAAAAATATCCCGGAGTAAAGATAGGCGCTCGCGGAAAGAATCTGCCGGTAGGCTCCTATTATGGGTACGCTAGCGGCATTGTCGGCCTGCGGCTGTTCCCCAATCCCAACTTCGACGAAGCGGCGCAAAGGAAGTGGGACCCGGTCCGCTACTACAACGATCCGAGTTACTACAATTCGAAAGATCTCATTCGCCCCTATCGCGTCGGAATGTCCTGTGCCTTCTGTCATGCCGGGCCCAATCCCCTCAAGCCGCCGGCAGACCCCGAACATCCCGAATGGGCAAATCTTTCCTCTAACGTCGGTGCGCAGTATTTCTGGATCGATCGGATTTTCGACTGGGATGCGGATCCGACAAGTTACGTCTTCCAGCTGTTCCACACCTCGCGTCCCGGATCGCTGGACACCTCGCTCGTCTCCACCGACAACATCAACAATCCGCGGACGATGAACGCGGTTTACGCCCTCGGACCGCGGCTTCAGCAAGCCAAGCGCTTCGGAAAAGAGACGCTGGGCGGCGGCGGTCTCAATAACAAGCAATTCAACGATTATGTGCCGGCATCCTCGCCGCTGGCCGGATTCTTTGTGGCTCCCAACACCGTCTACAGCCCTCGCGTTCTGAAAGACGGCTCCGATTCGGTTGGGGCGCTTGGCGCTCTGAACCGTGTTTACCTGAACATCGGACTGTTCAGCGAAGAGTGGCTGCTTCATTTCAACCCGCTTATCGGAGGCCGCACCACGACGCCCATTGAGATCGCCGTTGCCCGCAAGAATTCAACATACTGGGGATCCACGGAAGCACAAACTCCGGATATGGCATTGTTCTTCCTCAAGAGCACGGACCCTCACAAGCTGAAGGATGCGCCCGGCGGCGCGGCATACCTCACCAAAAATGCCGGCATGCTGAACCGAGGCAAAATGGTGTTCGCCGACCGATGCGCCCGTTGCCATTCGAGTAAACTTCCGACGCCTGCCGTCGGCCTCGACCCCGGCGGCTGCTCAGGAAAAGACTATCTCACGTGCTGGAACAAGTATTGGGCGTGGACCAAGACCGATGACTTCAAATCGAAGATGCGCGAAATTGTGATGCGTCCGGATTTCCTCAACGACAACTTTCTTTCGATCGAGGATCGCATCCCGGTTACGCTGCTACAGACAAACGCATGCAGCCCGCTGGCGACAAACGCAATCGCTGGGAACATCTGGGATAACTTTTCGTCTCAGGATTACAAAGAACTGCCTTCGGTCGGCGAGATCACGATTTACAATCCGATGACTGGCCAACCCAGCCAATTCAAAATGCCGGGCGGCGGGCGAGGCTACACCAGGCCTGCTTCACTGATCAGTTTGTGGTCCACCGCGCCATTTCTGCTCAATAACTCAGTCGGCAAGTTCAATCCGAGCCCCTCGGTCGAAGCGCGCATGCAATCGTTCCAGGATTCCATCGAAAAGATGCTCTGGCCGGAAAAGCGCGAGAAAGACAGTGTACTCGGCGATAAGGTTCCGGGCGTTATCGATCGCACAACCACACGAAGCTATCTCCGAGTCGCCCCCGGTTATGTGCCGGACAACCTGAAGACTCTGGTCGGAGGCGCGTCGCGGCTGTTTCCGACTTTCTTTAAAGGAGGCGGCATCGAAATCGGACCAATTCCTCCCGGAACACCGGTGGACCTGATTGCCAACCTGGATCTGCTGTCGGATGGCGCCGACCTTGCCGGCCGCGTGGGTCACGATCAAAAGGTTCTGAGCGTAGCCCTTAAGCTCAAACACGATCTTGCCAGCCTCGGAGACAACCCGAGCGATGATGAAGCGCGCAAAGTCCTCGCGAACCTTGTCGATCCTTTGATGAAACTGAGCAAGTGTCCCGACTACGTTGTAAACCGCGGCCACTACTTCGGAACCAGCTACTTCAAAGAAGAGCCGGGCCTCAGCGATCCGGACAAGCGCGCGCTGATCGAGTTCCTGAAGACGTTCTGACAAAACTACACGAACATGACTGGTGATTTTGATTACGTGATTGTCGGCTCGGGCGCCGGTGGGGGCCCGCTCGCCGCGAACCTGGCCAAGAATGGCTTTAAGGTGCTGCTGATGGAAGCCGGCGACGATCCTTGCTCACAGGATGAAGCCGGCAGGCTCATGTATGAGGTGCCGATCTTTCATGGCGCGTCGACCGAATACAGCGCATGCGCCTGGAACTATTACGTTCGCCACTACTCGAGCGACGAGCAACAGGCCAAGGACGGGAAGAAAGTGAAAATCGGCGGCCGCGACACGGTCTGGTACCCGCGAGCCGGAACGCTCGGCGGCTGCACCGCGCACAACGCCATGATTACCGTGGTTCCGCAGGACAGCGACTGGAACGGCATCGCGCAAATTACCGGCGATGCATCCTGGCGAGCGGAACGGATGCGCGGCTACTTCTCGCGTCTCGAGAATTGCAAGTACGTGCCGAAGCCGGATTCGCCCAAAGGGATCGCAGACGGAATTGTCTCGTCGATTGCCGGACTCCTCAAAGGGAGAGAGGACTGGCGGGACCGGTCTCATGGCCACGGCTTCGACGGGTGGCTTCCCACCTCCGAAGCCGATCCTAAGCTGGTTCTCCACGATCCCGAACTGATAATCCTTCTCCTGAACGGTGTGAAGCGAGCGCTGCTCGATGACGTCGGCAATCCGCTGGTTCGCGTCGAATCGCGCCTCGATCCGAACGATGCGCGCAACGGCGCCGAAAGTCCGGAAGGCCTCGCCTTCACGCCGCTGGCCGTCGACAAGGGCAAACGCTCAGGACCGCGCGAATATCTGCTGCGCGTTCTAAAATCACACCCGGACAATCTCACGATAAAAAAGAATGCCCTCGCGACAAGAATCCTATTTGACGGAAGCCGCGCGATTGGCGTCGAATACATCGATAAAGCGCACGTTTACCACGCGGACCCGCATGCTCTTGCCGACCCGTCGGCTCTGCCGCGCAGCGAAGTACACGCCAAACGTGAGGTCATCGTGGCTGGAGGCGCGTACAACAGTCCGCAGCTCCTGATGTTGTCGGGCGTGGGCCCGCGCGCAGAACTGGAACGGCTCGGCATCCCCGTTGTCGCCGATCTCCCAGGCGTCGGCGAGAACCTGCAGGATCGCTACGAGATCGGTGTTGTGTCGGAGTTTCTGCGCGATTTCACCCTGTTGAAAGGCGCCACGTTCGCATTGCCGGGCGACGCCGAGCCCGATCCATTCATGAAGCAATGGGAGAAGGACGGAACGGGCGTCTATTCTTCGAACGGCTCTCTGATCGGTATCATCAAACGATCTCGCAGAGACCTACCGGACCCCGATCTTTATATCTTCGGGCTGCCGGGTACCTTCGCCGGATACAAACCGGGCTATTCAAAGCTCTTCGAATATCATCACAACCGCTTCACCTGGGCGATTTTAAAAGCTCGCACCAATAATACGGGCCGCGTGCGCCTCGCGTCCGCCAATCCCTGGGACACGCCGGATATCAATTTTCAATCGTTCGGGGATGGCCAGCGGCAAAACGATCCCGATTTGGATGCCGTGCTGGACGGCGTCAAATTCTGCCGCAAGATGAACCACAACCTGGCGAACATCGGCTTAATCCGCCATGAAGACGTGCCTGGCGAAGCGTACCAGAGCGACGATCAAGTTCGCGAATTTATCCGAAACGAGGCCTGGGGGCATCATGCCTCCTGCACGAACAAGATCGGGGCGGATAACGATCCGATGGCTGTCCTCGACAGCCGGTTCCGCGTGAGAAGAACGCAGAACCTGCGCGTGGTGGACGCATCGGTATTCCCCAAAATTCCCGGCTATTTCATCGTGACGCCAATCTACATGGTCAGTGAAAAGGCGACTGACGTCATCATGGAAGACGCCGGAAAAACCTGAAGAACGAAACGGAGGCCTTCATGGCAAACGCGAATCGGATTTTGGTAAAGCTCCGCCCAGAGGTGGCGCTTCGAGCCGCCAGCCCTCAAACGAATCTCCGTCCTCTGTACGACACCGGATCTCCAGCGGCCAGCTTCGGTGCGGCCGCCGCCCCGGCGTGGTACATGGCGGAAATCGCAGATGGAGGCGACGCCGCGTGGGACGCCGCGCACGCGCGCGTTTCTGATCAACTCGGAGTCAGCGAATCCGACGTGTTGTTCGCCGAACCGGATCTACCACAAAGCTATCCGGATGCAAACGAGCGGAATCCGGGGAAACAACCCTTCGCTCTCGATGGAAACTGCGCGGGAAATCCGCAGAAGAGCGATTTCGGCCGCACGATGGGACCCGCCGAATTCGCATGGCATCTGGGAGACTCCTATTCGCAACTCGGCTCCGCGCGCGATTCAGTCCAGTTTACCGATCCACGCACCCGCATCGCGCATATCGATACCGGCTATGACAAGAATCATCATGCGCGACCGGAGCGCATGCTCGAAGACCTCGAGCGTAACTTTGTCAATGGCAACGATCAGCCGAACAGCGCACAGGATCCCGATCGGCACCACATGTTCGATAACTCCGGACATGGAACAGGCACCAGCAGCATTCTGGCCGGACGCCAAATCTCCGAAGCCGGCGGCAAATATCTCGGCGGCGCGCCCCAAGCCGACATTCTCCCGATCCGCATCGCCGATTCGGTAGTTTTGTTCTTTACAAGCGCATTTGCAAAAGCGCTGCAATATGCGGTTCAGCAGAACTGCGACGTCATTTCGATTAGCATGGGAGGCCTTCCGTCCGGCGCCTGGAACGATGCCGTGAATGCAGCATACGAGGCGGGCATCTGCGTCGTGGCGGCGTCGGGGGATTGCTTTGCCGGTCTGCCCACCCATAACGTCGTCTACCCCGCGCGCTATCACCGCGCCATTGCGGCGTGTGGCGTCATGGCAGATGGAAGACCCTATTACAATTTGCCCAGGAACGTGATCGAGGGCAGTTGGGGACCGGACAGCAGCATGACCACGGCGCTTTCGACATACACGCCGAACATTCCGTGGGCGCGATTCGGATGCCCCACCACCATCGATCTGGATGGCCAAGGCACGTCCGCATCTACTCCGCAGATTGCCGCCGCCGTTGCGCTCTGGTATGAGAAAAACAAGACCATGCTTCCGCGCGACTGGCGCCGCGTGGAAGCCGCTCGCAATGCGCTCTTCACATCCGCGCGGCAGGTCGATCCCGACCTGCGTAAGTACATTGGCCGCGGCATCCTGCAGGCGAAAGCGGCCCTCGGCGTCGCCCCGGTTCTGAACCTTCCCAAAACGCCCGCCGACGATGACTCCTTTTCTTTTTTTCGCGTGATCACTGGTCTGGGCCTCGACCAACCGCCCGTCCGCGAAGCGATGTTCAATCTCGAATTGATGCAGCGCTGCCTGATGAATCCGTCGTTGCAGGAAGCAATCCCCGATCCGGAAGCCGGTGCTTCGCCCGCCGCGATCCGAAAATTCATGGAAGCGGTCATTCAGGACAAAGGCACGTCCCTCGCCCTCCGCAAGCACATTGCAAACCGGTACACCCTCGTAAGCGGCGCGCAGGTTCAGGGCGCTCCGGAAGAAGTGGTACCACCGCCACACGCCGCCTGCGAAAAGGACATCAAGCAACCGTCCCCGCCGTATCGCCGCCTACGCACCTATGCCGTCGATCCAAGTTTCGCTACACGCCTTGATACTGCCGCGATCAACGAAGCAACTCTGAAAATCCCATGGGAAAGGCTCAAGCCCGGACCGGTCGGCGAATATCTGGAAGTCACGGATACCGACGCCGCGGGGATCGAATACGAACCGGTCAATCTCGAAGATCCCATGCTGCTGGCCCAGGATGGCTGCTCGCCCGCTGAAGGCAACCCGGCGTTTCACCAGCAGATGGTGTATGCCGTCGCCATGACTACCATTCAGCACTTTGAAACCGCGTTGGGAAGGCCCGTATTGTGGCGGCCAGAGCCGAATCCACAAGATGCCAATGACGACAGCCGGTTCCACCAGCGCTTACAGATCCGCCCTCACGCGCTCCACGAAGCCAATGCGTATTACAGCCCGCCGGAAATCGCGCTGCTGCTGGGTTATTTTCAGGCTTCCGAGAACGATCCTGGCGATCACGCTCCCGGCAGCGCCGTTTACGCCTGCCTCTCGCACGACATCGTCGCGCACGAGACCACTCACGCCATTCTCGATGGCATGCACCGCCGCTTCAACGAACCGACCAATCTCGACGTTCTGGCGCTGCACGAAGCCTTTGCCGATATCGTGGCGCTCCTTCAGCACTTTACGATTCCCGAAGTTCTCGAAAACCAGATTGGCCGGACACGCGGCGACCTCGAAGCCGAATCGATGCTCGGAAGCCTCGCCCTCCAGTTCGGGCGAGCGATGGGCGGCCGCGGAGCACTGCGCGATGCGATCGGGAGCCTCGATGAAAATAATGTCTGGACCCCCCGGAAACCTAACCCGGCCGATTACCAGAACACGACCGAACCGCACGCTCGCGGAGCGCTCCTCGTCGCCGCTGTTTTTAACGCATTTCTGGCGATCTATAAAACCCGAACCGCGGACCTGCTCCGAATTTACACTCGCGGCACCGGCATTCTTCCGGCGGGCGCCATCCATCCCGATCTCGTTCACCGCCTCGCCGAAGAGGCGTCCAAATCCGCCCATCACGTTCTACGCATGTGCATTCGCGCAATCGACTACCTGCCACCTGTGGACGTCACATTTGGAGAATTTCTGCGCGGCCTCATCACTGCCGACGCCGACATGGTGCAAGACGATCGCTACCGCTACCGTATTGCGTTCATTGAAGCGTTTCGGAAGTATGGGATTTATCCGCGTGATCTCAATACTCTTTCGGAAGACACACTTCGCTGGGGGGGCGTGGATTTCGACACACCGCCACCGCAGTACAAGACCATGCTCAGACAACTGAAGCGCTATGCGGATGCCTGCTTCTACGTTGCCGATCGCCAACAGCTGTTTGAACGTACTTTTGACCATCGGCGCGCG
This sequence comes from Bryobacteraceae bacterium, assembly GCA_025927575.1. Classification (GTDB taxonomy): domain Bacteria; phylum Acidobacteriota; class Terriglobia; order Bryobacterales; family Bryobacteraceae; genus KBS-96. The sequence goes on along the minus strand of JAICLJ010000058.1, from coordinate 19,501 downwards.
TTGCATACGGTTGTAGAGAGCGTGTTGACTAAGGATCGGGATTTCGCCGCAAAACTACAGATCAACCCGGACCTCAAGTTCGAAGTCGCTGAACTCCGGCGCTCGCTGCGCGTCAACCCTAACGGTGGAAGCACGCCTCAAGTGATCGTCGGATTTGTACAATCACGGCCCATTCAGATTGAGGGATCGTCTGAGCCACATACGTTCCTGGGCGGTTCTACCGTCGTGGTCGATCTGTCTAAACCGGCCATCGATTACGTGATTTACAAGCGCATCGACAGCCAGAATCGTTTGGACCGGACCAAGGCCTTCCTCCGCGACCAACTCAGCGATCCCGTGCGAGCTCTTTTGATCTCCCCCAAACAGAAGGAACCCTTCGCGGCGCTGCATGCGCTTGCCGGCATGGACATATCTTAGTCTTAGATGAAAATTACCGGAGTTCGAACACTCATCGTCAATGCCGAAATGCGCAACTGGGTGTTCGTGAAAGTCCAAACGAGCGATCCAGGCTTGTATGGATGGGGCGAGTGCTCGCTCGAATGGAAGACAAGAAGCGTCGCCGGCGCCGTGGAAGATTTTGCGCCCATGATCGTGGGCGAAGATCCAACGCGCATCGAGCATCTTTATCAGAAGATGTACCGCCAGTCGTTCTGGCGCGCGGGCGTGATCGGCCTCTCAGCCATTTCGGGCATTGAGCAGGCGTGCTGGGATATTCTCGGCAAATCGTTAAACCTGCCAGTCTATAAACTGCTCGGCGGAGCGGTCCGCGACCGCGTCCGCATGTATACGCACCTTGGCGGCGGAGACATGCGCGCCGTGTATGAATCGCAGCAGAGCGCGGATCCTCAGATTTTCGTGGATCGGGCCCTGGAAGTGATTGACAAAGGATATACGGCCGTAAAGGTTCTGATCACGCCTCCCACCGAATCGCTGAACAGCATCGCCGCCTATAAATACTCCGAAACAATGATGAGCGCGCTCCGCACGGCCGTTGGCGACGACGTGGACGTCATGGTCGATTGCCACGGCCGCCATTCTCTTGCAAATGCGGTGGAGTTCTGCCGCGTTCTCGCCCCGTATCATCCCTATTTCATCGAGGAACCCGTGCCGCCCGAGAACGTCGATGTGATGGCGGCGGTCCGCAAAGCGAGCTCCGTTCCGATTGCGACGGGCGAGCGGCTCGTCACCCGCCACGAGTTCCGGCAGATATTTGAGAAGCTGGCCTGCCACGTCATCCAGCCGGATTTGTGTCATTGCGGCGGCCTTTGGGAAGCGAAGAAGATCGCCGCCATGGCCGAAATCTACACGATGGGGGTGGCTCCGCACAATCCGCTGGGCCCTGTAGCGAACGCCGCCGCGCTCCACTTCGATCTGAGCACGCCCAATTTCTTGATCCAGGAAGACATGCTCGCCGACGTGCCGTGGCGGTGGGATGTCGTGAAACATTCACTCAAACGACAAGCGGGATTCTGGCTGCCGGCTGAAGCCCCCGGCCTCGGGATCGAGATTGACGAGACTGCAGCGGCCAAACATCCGTTCAAGCAGGAAGTGCTCCACTCAACGACAGTTCGCGCGCATGATGGAGCTATTCTCGACTGGTAGCTTCGAATCGGCTTCGGCGGAGTCGCGACCGCAGGGAGCTGAGGTCTTCCCGCCGGCGTCGCCAGTTCAATCGGGCGACCGCGCAACGTCTCTCGATTTCAGTGCGGGCCCGCATTCCCCAGGTTGATGAACGCTACGCCGGCGATAATCAGGAACAGGCCGAAGACTTTTGCCCGGTTGAAAGGTTCCTTAAAAAAGAGATACGCCCACAACAAGGTCCAGATGTAGCCGATCGACACCATCGGATACAAAATAGTAAGCTCGCCCTGCGCAACGCCCATCACAAAGAACACTGAGGAAAGCAGATAAAGGGCTATACCGAACGCTAGCCGATAGTTCGTGAGGACGCCTTTGATTCCCGGCCGCATGTACTCGGCCCCGATTTTCAGGAATACAGCCCCGAAAGAACCGATGAACGACGAGACAAGAACCAGCAGTATGGAACTGAGAGGCGTCGCCGTCATGCTTTGCCCTTCCGCGAAAACTTGCCGCCGCCCAGGATAGAGACTCCGACGACGATCGTCGTGATGCCGAGCATGCGGAAGAAGTTCACGTGCTCGTTCAGCATGAACACCGAAAGCAGAGTCACCCAAACGTAGGTAAGCGCAATGATGGGATAGAGCCGCGACAGTTCGCGCCCCTTCAGCGCATACGCCATTAGAATCGTGTTGATTCCATATAGGCCATAACCGACAAACAATTGTGGATTGGCAACGATATGGAACCCGTAATGAAGCACAAGGAGGGGATTGCCCAGAACCTGCCGCAGTGTCACATGCAGACCTAATTGGCCCGCCCCTTTCTTGATCAGCATCTGCGCCGCGGCGCCAATAACTGTACAGGTGAAGACGAGCAGGAAAGAGCGCCGGACAGAGGAACTTACAGCGTCGGGTGAGCCGGTAACCGAGGATACACTCAAATCGGCTTTATCCAAAAGCGGGGGAATGCCATAGAATCTTCATTTTATCGTCCTTCGGAAAGCTTCACCAGCTAGTTATAGTGCGAAATGTACTGGCGGCACGCGCTTTTCAGGGGATGAAAAGGAGATACACACCTCGAAAGAGGCGCATTCGTGAAACAGAAAACACCTAGGAAAGCTCGACGCGGCTAGGGTTTCGAGTGAGCCTGTCATCGCCTTTCGGGCGGACTGCCGTTCCTGTGCGGGGACGGTTACTCCACGAGAAGGAAGAATACCACGCCGAGCCCTCTCTGCGAGCGAGTATACACCTAAAGACGAAGGTTGTGGACAAAAATGTTGTTACGCTAAGGCCATGCGTTCTGTTCTGTCACGGCTGACGCCTTCGCTCGACCGGGTGCTTGTCGTTGAAAGCGGCTCACGAACCGTGACGCAAAAGTTTTTAGGCTCGATCTATTCAGTGGCGACCGCCGGCACGGTTGACATCTTAACGTGCCATTCGGGATCGCCGCCCGGTTTCGACCCGTCGAGAGGCCGCTTATTTCTAACCCAGAACGCGGCCGATCGCGATTCACGAAAAAAGCTGTTCCGGCAACTCGCTGGTTCAGGGTATTCGGCGGTTTGCTTAATGTGTACAGGTGAACCCGTGATGACGAAATGGAAGTGGGCCACTGCGATGAAAGTGCCCGCGAAAGTGCTCATCGTCAACGAAAACGCCGACTACTTCTGGCTCAACCGCAGCAACTGGCGGGTAATCAAAGCCATGCTGAAACATCGCGTCGGCTTGCATGGGCTCGGCCCGTTGCGGCTAACCCAGCAGGCCATTGCGTTTCCCTTCACGGTGTTGCTTCTGCTGGGATTTGCAGCGCGCGTGCATGCCAGGCGCATCCTGCGCACGCTGTAAACCGAGCGCCTCCGGCCCGTCCTTCTTTCGACAAACGTTACAATCACATCGTATGAAAGCCATGGTTGCGGATCCGATCGGCGGTCCAGAGAATCTCAAGTACATCGATGTCCCGGCGCCTGAGCCAAAGGAAGGGCAAGCGCTCGTTCAGGTGGAAGCGGCAGGCGTCAATTTCATCGACATTTACTTTCGCACGGGATTGTACAAGGCGCCCGAAACGCCGGTAATGCTGGGTAGCGAAGGCGCGGGCACGGTGGTCGCCGTAGGACCGAAGGTGTCTATCGACGTGGGGACGCGCGTCGCATGGGCCATGGCTCGTGGCTCTTACGCGGAGTACGCAGCCGTGCCGGCGGCGGCTCTTGTGCTTCTGCCGGACGACATTGGCTTCGAACAAGGCGCCGCAGCGATGTTGCAGGGAATGACAGCGCACTACTTGACCCGATCCACTTTTCCGCTTCAGGCCGGGCAGACGTGTCTGGTGCATGCCGCGGCCGGCGGCGCCGGACTGCTGATTGTGCAGATGGCGAAACTGGCGGGCGCTCGCGTGATCGGGACGGGTTCAACCGAGGAAAAGGCGCACTTGGCGCGCGCGCAAGGCGCTGACGAGATGATCCTCTACACCAAGAAGGATTTTCTCGAAGAGGTGAAGCGAATCACGGAAGGAAAGGGTGTCGATGTGGTTTACGATTCGGTCGGCCACACCACGTTCCACAAGAGCCTCGATTGCCTGCGCCCGCGCGGCATGATGGTGAGCTTCGGCCAATCGAGCGGGCCGGTCGGTCCGATCGATCCGCTAATCCTCAGCCAAAAAGGATCTCTGTTTCTCACGCGGCCGTCGCTCGCCAACTACATCAGTGACGCGAACGACTTGCAATGGCGAGCCGGCGAGTTGTTTGAGTGGCTGCGCACCGGCAAGCTGCACCTGCACATTCAAAAAGCGTACCCCCTGGCTGAGGCTCCGCAGGCGCATCGGGATCTGGAAGGCCGGAGAACGACAGGCAAGTTGATCCTCCTGCCGTAAAGCGGCGTGAGCGTCAAGCCGGAAGCGGCCGGAAATGGAAGGGGAAGAACACCGTATTTGAGCCACTTTACTGAATTTTCCGAGCGCCGCGCGCGCTTCGTTGAGTCGTTTCGGGACACGAAAATCGACGCGTTTCTCGTTACGGCTCTCCCGAATGTGCGGTACTTGTCAGGATTCTCGGGCAGTAACGCCGCGCTCTTGCTGACGGCGGACCGTTCGCTCTTGTTTACCGATCCCCGCTATCAGACGCAAGCGCCGCAGGAATGCGATTGCGATATCAAAATCGCGAAAAAAGCGCTCTTGATTGAGGCTCCCATCTGGGTAAACCGGCTGGCCGTGAAGCGGCTGGGCTTCGAGCGGACGCGCATCTCGTTTGAGGCATACGATTTTCTGAAGCGGAACGCGAAAACGTTCCAGCTTGTTCCGGTCGGGGATGCCATCGAACAGCTCAGGATGGTGAAATCGGCCACTGAGATCGCGACCATCAGGAAGGCCGTGGAGCTAAACTCCGCAGCGTTCGATCACGCTTTGCGGACATTTAAGCGGGGGATGACAGAAGTAGATCTCGCAGGGAAGATCGAATATCGCATGCGGCGGCTCGGCGCGGACGGGCCCTCGTTTGAAACGATTGTAGCTGCCGGACCTCGTACGGCGCTGCCGCACGCCCATCCAACCGCGAGGGCCATTAAGGGCGATGAACTATTATTGGTTGATATGGGCGCAACCGTTGCCGGCTATGCCAGCGATATGACGCGCACTATGGGGGTGGGACGGCTTTCTACGAAAGCGCGGCGCATGTACCGCGCGGTTCTTGAAAGCCAGCTCGTCGCGATAGACAGCATCAAGGCCGGAATTGCCAGCAGCACGGTCGACCGGTCGGCTCGGACTGTTTTAAAAAAGTACGGGCTCGATGAATGGTTCATCCATTCCACCGGGCACGGGCTGGGTCTGGAGATTCACGAAGGGCCGCGCATCGGGAAGAAAGAGGCCAGACGCCTTGAGGCCGGCATGGCGATTACCGTAGAACCTGGAGTGTATTTAGAGGATTTCGGCGGTGTTCGTATCGAAGATACGGTCATCGTGACAAAGAATGGTTGTGAGGTCCTGACACCGACGAGCAAGGACCTGATAATCCTGTAGAACCTTTTTTACTGCAGGAAGGAAATCCATGACGATTGAAGAAATCAAAGAATTAATTCGCGTGGTCCATGAAACCGGAATCGCCGAACTGGAGGTACAGCGCGGCGAAAATCGGGTGCGAATTCGCACCAGCCTGGGCATAGACCACGAGGTGGTATTACATCATTCGGATGTGGCGTCCAGCGCCGGCGCCTTAGCTCAAGCGGCCCCCGCCGCTCTGCAAGCTTCGCCCGCGCAAGACGACGAGAAAGATGTTCTTGTGAAATCTCCGATTGTCGGCACTTATTACGATGCGCCTTCCCCTGGAGCCGCGACGTTTGTGAAGATAGGCGACCAAGTGGAACCCGGCAAGGTGTTGTGCATCATTGAATCGATGAAGCTGATGAACGAAATTGAGGCCGAAATCGCCGGCGTCGTGGTTGCGAAACTAGTGGAGAACGGTCGCCCCGTGGAATACGGCGAGGCGCTGTTTACAATCCGCCCGCGCTGACGCCTGAACATGTTCCGAAAGATTCTGATAGCGAATCGCGGCGAGATCGCACTGCGCGTCATCTGCGCTTGTAAAGAACTTGGCATCAAGACGGTCGCGGTCTATTCCGAAGCCGACCGCAATGGTTTGCATGTCCGCTTCGCGGATGAAGCCATCTGCATTGGACCGGCCAAGAGTTCGCGCAGTTACCTCGATATTCCCTCCGTGATCAGCGCCGCTGAGATCACGAATGTAGATGCCGTGCATCCGGGCTACGGCTTTTTGAGCGAAAACGCCGACTTTGCAGAAGTTTGCGAAATGTCGCAGATCAAGTTCATCGGCCCGAAGCCGGAAGTAATCCGTACGATGGGCTTGAAGCAGCGTGCCCGCGCCGTGATGGAGGAGCACGATGTCCCTATTCTGCCCGGCTCGAAAGGTGTTCTGGGCAGCGCCGACGAAGCACTTTCACTCGCTGAAAAAATCGGTTACCCCGTGATGCTCAAGGCAACCGCCGGAGGAGGCGGCCGCGGCATGCGCATTGCCCGAAGCGCGGCTGACCTGCCAACTCTGCTTGTCCAGGCACAGTCAGAAGCGGCTGCAGCCTTCACCTGCGGCGATATTTACATGGAGAAGCTCATCGAAGCTCCGAGGCATATCGAGTTCCAAATTCTGGGCGACGAACATGGCGATGTCCAAGTGCTCGGGGAGCGCGAATGCTCCATTCAGCGGCGGCATCAGAAGTTACTCGAAGAGTCTCCGTCTCCCGTGGTCTCCGCGAAGCTCCGGAAGAGAATCGGCGACGGCCTTCGGAAAGCGATGAGGGCCATAGGATATAGCAATGCCGGCACCGTCGAATTCTTAATGGATGAAACCGGCGATCTCTATTTCATTGAAGTCAATGCCCGCATCCAGGTCGAGCATCCTGTGACCGAATTCGTCACCGGCGTCGATCTGGTAAAGGCGCAGATCCGCGTTGCAGCGGGACTTCGGCTGAAAGAAATCCTCCCGCATCCACTCATCCAGCGCGGACACGCAATCGAGTGCCGGATTAATGCGGAAAATCCGGAGACGTTCGCGCCATCGCCCGGCCGGATCACCGGCTTAAACTTACCCGGTGGCATCGGGGTTCGCGTGGATACCGCGGCGTACACGGATGGCGTGATTCCGCCCTACTATGATTCGCTGGTTGCCAAACTGGTGGTGCATGGCGCCGACCGCGGCGAGGCGATCGACAGGATGAGGCGCGCTCTCAGCATGTTCGTCGTCGAAGGAATCTACACGACCATTCCGCTGCAAGAGCGCATCCTCGAACATCCGGATTTCGTTGCGGGACAGTTCGACACAACGTTTTTGACCAAACTGCTAGGCCCGAAGAACGGCCACTAAACAGACGGCGCGGGCTTCCCTGCTGGAATCTCAACACGCTGCCCGTCATACTGTGGCGGACGAATTTATCGTGCCCGCGGCCGGTTCACTGCCCGCTCTCTAGCGAACCGAAGGTAGCCGCGCAGCGCCGAAAGCGGCGCGCCACATGGACGCCGTGAAGAAATCAGCATGCTTTCATCCAAGGCTAATATCCGGGAGCGATTCACCGCCGGGGTAAGCTAACAGCCATTCCGCGTCTCCGCTCTCAATAGCAAATGCCTCCGCTCCGGCAGGTATGAGCCAGACCTGGCCTTTCTTGAATAGCTGCTCTCGTATGGCGCCTTCCCCACGGAGACAGACGAACAAGATGTAATGCGGCAGGCCGCCGGCTACGCGGATCGGCTGACCTTTCTGGCGTAAATGCTCGATCGCGAAATATTTCGAATCGACCAGAAGACGCCTTACTGCGCTGATCTGCCGTATCGGAGCTGGAGCGGTGTAGGGCCCCAGATCAGCAACGCGGCTGCCATCTTCGAGATGCAATTCTCTGGGGCGGCCGTAATCGTACAGACGGTACGTGATGTCCGAGTTCTGCTGTATCTCGCAGATCGTTATGCCCGCGCCGATCGCATGGACTGTTCCGGCCGGTACAAAAATAAAATCGCCCTCGTGAACGGCGCGCCAGTTCAAGAGAGCTTCGATCTCGCCGCTCGCGGCAACACTTCGCAATTTCTCAGGCGACATCGGCTTTTTGAAACCAAGCGCGACCTCCGCTCCTGCTCCGGCTTCAATCACGTACCAGGCTTCCGTCTTACCGAGGCTATGATGATGCTCCCGTGCATACTCGTCGCCAGGGTGCACCTGTACCGACAACTTAGCGGTCGTGAACAGAAGCTTGACGAGCAGAGGGCACATGCCAGAAAAATCCGAGGAGGCGCCCGTTCCCAGAATTTTCGGATAGCGCCGCAGCAGTTCGCCAAGCGCAGGTCCGTCGCAAACACGATTGTCCGCGGCGGTAAACCACGCCTCGCCGATGGTCTCGGACGGTGCTTGCGGGAACCATTCGCTGAGTTCCGTTGTGCCCCATACACGCTCTTTGAAAGTGGGGAGAATTTGGAACGGTCGGGACCAACTGAGAGGGTTCATGCAAGATCGAATCGGAGGCAAATGTCGTTTTCAGAATAACGAATGGCACAACCAGGGACGGCCCTTGGCCTGCTCAAAAGTAATAGTACGAGGAAATTGGAGCGTAGAGGGCAATTCTGCGTGAGTAGAGTTACCATCAGTTAAAACTAAGACAACAGCTTCCGTTTGAACGGTCGACATTCCGGTTTCGAGTGGCGGTGTTGAGTAGATGCCAGCGGTCGGACGGCAAATTCAGGCTAAAAATAGCATCTCGTTCGTCCGATAGGGATGAAGGGCCGAAAACTTGGGGGCTGAGTTGGTGTATCTTTTAGTAATCGTGGGTTTTGCATTCGTCACTTGGGCGCTGACGGGCCTTTGTGAAGTGCATGCCGGGGTCAGCCGGCTGTTTGACGAAATAAATCAGGAGCGGGGCTGGCGCGGGAAGACACGGGAATGAAGCAATCACACGAGCTGTAGTCGTTCAGCTCGTGCTGTTTGTTTCGGTCAATCAGAGAGATTCCCTTAGATTTTCGCGGCGACCACTGTACTCCATTCTTGGGGGCGTACTTGCACGATTTTTCAACAGCCGTTCAGGCTTACTTGTTGCCTTTGCCTGGCACAACCAGGCTGATGCTGAGGCGGAAAGCCGAACTGTTCCTGTATGGCCAGTCGGCCGACGCCATTTATTATATTGACCGCGGATTGATAAAGCTCGATCGGCCTGGAGCCGGCGACCAATGCGTGACGCTCAATTTATGTGGCGCCGGAGAACTTCTGGGGGAAGAGGCGTTGATCCCTCACCAGTCGTTTGTGACTCAGGCGGAGGCGCTGACGCCGCTGACCGTCTATCGAATTCCGAGCAGCCAGGTACTCGAATCTGGATCGCGCAATGCTAATCTTGCCATGTTTCTGATGGAAATAATGGTGCGGAGGACGCAAGCGTTGGAACGCAGGCTGGAGTTGATTGCCGCTCACGACGTGGAGCGGAGAATTCTTTTATGCCTCGCGGATCTCGCCGGACACGGAGAGCGGGAAAGTGATGGCTCCTTTTCCCTGCCGCTGACTCAGCGGGATGTCGCAAACCTCATCGGCGCTACCCGTGAAACTACTTCCCTGATGCTGAACCAGATGGAGCGAAATGCTCTGTTGGCGCTTTCCCGGGGGAAGATCACGATCCCTTCAGCCGCGCGGCTGCGCGATGCCGCGGCATTTCCGGTGCCTGAAACCATCGCTTCGTAAAGGTCACGAGCCGTTCACCTCGTCACATCGTGTCAGCGGGAGCGGCCTACCTTTAGGTTTCGGTTCGCTTTTCTGTGCCGGCTCGGCCGGTGAGCCGCCCCGCCACCGTTTGAGCCAGCTCAGAAGACCATGCTGCGGAGAACCTGGCAGGGAAAGCGTCGCAGGCAGGCACAGTTCCTCTGCCAGCTCTTCAGAGAAACCGCTGCTCACGATGTATTCTGTTCCCTCCGTTAACATTTCGGTTAGCCACTGACGGCCTGAATTGTCGACGTCTGTGATTTGCCGAAGGTCCAGGCGCACCTTTCGGCCGGCAATGCTGGACTTGGCGGTTCTCCAACATCCATCTAATTCCACTAAATCCATAGCGGAAAGCGCTCCGATTAATTCAAATCGGAACGCATCGGTTCCATCGTGCAGGTAATAGCGAAGCAAGGAACGGCTCACATAAGGTCTGGATGCACTTTGCGCGCCATCCGATTCTTTCACCTGAATGTTAGTTCTCACGCAATCTTGCACAAATTGTTGGATTCGCCACCTAGTTTTCGGTTGCACCTTCATACTGAGAATTTGCGTCTCTCGGTTCATTTCCTACTCATCGTCGATTGGCAAAGGAGAATTACCGTCGACGCGAATTTGCAGGAATCTTCAGCCGGCCAACGATCACAGAAGCGAAAGGAGTACAGAACCCATCGAGAAAAATTCGTTCTCAACCGAGAAGAGGAGCCTTAAAAGGTCGAGTTTGGCCTAGAACCAAGCTTACTTCGGATGAGGAGATTATTTCTTTTGGGCTTGATCTTCGCGCTCTGCCTGCTTCCAACCTTCGCGCGCTTGATGGGCGGCTTTGCCGAGTTTACGTCCGGCGGCGGCCGCTACCTTGCCTGTTTTCTTCGCGACCGAATGGGCAGCCTTGCCGACTTTACCGGCGGCCGAGTTGGCATCTTTTTCACGCTGGCTGGCGGATTCGGTCCGGCCCATGCAGGCGGACAGCCCAAGAGCGACGGATAAAGCTGCGATCGTTGCGGCAGAGTGCAATAATTTCACTACTGGTTGGATGCTCAAATGCGGCCGGAGGTGACTTCCGTCTTCGGCTTTCGTTCAGGCAATCATGGCACTCGCAACATGATCGGCCGACCGGCCGGCCCGGGAACGAGCCGCACGGGCGCCGGGTGCTGTGCGCAGAGCGGAACCGGCGACCCACGATAGAACGCAAGCCCGTATTCCCATGTGCGCTTCAATCCCGCATCGCACATTCGATCCGATTCGCCTTGAATCTGTTGCCAGAGACTGCGCGCGGAGGCTTCCTCATTCAGTACCGGGTAGATTGTCGATTTCAGGTAAATGCCGGCCACGGCGAAAGACAACACCAGCAAGCCGCCGGCGACACTCTTATGCGCAAAGGCCGCGACCACCAGGGGCGTTGCGAACAGCACGAGCATTCCCAACGTGATGGGCAGCATCGCGAAGAGCATCTGACGTGTCGAAGCGATTTTCCCAACCAGCAATACGGGAATAAGCTGGCCCGCAAATGGGATCAGTGCAATCAGAATGCCCGATGCAATCAGCCAGCCGCGTGAAAGGTGGGTTATTCCACGCTCAGTAATTCCGTCAGCGATGACCACGAACAGGCACGGCAGCAGCGGAAGCAGATAGCCGGGAAGTTTATTCAGCGAGGCACTGAAGAAAACAAAACCGAACACAAACACGACGGCGAGAAAGCGCAGTCGTTCATCCTTGCGGACCGAACGAGGGCGAATCAGCAGGATCAGGGGTGTCCACGGAAATAGCGTCCCCAGCAAAACCGGGATGTAAAAATAGACCGGCTGTACATGCTGAAGGGTCTGTGAATAGAAGCGCGCGAAGTGTTGCTTCAAAAAGAAGTCTTCTATAAAAGGATAGCCGTTGCGGGCGATGACTAAGGCATACCAGGGGCCGGCCACGATGAAAAACGCGGCGGCGGCAATCCACCAGCGCCGCCACTGTCTTCGCAAAAACCAGAGGAAAGGGATTGCTAGAACGAGCGGAACCAGACCTTTCGAGAGCGTGGCTAAGCCCAGAGCGGCGCCCAGCCCCAGCCAGCGCCTAAAGGAATCGCAGCCGCGAAGCAATGGCAGGGAAAGCGCAACGGCGATCGAAAAGAAGGCGGCGAGCGGCAGGTCCGTGAGGCAGAAACTGCTATAGACGAGCCACGCCCCCGACGTTGCGAGCAATAGTGTGGCGATCGCCGCCGTGGGTTCACCGAACTCGGCCCGCAGCAGGAGAAACCATCCCGCAAGGAACGCGAGGCTCAGCAGGGCCACAGGCAGGCGTCCGGCCATATCCATGTCGAGCCCCGACAATGTGCCCAAGCCGGCAAGCCAGTAGAGAAGCGCCGGCTTTTCGAACCACGGTGAGCCCCAAAGCTGCGGCGTCACCCAATCTCCACTCCGTGCCATGGCGCGCCCGACCGAGGCGTAGCGCGGTTCGTCGGGATCAAGTACGCCCGTGCCGTTCAAATTATAAAGATATAGAGACGCAATCGCGGCAATAAACAGCCCGAGGACAAGGAGGCGTTGGCGTCGAGTCAACACCCAGTATAATGACGGCCATGTTGAAGCTCCGCACCCGCCTGTGCCTATTGGTTCTTGCGATCCTTTTCATCGGATTCGGCGCCGGCCGCGTCTGGAACTCCCGGCCGGTTTCGGCTGACGTTCGTGATTGCCGCTGCGACACGTCGAACATCGCGGCCATGGAAGGGCATCGGAAATGCAGTTTGTGCATCGAGGCAGAAAAGCAACCGGCTTACGTCGATGTTTTCTTCTTGAAAGACAAGAATCCAACCAAGCCGAACCGCTTGCTTATTCTTCCGCGGATGCATGAATCGGGAGGCCACGCGCTGGCTGCCCTGCCGCCCGAAATGCGGCATGTTCTCTGGGCGGCGGCGATCGCGAAAGCGCGTGACTTGTGGGGCGAGGATTGGGGCATCGCCTACAACGGGGACGAGCGGAGAACCCAGTGCCACACTCATCTGCACATCGGCAAGCTTCTCCCCGGCACGGAAAACGATCACTTCGTCACAGTTGACGGAGCGGCGGACATCCCCGCTCCAACCGATGGCACGGGATTGTGGGTGCATCCGGTGAACGGCAAATTGCACGTTCACGCCGGGGCGCAGGTGAACGAGTTCGTTCTGATGCGCTAATCCTTCAACCCGATGGCGGCTCCGTTTTCGTACACTTAGATAAATCATGCGTTCTGTTCTGTTTTCGCTTGCCCTATGGTCGATAGGGCTGGCGACAATGTGCACCACCGCCGCGGCGCAGGTCCGGCATACGGGAAGCACCGCAAGCGCCGCCCCGAAGATCGATAAGCCGGCCTTAACGAAATATTTGCGCTATGCGGAAGGCTTCACGCCGCAGGTGCAGGTGACCCTCGACGATCCGAAGCCGAGCCCCTTCCCCGGCTTTTTCGAACTTCGAGTCCATCTGGCGGCTAATAAAAACGAGGCGGTCCGAACCTATTACTTGACCCAGGATGGGCAGCAGATCGTGACTGGCCCCGTGTTCGATTTGAACAAGTCGCCGTTCATCGCAAATCTGCAAGAGCTAAAACCGGGAGGCGCCCCTGCTTTCGGACCCGAAAGCGCGCCAGTCCAGATCTATATCTTCAGCGATTTTGAATGTCCGTATTGTCGTGAAGAAGCCAAAGTGCTAAGACAGGGTATCGAGAAGCAACATGCCAATGATGTTCGGGTGATCTTCAAGAATTTTCCGCTGTCGAGCATTCATCCGTGGGCCAAGACCGCGGCAATTGCCGGAGCCTGCGTCGCGGCCCAGAACGGGGGCGCCTTTTGGGCGTATCACGATTGGATCTATGAACATCAATCGGAGATTAATCCAACAAACGTGCGCGAAAAGGTTCTCGAGTTCGCCAAGAGCCAGCCAATCGATTCCCAGAAACTCACCGCCTGCGTCGATAGCAGCGCCACTGCCTCTCAGGTCGACAAAAGCATTGAGAACGGGCGTTTGCTTGGCATCGTCCAGACGCCCACGCTGTTCGTGAATGGCCGCATGGTCGCCGGGGCCCTCTCAGCCGAGCAAATGAATCTATTGATTCAAATAGAATTGCAGCATCGCCAGCAACATCAGGAGCAGGCGAGCGCGCAAAAGGACAGCAACAAGTGTTGCGAACTGACCATTCCCGCGGTGGGGAAGCCTTAGCGGAAACATCTGCTTCTCAAGGCGATCCGTGCGCAGGGCGAAATCCGCGGTCAAACCTGTAGGCTGCAAGAATTTGGCCGATAAGAGCCTAGTGGATCAGCGAAGGGAAGCAAGATGCCGGTAATCACAGAAATCCAAAATTCGAGCGCCATGTTCACCCTGCCTCCTTTAATTCTGCATCCCTTTTCAAGCACCGAGGACAGTTCCGTCCTCACTGAGAGCTCACGAGCGAGTCTCGTGATGCAAGGCTTGCTGCCGGACAGCGGCCAATCCTCCGAGGACCTGGATCGAACCTTGCTCCGGGGTCGCTATGCGGAACTGCGCATGTTGTTTTACGTGGGCAAAGATTTGACCCGGTGGCTCGAGCAGTGCGTCGAGGTAACCCGGGTAAGTCAGGAGCTTTCTCCGCGGTCTCTGACCCAAGAAAGCTTCGTCGCGCTCTTAGTGCAAAGCGTGCCTCCGGCTGTGCGGCGCAAACTGGAAACCTGGGGCGTTCTGGACTTCACGGCGCTCTTTCGCCGCGCTCTGGGCGTGCATATCGTATTCTCCGAGCCGCCGCCGCTCGAATGCCTCAATCCGGACTTCCTCCGCCGTTATCATCGCTATATCGATCAATGGTTCGACCAGTCAATTCAACAAAGGCCCGTCCCTCACTGTAATGACGATGAGTTCACCTATGATCTTTACGCGTCCGGCGAGTACACGCAGATGCTTGAACAGAACTGGAATAGCTGATTGTCACGCCGCATGGCCGCAATCGAGGCGGGCTCTGCCGTTTCTTTCTAGGAAAGGAACTTCAACCCAAACTGCAATATTCTCGGATTGTGCGCGCCGCCCGGCCGTAGGGAAGTTACTGTTTGCAAGGCAGCTTGGGTCACCCGTTGAGAAATTGGACCCGCCGAAGCAACTTGTACTGGCGTTTCCCGTACTGTAAAGGTGCTTAACGAGGCTGGCACGCTTGATGCGAGAAGCGCCAGCGTCCATTATTTACGCGCCCAGATACTGACGCAATTAGACCGCAGGATCGAAGCGCGGGCAGAGTTGGCCAGGGTTCGGAAATTACAGCGCGAAACTGCCGACGAGTTGGAGCAGAAAATCACCGGACGCGTCTATCACGATCCGCAACTCTCGGGTGACGAGCACTAGTCTGCGGCAGGAATGGTGAAAAAGAACGTCGAGCCTTTGCCTGTTTCCGATTCGAGCCAGATCCGCCCGCCCAGCTGTTCGATAACGCGCTGGCAAATGGCAAGGCCAATGCCGGCACCGGCAATCGAGCGGCTGTGGAGGCGCACGAACATTCCGAAAACTTTCTCCTGATACTCCGGGTCGATACCGATGCCGTTGTCGGAAACAGAAAACTTCCAAAAGCCATTGGCGCGCTCGGCTGTTACTCGAACGACCGGTGGCGACTGGCTTCGATACTTAATCGCGTTTCCGATCAAGTTTTGAAACACCTGGCGCATCTGCGGGCGGTTGGCCATCACCATTGGAAGAGCCGAATGAACAACAACAGCTCCCGACTCCTCGATCGCTCTGCCAAGCTGTAGCTTTACTTCGTACAGCACCTCGTTGCAATCGACAGATTCCAACTCGTGCTCGCTTGCCAGATTGGAGTAGGCGAGCAATTCCTGAATCAGCGCGGTCATGCGCTTCGCTCCGTCGATGGCAAAGTGGATGTAATCCTTCTGCTCCTTGGAAGCCTCTTTGCCGAGACTGAGCTCGAGCAGTTGAATATAATTCGACACCATCCGCAGTGGCTCCTGCAAATCGTGCGAAACCACGGACGCGAAGCGCTGTAAGTCTTCGTTCGAGCGGCGCAAATCGCGCTCGGCCGCCTCCAGTTGCTGCGTACGTTTCCGCTCCAGATTCTGAAATCGCTTCCGCTCGAGGATGGCCTGGAGTCGCGCCGTAAGGACGACGCGGTCGAAGGGTTTCAGAAGGTACTCTTCGGCTCCGAGTTCAAAGCAGCGCCCGATTTCGGCGACCTCATCGAATGCCGACAGCATGACGATTGCCGTTTCTTCCAGACCCGGTTCCGACTTGATCTGGGTCAGCATCTCCATTCCGGAAACCCCAGGCATCATGAAATCGAGCAAGACCATGTCGAAATGCTGGGACCGCAGACGCTCCATCGCTTCCACCGCGCTTTCGACAGCAACGCAGATATGCCCTCGCCGCTCGAGCATCCGGCACAACATCTCCCGGCTGACTTCGGAGTCGTCCACAATAAGGAAATGCGCCACAATCTTAGCCGGTGGTTCCCGCACTTCCGGAGCAGGCCGCCGAGGCGCATGCACTTTCACCGGGAGGGAACCCATTGCGAAGCTTAACAGCTCTTCGGCCGCAAAGCGGATCCTGTCGACATCCTCGATCCGGCGCCCCGTTTCAATCCGGCTCAGCACCTGGATCGCCTCAAGCGCCTCATGGAGAGCGCTTCTCGATTGGACTTGTAGCACTTCAATTTCGGCACTCGCCGTATCCGAATCGCCGCTCTGCAGGTGGCGTTGAACGAGCGTGAGAACCTGCTGTGCGCATCCGAGTATCGTAGTGAGATAGGGTTCGCTTTCCTGGGGCCGCTGCGAGTCTTCGAGCAGCAGTTCGGCATAGCCGATCATGTGATTGATCGGTGTGCGGAGCGTGTGCCGCAGTTCCGCGGTCTGGCGGCTGAAAGTGGCCGGTTCAGGCGTCGGCATTAGGTCCTCGCTTTCTCGCAAGCAGCCCGTCAATGGTCGCAAGGAGCTTATCCATCTCGATGGGCTTCGTCTCGAAACCATTGCACCCGGCGGCAAACGCCTCCTCTCGATCGGAAGTCATCGCATGCGCCGTCAGCGCGACCACGGGAATCGCAGACGTCTCGGAAGAACTCTTGATGATTCTTGTTGCATCCCATCCATTTATCCCGGGCAAGCTCATATCCATCAAAACCAAATCGGGCTTCGCCTCGCGTATAATCCTGATGGCGCTTTCTCCGTCAGCCGCCGTCACCACTTCGAATCCGCGCCGCACAAGCCGGCGGGACAACATGTCCCGGTTCGACTCATTATCTTCGACGAGCAGGATCTTGGAAATCATAAAAGCGTCAGAGACGTCGTTCACGCTTGCGCGGTTCCCGAGCGCGCCTCCCGAATATGCGAAGCAAGCACGCGGCCAAGTTCGGCCATCAATTCATCGACGGTCAGCGAACCTTTTTGGATTACTTTGCTTACCTCTCCATCCATACGCTCCCGATCCTGAGGGGTGATTTCCTTTGCGGTGAGGACCACAACCGGGATCTTCTGGTTCTCCGCCTTTTCACGGAGGTGCACGAGAAATTCAAAACCGTCCATCCGCGGCATCATGAGATCGAGCAGAATCAGATCCGGCCTGTGCTGATCGAGATGTTCAAGCGCCACAACACCATTTTCAGCCTCCTCGACGTTCCAGCCCTCGGCCGTTAGCCCGTTAGTGAGTATGCGCCGGGAGTCGAAGTCATCCTCAACGACCAGCGCGGTGCTGTGGGCATTCTGCCGCCGGTAACGCATTAGAATTTCAAGCAATCGCGCGCGATCAATGGGTTTGGAGAGATACTCGGTCGCGCCAAGCAGAAATCCCTGGTTGCGGCTATCGAGCACACTGAGCATGATAACGGGAATACCCGAAAGCTGCCGGTCGCCCTTTAGTGTCCGCAATACGGTCCACCCGTCGGTTCCTTTCATCAGAACGTCGAGCGTGATAGCGTCGGGCAGAAGTTTTCTTGCAAGTTGTATTCCCTCTTCACCCGAAAACGCGCTCTCCACGTGAAAACCATATTTCGCCAGAAAACGCCGAAGCAGGTCATGCACACCCGAATCATCGTCAATCGCAAGCACGATGGTTTTGCGGTTCGATACCGCGTCGGTCCGCGGCGGACTCGTGTCAAGCTGCTTGCTTAGGCCCGCCGGCAGCACCATCGTGAATTCCGATCCTAGCCCAGCAGTGCTCTGAACGCTCAGTTTTCCATTCATCAGCTCACAAAAACGTTGGGTAATCGCCAGCCCGAGGCCGGTGCCGCCAAATCGGCGCGTGATTGAAGCGTCTGCTTGTGTGAACGGTTGGAATAATCGATTCAGTTGCTCCGGCGTCATGCCGACTCCGGTGTCTTTCACAATGAAAGTGATTTCCTCCGGCGTTTGCGGGTTACGCCGGACCTGTAGACTCACTTTACCTTTGTCCGTGAATTTTGCGGCATTGCTGAGCAGGTTGAAAAGCGCCTGGCGTACTTTGGTCCGATCAGCGTACATCGCGCCGATGCCGGCGGGACAATCGATCAGCAATTCATTTGCGTTCTGCTCGGCAAGAGGTTTCGTGAGAGACTCAATCTGCTCAACAAGTTCCCGGATGCTAAACGTTTCGAAATACAACTCCATCTTGCCGGCTTCAATCTTCGACAAATCCAGAATGGAGTTAATCAGGTCCAACAGATGATGCCCTGCTGTCCGGATACGCCCTAAATCCGGCAAAAGCGTAGCCCGACTATTTTCTCCCGCCTCCTCCTGCAGCATCTCGCTGTAGCCGATGATCGCGTTCAACGGTGTCCGCAGTTCGTGGCTCATGTTGGCGAGGAAACGGCTCTTTGCCTGGTTCGCCTCCATCGCTGCCGTCCGCTCCCTCTGTATGCGCGAGATGGCGACGATCAGCAGAATCAACCCGAGCAATACCGCCACGGTAGAGGCGATGCCAGCAATGGCGGCTCTCCGTTCTATTGAGCGGGAGGCTTCCGCTAAGGCAGCGTCTTCTTCGATTTCGATGTTTTCGACCAGTCGACGGATCTGCTCCATCAATAGTTGACCCGTATCCGTCTGAATGAGCGCAATGGCAGCGCTCAGTCCGCTCTGCTTTCGCACAGCGACGGTTTCCTCCATCTTGCTGAATGCCAGTTGGACCAAATTGTGCAGTTCTGTAATTCGAGCGCGTTGAGCCGCACTTGTATCCGCAAGCGCGCTGATGGCGGGCATTCGGCTGGGCATTTCCTGTCGAGCCGCCAGAAATGGCTGGAGGTAGGTTTCGTTACCGGTCAGCAGGTAACCGCGCTGGCTGGCGTCCGCTTCCTGCAGGATCGAGTACATATCCCGCAACTTCCCTAACGACTGTTCTCGTACTTCGGCGTGAGTGTTCGCCGACCGGACTTGCCACCAGTCAGACAAGCTGAAGTAGATCACGACGGCCAAGGCCAAAGCGGATAGCAGTAACCACGGGAACTCCGATGGAGCCTTTTTCAAGATGGCTGTAGGACGTTTCACAATCTATCGGCGATCTTCTCCTACTCAAGGGCGCTTGGCTTTCTATTTTCGCAAACTAGGTGTAGGCCGACAGTCTCCGGCTAGGCCGGAATATTAGAAAAGCCCCGGATAGCGGGCTATCCGGGGCTTAAACAAACTCGGGCGACTTCCTACTCTCCCACACACTCGCGCATGCAGTACCATCGGGGCTGAGAGGCTTAACTTCCGTGTTCGGGATGGGAACGGGTGGGGCCCTCTCGCTAAGATCACCCGAAACCGATTAGAGA
>JAICLJ010000079.1 GCA_025927575.1 Bryobacteraceae bacterium | reverse complement strand
GGCGGGCAGTGTACTGCCCGCTCTGGTTGTGGCATGCGTCGCCCGTGCCGTCTTGACGTCCGTTCTATCATCATCTGATGGCGAAGAACGCTGCCCGTTTGACGGCAGAATCATCGGTTGAGGACGCTTTGTTTTGAGCCTCGCGGTCCGCATCTTGCTGCCGAGCGATGTTCCGGCGGCAACCGAACTATCAACGCTTGCCGGCTGGAACCAGACCGAGGGCGATTGGCGGATGCTGCTCGACATCAGTCCGGAAGGGTGTTTCGCCATCGAGCACGAAGGCAGACTCGCGGCGACCACAGTGGTTACTTGTTACGGCCAAGAATTGGCCTGGCTGGGGATGGTACTGGCGCATCCCGACTACAGACGACGTGGTTTTGCTCGCCGGTTGTTGGAGCATGCCTTGGAATTCGCGGACGGCCGGAATGTCCGATCGCTCAAGCTTGACGCTACGGATCAGGGGCAACCGCTTTACCAGAGCCTGGGCTTTCGGGTGGAGCAGGAAGTGCAGCGATGGTCGGGAACGGGCCGGGACCCCGCGCGCGTCCGCCAGCTCGAATGTTCCGCGGTTCCGGAGATCTTTGTCGTGGATCGTGAAGCATTCGGGGCAGACCGCTCGCGGTTACTGGGGGCCCTGGCGGGCCGCAAGCCGCCGGCGGTGCTTCGTCAGAACTACCTTTTCTGGAGGCCCGGCGTTCGCGCTGGGTATATTGGCCCGTGTGTCTCGGACGATGTGGAATCGGCGCGGACGCTGATCGCGCAATGCGCCGGCGGCGATGAAGCACGCTGGTTCTGGGACCTTCTGCCTGCGAACGAGCATGCCGCCGGGCTGGCCGCGGATTTCGGTTTTCGTGTCGAGAGAAGGCTGATGCGCATGACGCGAGGCGCGGAACTGCGCGGGAACGATGCCACGATCTATGCGATTGCCGGCTTTGAACTTGGGTAACTATGTCGATTGCAATTCAGACAGAAAAAGAACTGGAAGAAAGATTGTCGCGGCCGTCGGGCGCGGATGTGGCGGCGATGGCGTCGCTCGACGGAGATCTGTTGATCCTGGGCGCCGGGGGCAAGATGGGGCCGAGCCTCGCCCGGCGTGCGCGGCTGGCGGCGGAGCAGGCAGGCGTTTCGAAACGTATTGTTGCGGTCGCGCGCTTTAGCAATCAAGATCTTGTCGGGCAGTTTCAATCGCAAGGTATCGAGGCCATCACGGCAGACCTCCTCGAACCCGGCGCATTATCCCGTCTTCCGGATATCAACAACGTCATCTTTATGGCGGCACGTAAGTTCGGAACCAGCGGCGCCGAGTATCTAACCTGGGCGATGAATACTTACCTGCCCGGTCTGGTTGCCGAGCGTTACCGCAATTCGAGGATCGTCGCGTTCTCAACGGGCAACGTGTATCCGCTTCGATCTGCAAATCAAGGCGGCGCTGCTGAATCGACGCCCGCTGAACCGGTGGGTGAATATGGCCAGTCGGCGCTGGGGCGCGAGCGGATGTTCGAATATGCGGCGAGCAAGTGGAACACGCAGGTCGCGATCTTGCGATTGAACTACGCGATCGATCTGCGCTACGGAGTGTTGCCGGATATTGGACGCGCGGTGTACGAGCGCCGGCCGGTAGACGTGCGCATGGGGCTGGTTAATGTGATCTGGCAGGGCGATGCGAACAGCGTGTGTCTGCGCTCATTCGCGCACTGCCAGGCTCCGCCGAACATTCTCAATTTGTCCGGACCGGAAACGCTGTCGGTACGATATGTCGCCGGGGAGTTCGGCAGGCGCTTCGGTATCGAACCGGTGTTGACCGGAGAAGAAGGGGGCACGGCGCTCCTCACAAATGCTGCAAAAGTGCACCAACTGTTTGGCTATCCGGAGGTTACAGCGGCCGATTTGATTGATTGGACGGCGGACTGGATCGCGAGCGGCGGGGGCACACTCAATAAGCCGACGCATTTTCAGGTTCGGGACGGACGGTTCTGATGAGCGTACGTGAAAAGCTGCGGCAAGGTCTTGCGATTCCGGCGCATCCGCTGGCGCTCACAGCGGACCGCAAACTCGACGAGCGGCGGCAGCGCGCCTTGACGCGCTATTATCTCGCTGCCGGCGCAGGCGGCATCGCCGTCGGTGTGCATACGACACAGTTCGCGATTCGCGATCCGCGGATTGGGTTATACCGGCCGGTTCTGGAACTGGCGGCCGAGGAAATGAAGACTCGGCCGGAATTGAAGATCGCAGGCGTTTCCGGGCGAACTCGGCAAGCTGTTGGCGAGGCCGAACTGGCAAGATCGCTTGAATACGATGCGGTTCTTTTGAGTCTCGGAGCTCTAGGGGAGGCGGCGACAACGGAGTTGATCGACCACGCACGGACGGTCGCGGCGGTCATTCCGATCGTTGGGTTCTACCTGCAGCCGAGCGTTGGGGGCCGCGTTCTCCCGCACGAATTTTGGCGGCAGCTTACAGAAATAGAAAATCTGGTTGCGATTAAAATAGCGCCGTTCAACCGTTATCAAACGATTGACGTTGTCAGAGCCGTGACGGAATCCGGACGGGCTGGCGAAGTCGCTCTCTATACCGGAAACGACGACAACATTGTTGCCGATCTGCTGAGCGCGTTTGAAGTGGGTGGCCAGCGGGTCCGCATTGTGGGCGGCTTGCTCGGTCACTGGGCGGTGTGGACTCGGAATGCCGTCGCTTATTTTGAAGAGACCAGGGACATTTCACGGAAGAACGTTTCGATCCCGCAGGATCTCCTGGCGTTGGGCACACAAATTACCGACGCGAACGCTGCGCTGTTCGATCCGGCGCACGCATTTCATGGCTGCATTGCGGGTCTACATGAGATCCTCCGGCGGCAAGGACTCCTCGCCGGGCGCTGGTGCCTCGACCCAAATGAAGATCTCTCACCGGGACAGATGGAAGAAATTGACAGGGTATGCCGGTTGTATCCGCATCTGCAGGATGACGCATTTGTGGGGGAGAACTTGGATCAGTGGATGAAATAACTGCTTTGGCGGGCCGGACACATAGGTAACAGAACGTTCCTAAGACATAGGTAACATTTTTTGCCTTTTTGGGGAGAAAGAGATGCCCTGAAAGGAGCTTCTGTGATAGACGAACGAATTCGTTTTGTGATTCGACTGAAGGACGGGGAAACGATGGCTTTTCTGCGCAGAATTCGGGATCTCACGTAAAGACCGGCTACAAGATCCTGGAACGGTATGAGGAATGTGGGTGGGAAGGACTCACGGATCGTGCAAGGCGCCCTTACCGGGATGCCAATGCCTTGCCGGAATAGATCGAAGCAGCGATCGTAGCGGCCAAGCGCGAGAAGCCGAGTTTGGGAAGGGCTCGTTGCGTGTTAAACTCTGAGTTCCTCGACTCGTGATCAGGCTCTTCCGTGTCCTGGTGCCGACGAGTGTGGCCGCTCTCCTGCTATCGGAGATCGTCCTTGTACTGGCCTGTTATACAGCCGCTTCTCTCGTTACGCCTGGTATCGCCACCCACGTTTATTTCATCGACGAAGCGAATCACTGGAAAATTCTGCTCGTCTCCGCCGTTATTATTTTGGGATTTTACTTCCAGGATCTTTATGCGGAATTCCGGATCCTATCACGCATCCTGCTGGTTCAGGAAGTCTGCCTTTCCGTAGGCGCGGCGCTGCTGCTAATGGCGGCGCTGGGCTACGTGAACAGGGATTACCTGCTGCCGCGCGGCCTGATGGTAGCGGGCAGTGTCGCCGTGATTCTGTGCGTGCCGGCGTGGCGCATCGTTTATTGGAAATATGTCATCCGGGCGCTGCGCCATGAGCGTGTGCTGCTGCTCGGCAGTTCGAGTATTCTCGCAGAAACGGCGCGGCATATTCTCAGGCGCCCGCACTTGGGCTATCACGTTGTTGGTTACCTCAGTGAACGAGCGCCGGCCGAATTTCCCGTGCGCTGCCTCGGCTCCATTTCCGATCTCGCGCGAATCTTCGAGGAATACAGGCCCACGCGCATCATCGTCGGAATGGCCGAGAACCGGGGGCGACTGCCGATGGAGGAACTGCTTGCTCTTCGCTTCGCCGGAGTCGTCATTGAAGATGCCGCCGACGCTTATGAAATGGCTGCTCAGCGTGTTTGCACCGGTAAAATCAAGCCGTCTCAACTTGTTTTCACGACGGAGCTGGGACCTGGCCAGAAGGCCCTTGCCACTCAGAGCATCTACTCTGTGCTGTTTGGGCTATGCGGGCTTTTGTGTACTCTCCCGATTATCGCCGTGGTGGCGCTGGCCATAAAGGCTAGCTCGCGAGGTCCTGTATTCTATCGCCAAAGACGTGTCGGCATGAACGGTCGTCTTTTTACGCTTTATAAGTTCCGCTCCATGTACCTCAACGCGGAAGCCGCCACGGGCGCAGTCTGGGCACAGAAGAACGATCCTCGCATCACCGCGGTGGGGGGCATTCTGAGAAAATTACGAATCGACGAACTGCCTCAATTTTGGAATGTCGTGAAGGGCGACATGTCCATCGTAGGCCCGAGGCCGGAACGCCCGGAATTTGTTGAAATGCTCGCGGAACGGGTTCCTTATTATCGCCAGCGGAACGCCGTGAAGCCCGGAATTACGGGCTGGGCGCAAATCAATCACAAGTATGGCGACACCGATCGCGACGCGATTGTGAAGCTGGAATACGATCTCTACTACATCAAGCACATCACGCCCGCGCTCGACTTTTTCATCATTTTCCATACCTTGAAAGTCATGCTGCTGCAGCGGGGCGCGCAGTAGAATGCGTTATTTCTAGGCGAAATCAAAACCCGTCTGCACGGGCTCCGATTGCTCCCGCGCCGGTCGTTGCGCCTCGAGAGCAGGCGCGCCCCACCGTTCCAGAATCCAGCTTTGCTCCCATTCGAAATCGTACCGGCGTAGGCTGTCGCCCTCCGTCTGCGCGGCATCTTTCATCAAGCCCAGAATCTCGTAGGCTTCTGCAAATCGTTCGTACTGTTTCAACAAAGCACACATCGCGGAGCCGAGCTGCTTGGCTATTGACGCATTCCTGGCCGAGAAAAATGGTAGAAGCTCGAGGTGATGTTTCGCTTCGCCTAAGGCGCGCAGACAGCTTGGCTGATCTGCTGTCCAGTTGGAAAAGAGCGCTGCGAGTTCAGCAAGCGGCCGCGGTGGTTTCAGTTTTGCTCGAGTGGTGAATATGGCCGACGTTCTCCCTGTAAAGGGGAACAGTTCGCGCAACTCGGGAAGCATGTTTTCCAAAACAACTAGAAAACGCCGTTCGGCGCAGGCACCCAGAAGAATCTGCTTGTTCTCTTCTGTGGAGCCGGCAAGCTTCAGGTTTAGAAGACGGCCTGCATCCCCCAAGATGCCGGCTTCATCACGATAGGCGCAATCGATCCAGAAGACTCCCTCAAAATCCTCTCGATACGTCGTCGCGAAGGCGAGCGCATCGGCCCGCGATATGTCAAATTCCAGGCTGGGGCGGTCCGCGATTCTCCTGCGCAAGTTTTCGAGAAGGTCAGGCTCGGCCGAACATTGCACATCCCGTTCCGGGAGTTGCGCGCCATCTTCATATAGGCCGAACGTAGCGAGAAGCCAACGTTTCAATGCGCGGTGAGCGGTAAGCGGATCCTCGGATGCGTCAAAAAAGGGGTACGACGTTTTTAGCAGCTTCGGGAAGTTGCATTTGCCAAGAAGCACGAAGGCCAGCGCCGACGCTTGCTCGTCGAAGACCGGCTCCCAACGTTCCCGTTTCCATTTTTTGCCGACCGATTCGGGTGATAGCAGCACCAGGGCGGCGTCGGCCGAAGCCGCCCATTCGACGCGGTCGATCAGATCTTCGCCATCGCGGATCCGGCCTTCCCCAACCGATACAGCAACAGAGCAGTTCATCTCCACGAATGCGGCGAGGTTCTCGGCGAAATCTTTGTCTTCCCGGGCGTGGCACAGTACAGCAGATCGCATCAGTCGTAATCATTATCCACATTGTTTGACTCGCCACGCCAGGTTGTGAAATGCCTTGCCCTGACTCATACCACTTCCTTGAGGACGTCCGCTCCCCTACACCTTACGGAGCGAAATGAATCCAAGCGCGAGTCAATCTCTGGCCGGCCGTCGGATCCATAGCTGAAAAACGGACTGGAAGATTTCGCGAATTTGGATTAACGTTTACTTAGACAGAACTACATTGCTGAAAGGGAGTGTGACGCAGGAAGGAAGCGTTGCGCTCTAGAAAGGGGTGGTTTATGTCATTTGTTACGGCGCGGAGCGCCTGCCTCGTGCTTCCTCTGCTTCTCTCGTCATTTTTGTTGGCGGACGACACGAAGCCAAACTTTACCGGGACGTGGATTTTGGACGCCGCGAAAAGCCAGATGATACGGGGGGGTGAAGCCATTCAGCTCGCCATTCAGGACGATTCCGGAAAGATTCAAGTCATCAAAACGATGCGTCTGGCGGATGGCAAGGACGTGACATCCAAGTTCGAATGCGAAGCGAACGGCTCGAACTGTGTTTACGAGGATGGCGATCACAAGGCTCAGGTTTCGCTCTGGTACAACGGGCCGGCGCTGGTCGTGTTGAAAACGGATGGCCCAGACGACGACAAGGTCTCGCAATCGGAGCTAGTGTTGTCGCCGGACCAGGGCACGCTGGAGATTGATGTGACGCACATCGCTCCGGAAAGCAAGGCGGAAACAATGGTGTTCACCAAGAAAAAATGAGCACTTTTTCTTGCGAATATCGTTAACTGGAACGTAGAAATCAGGTAGACTACTATCTCACAGGCCTCGGCTCCAATCCGGCCGCGGGCCAAGGAGAAGGTATGTCTTGTTTCCAGGGCAGCATCCGCTCGCTGCTCGCTTCTTGTCTTCTTGCCGCTGGCATCGGTTCCGTTGCGATCGCGCAGACGCCGTCGCAGCAAATGACGTCGCCAGAAGATCAGCGCACAGCTTGGTACCGGAATGCCAAGTTCGGCATGTTCATTCACTGGGGGCCATATTCGCTCGCCAGCGTGGAGGCGTCGTGGCCCATCATGCGCCCTTCGGCACAATTTCCCATCACCCAAGCCGAATACACAGCCCTGCCGGCCCGGTTCAATCCCGTTCGTTTCGATCCGTACGCGTGGGTTGCTCTTGCGAAAGCCGCCGGTCAGCGCTACATGGTGTTCACCACCAAGCACCACGACGGCTTCTGCATGTTCGACTCGTCTTACACCGACTACAAAATCACGAAAACGCCTTACGGAAAAGACATTGTGGGACAGTTGGCGGAAGCCTGCCACCGGGAGCAGATGCCGATCGGCTTCTATTATTCGCCGCCGGATATGAACAATCCCAATTTCCGCGACACCTCTCTGCCCGCCAGCAAAAACTGGAACGGTGAGCCGACGCGCCCCGAATGGCCCCTCTATCTCGATTACATGGAACTGCAGCTTCGCGAGCTTCTGACTCACTACGGCGATGTGGCGCTGATCTGGTTCGATGGCCTCTACCATCAAGAGAAATACGACGGCGTCCGCATGGCGCGCGCCATTCACGAATTGCAGCCGCGAACGCTGATCAACAACCGCATCGGCATACCCGGCGATTTTGAGACTCCCGAGCAGTTTCTGCCCAAAACAATCCCGATGAAAGGCCATCAGCTCGATTTCAACCACCACGAGGCGGGTTCGAAACCGGGGGAAGTGCCGGCGCCGGAAGACTTTCGTCTTTGGGAAACCTGCATGACGATCAACAACACCTGGGCCTACAATAAGAACGATCGGGATTTCAAATCCGCGAAAGATTTGATCCGAACGTTGATCTCGGTCGCTGCTAAGGGCGGTAATTTTCTGCTGAACGTGGGGCCGGAGCCCGACGGAACTATCCAACCTGAATTTCAAGAGCGCCTGCGGACCATCGGCAAGTGGCTATCCGTGAACGGCGACGCCATTTACGGAACCACGTACGGCCCCCTGCAGAATCTTTCATTCGGCCGCACCACGGCAAAAGGCCGCAACGTATACCTTCATGTTTTCGACTGGCAGGATCAGCTAACGCTCCCTGGTCTTTCGGACAAAGTGGAATCGGTCACCGCGCTCGCCACTCAGAAGCCGGTGCCGTTTCATCAGAACGGCGACCAAGTGGTAATCGACGCCAAGGGAATCCAGCCCGACCAGTATGCCACCGTTTTCCGGTTGCAAATGCGTTAAAGGCAGGGGAGATCGACAAATGAATCGAAGAAAATTTAACTCACTTATTGGATTGGGAGCTGTGTCAGCCGCCGCCGGCAATGCCTTTGGAGCGCCGGCTCAGAAATTCGAACCTACCTGGGATTCGCTCGACAAGCACAAGGTTCCCGGATGGTTTCAGGATGCGAAGTTTGGCATCTTCATCCACTGGGGCCTCTATTCCGTTCCGGCGTGGGCTCCCCCCACAGGTGAATTAGGGAAGGTCGATTGGACCAAGTGGTTCGAGGATAATCCCTACGCCGAGTGGTATCTGAACTCTCTGCGCATCACCGGCTCGCCGACCTACGAGCACCATATCAAGACATATGGTAAGAACTTCGATTATTACCAGTTCGCCGGAAAGTTCAACGAGGGCACGCAGCAATGGCAGCCGCAGCAATGGGCGGAGCTGTTCCGCAAAACGGGCGCCCGCTATGCCGTATTGACAACCAAGCATCACGATGGCTTTCGCCTCTGGCCGTCGAAAGTTCAGAATCCGCATGCGAATGGCCGGCAGCTTTCCGCCAAACGGGATGTTGTTGGAGATCTCACCTCGGCAGTGCGCGCTTCGGGTTTGAAAATGGGCCTGTACTATTCCGGAGGTCTTGATTGGACGTTCACCAGCCAGCCGATCCGCAACCGTAAGGATTTGATGGATCG
The DNA here is from genome assembly GCA_025927575.1 of Bryobacteraceae bacterium. Taxonomy (GTDB): domain Bacteria; phylum Acidobacteriota; class Terriglobia; order Bryobacterales; family Bryobacteraceae; genus KBS-96. Next base: position 14,589 of record JAICLJ010000079.1, on the reverse strand, counting down.
TGTGCCGCAGTCGGAAGAGTACGCGCGTTACGCCGACGCGCATTGGCGCGAGTTAATCGATCGATACCAGCCGTCCGTTCTCTGGAACGACATCAGCTATCCGAAGCTGGGCCAAATCCCCCAGATCTTCGCGCAGTACTACAACACCGTCCCGGACGGCGTCATCAATAACCGTTTCGGTGTGCCGTTCTCCGATTACACGACGCCGGAATATGCCAAGTACGACAAAATCACTCAAAAGAAATGGGAATCGTGCCGCGGCCTCGGGTTCAGCTTCGGATACAACCAGGTGGAGGGGCCCGAGCAGGTGATCGCGCCGGACAAGCTGGTCGCGCTGCTCGTGGACATCGTCAGCAAGAACGGGAACCTGCTACTGAACATCGGGCCGAAGTACAACGGCGCCATCTCGGACATTCAACTCGACCGCCTGCATAAGCTGGGTAACTGGCTCGATACGAACGGTGAAGGAATCTTTGGCTCGCGTCCCTGGACGCAGGCATCCGCGACGACGCCGGATGGGACCGATGTGCGCTTCACACGCAAAGGTGACAGTCTCTACGCATTTTTCCTGGCGCGTCCTCGCGGCGAAATGCTGACCTTGCCCTCGATGCGCGCCGCGGAAGGAACCACCGCCCGGATTTTAGGCGTATCGTCAGGCATTACGGTCTCGCAGCGAGGCAAAGACCTCGTGCTTGAATCGAAACGCTCGCTGCCGAAAGACTATGCCGTGACAGCCCGCATCACGCCGCCGCCATCGCCCATCGCCTGATGGACGGGAGCCGGTTCACCACGTTGTGGCGCACGATTCATCGTGCTGGCGGGCAGTTCACTGCCCGCTTCTCGGCAACCGGACAGATCTCCGGCCTGCGGCCGCCCACCTACAACCTGCAAATCAATAACTCCCGCTCATAAATCATCTCTGGCGGTAAGTGGTCATGTAACACGATAAATAACTCCTCGTGCCCAATGACTTCGCTCTTCCACGCGGCTCGATCCACCTTCTGTAATTCCTCAAATTTCTCTTTCGGGAAATCGAGTCCCTGCCAGTCGATATCGGAATATTGCGGCGTCCACCCGATCGGCGTCTCCTGTCCGTGTGTCCTCCCGTGTACCCGGTCGATAATCCACTTCAGCACCCGCATATTCTCGCGGAACCCGGGCCAGAGAAATCGGCCCTCCGCGTCCTTTCGAAACCAGTTCACGTGAAACAAGCGAGGCGTCATGCTGAGCGTGCGCTGCATCTTGATCCAGTGCCGGAAATAATCGCCCATGTGATAGCCGCAGAAGGGCAGCATCGCCATCGGATCGCGCCGCACCTTGCCCACCGTGCCGGCGGCCGCCGCCGTCATCTCAGAACCCATGGTCGCTCCCATATATACGCCCGCGCTCCAGTTGAACGCCTGGTATACCAGCGGAATCGTGCTCGCCCGCCGCCCGCCAAAAATAATGGCGCTGATCGGTACGCCGTTCGGATCTTCCCACGCCGGATCGATGGTCGGGCACTGCGAAGCCGGAGACGTGAACCGCGCGTTTGGATGCGCCGCTTTCGCTCCGGTCTGCTTCGCGATTTCCGGCGTCCACTGGTTGCCCTGCCAGTCGAGGCACTCGGCCGGCGGATCCTCCGTCATGCCCTCCCACCACACGCCGCCATCGGGAGTCAGCGCCACGTTCGTGAAAATGCTATTGCGCGAGAGCGTCGCCATCGCGTTCGGATTCGTCTTTTCCGACGTGCCCGGCGCCACTCCGAAGAATCCAGCTTCCGGATTGATCGCCCGCAGGCGCCCCTCCTCATCGGGCCGCATCCAGGCGATGTCGTCCCCCACGGTCAGAACTTTCCAGCCTTCGAAGCCCTTCGGCGGAATCATCATCGCGAAATTCGTTTTGCCGCACGCGCTCGGAAACGCGGCCGCCACGTAGGTCTTCTCGCCGTCCGGACTCTCCACGCCGGCGATAAGCATGTGCTCCGCCATCCAGCCTTCATCGCGCGCCATGTTCGACGCGATGCGAAGCGCGAAGCACTTCTTCCCGAGCAGCGCGTTCCCACCGTAGCCCGACCCGTACGACCAGATCTCGCGCGTTTCCGGGAAATGGACAATGTATTTTTCTTTGTTGCACGGCCACGGCACGTCCTTCTGCCCGTTCGCGAGCGGCGCGCCCACGCTGTGCATGCACGGCGTCACTCGCTTTTCGTCGCGGTCGATCAGTTTAAAAACGGGCATCCCGATGCGCGTCATAATGCGCATGCTGACGACGACGTACGGCGAGTCCGTCAATTGCACGCCGATCTGTGACATTGGCGACCCGACCGGCCCCATGCTGAACGGCAGCACATACATGGTGCGCCCCTGCATGCAGCCTCGAAACAGGGTCTTCAACTTGCGGCGCATGACGTACGGGTCTTCCCAGTTATTCGTTGGCCCCGCGCTATCCCGCGAGAGCGAGCAGATGAACGTACGGCTTTCCACCCGCGCGACATCGCCGGCATCGGAGCGGGCATAGTAACACCCGGGCCAAAGTTTCTGGTTCAACTTGATGAGCGTGCCGTTCGCGATCATCCCGGCATAGAGGCGGTCACGCTCTTCTTCGGACCCATCGACCCAGTGAATCGCGGCGGGCTTCGTCAACTCCGCCATCTTGTCCACCCATCGCAACAGGTGCTTGTTCTCGCTCAACGGAACTGCGTGGTTTCGATGTTTCATAGAAGGCGCCAGAACCATAATCGTACGCGGTCACCTCACAGCCGCGACGAATTTGGGACATTTAGTGGGGCAGATCCCCGATCTGCGGCGGCCTCCCAGGCCGCCTTTTCGAGAATCTGCAAACCCAGGTCGCGCGCTGCCCGCACGATCGTCCTATCATTTGAGGTACAAGGGAGATCGCCGTGTCACCCAACGATCCTGTTCTTGTGCCCCATCCCGAAAAAGTGATGCCCCTGCTGAACACCAAAACCGTTCTCAACTTGGGCGGCATCTGGGGCGCGTTAAGCTCCGGTCAGACCGTAATGGCCTCCGACGGACGCCGCTTCATCTGGTCCGCGGACAGCATGACCGTCGTTTATTCGCAGCAAGGAAAATTCTATTCGCAAACCGCGAAAGGCTTCGCAGGCGAGGTCCGCACGGCGCCGATGGTACAGGCCGGCCGAAGTGCAAGGTTCATGGCGCGGGTTGCGGAGGTTGAGATCAAACTGTTGATGGGCATTGTTGCCGGGGCCAGTGGAGTGGGTTTTGCAGCGGTCATCGGCACGGAAGTTCTGGAGTTTGTCGTCGAGAACCGGGAAAACTTCAACAAGTGGAACGGGCAACTCCAAGCCGTGCTCAAGGCGCGGAGCTTTCTTAAGATCCATACTCCGGTGGTGTACGACAAACTCTTCGATGCCGTACTGAAGCAAGTCTACCGGGAGGTTAAGGGCAAGTTGCCGGATGCCGTCACACCCGAAATCGTCGCCTTCGGCGTCGGCGTCATCGTGGGAAGCGTCGGTAAAAAAGTAGCCGCTGGGCGCTTCTCGCTGCTGGTCGTCCTCTTCGCGGTTGTGGAGCAACTCGCCGTCCGGTTCACGCTATCGGTTATGCCAGGCGCGCTGACACTGACGAAGGAGCAGTACGCGAAATTGGCGGAAGAGATCGTTCGCAAAGTGCGCGAAGCCGGCGTCGCCCTGGAAGAGTCCGATGCGAAGCGGATCATTGACGAAGTGCAACAACACCCGAAAGAAGTAAAGCAAGCATTCGAGATGCTGAAATCCGCGTTCCAAGGCCACATACAAACGCAAGCACGCTAAACGGTCATTTGGTGTGGCAGACTCTTGGTCTGCGGCGACATCCCACGCCAGCCATTGAAATTCTTGAATCTGAGCCGGGAAGTAAGCCCGGACATTTGGCGGTGGGACAGGCCCTTGGCCTATGGCGGCCTCCCAGGCCGCCTTTTTCGAGAATCTGCAAACCCTTGGACCACTATTTACTCATGAAGGTAACGAGACGACGATTGCCGCATTTCGACATGATCGGTCAGCCTCTCTTCATCACGTTCCGGCTCCGCGGCAGCCTTCCGGCTTCTCGTCCCTTTCCGGTCTCGCATCTAACGTCCGGCCAAGCCTTTCTCACGATGGATCGCTTGCTTGATGAAGCCCGAAGCGGGCCGGCATTCCTCGGATTGTCGCCTATTGCTGAGTTAGTGAAGGCTTCAATTCAATATGGCGCTGAACTCGATCATTACGAGTTACACTCCTGGGTTATCATGCCCAATCACCTGCATCTGCTGCTCACGCCGCGAGTGAGCATGTCAAAGCTTCTCCGCTCGCTGAAAGCCGTCACGGCAAAGCGAGCCAACCTGCTCCTCAAGCGAACGGGGAAACCGTTCTGGCAGGAAGAAAGCTACGATCGTTTGGTTCGTGGAACCGATGAATTCCGGCGTATCCGGTGCTATATCGAAAGCAACGCGGTAACCGCCGGCCTCGCGGGAACACCGGAGAAATACCTTTGGTCTAGCGCTTATCGCGGATCAGCCCCCTAACCTACTTCTAGTGGGGCAGGCCCATGGCCTGCGCCGGGCGCTCCGCCCGGCTCTCCGAAATTTCAGCAACATCCGAACAGCGCGGCTGGGAGCCGCGCGCAGACAACGCGTCTGCCCCACAAAGCAAAGGCAACTTGGGGCGGACAGTTTTAGTGGGGCAGGCCCATGGCCTGCGCCGGGCGGTGCGCCCGGCTCTCCGGCAATCCAGCAAGATCCGAAGAGCGCGGCTGGGAGCCGCGCGCAGACGACGCGTCTGCTCCACAAAAGCAAAGGCAACTTGGGGCGGGCAGTTTTTAGTGGGGCAGGCCCATGGCCTGCTCCGGGCGCTCCGCCCGGCTCTTCGAAATTTCAGCAACATCCGAACAGCGTGGCTGGGAGCCGCGCGCAGACGACGCGTCTGCCCCACAAAAAATGAAGGCAACTCGGGAACGAAGCACTCATTCGCCCGTCGCGGCAACGCACAAACTAGCTGTCCTCGACATGCGCGATATCGGCCGCATCGGAGCCGGCATAGTAACACCCGATCCATAGTTTCTGGTTGATCTTGATGAGCGTGCCGTTCGCGATCATCCCGGCATAGAGGCGGTCGCGTTCTTCTTCGGATCCATCGACCCAGTGAATCGCGGCGGGCTTGGTCAACTCCGCCATCTTGTCCACCCATCGCAACAGGTGCTTGTTCTCGCTCAACGGAAATGCGTGGTTTCGATGTTTCATAGAAGGCGCCAGAACCATAATCGTACGCGATGACCCAGCGGGACGTTGGGCGGCTTGAGATGGCGCCTTGGAAGATTCGGGCGCCGGTTGGCAATATGACTAACGATACGGAACACCGTCTCATGCTCGCGACGGCGGTTCGGTACATTCAGAATTTCAATGCGAAGTTGATTCGGACAGGGAACGTAGGATGCTGAGAAGATCTATGTCATTGATGACAAGCACATCCCGTTCGCGACAGTACTTTAACACGTCGGGATGAAAGAAATCTCCGTTAAGCGTGCAGAGGGCATTGGCTTCTCCGATGATTGCTGTGTGCACGACGGAATCATCGTCGGAATCCGAAGGCACCACGCGGGGAGCTGGACCGGGGAAAACAATCTCGGAGATTCCCGGTGTTCGCAGATAGTTCAGATATTCGGCTACCTCAATGTCGGTTAGCTTAGAAAATGCGCGCACACGGTCATAAGCGAACACCCGCTCCGCCTCGTGGAGCAGGAATGGCGACAAAATCAATGTATGCAGTTGCGAAGCTGTAATGCGCTCAAGAAGTTCCCGTGCCGGGCCTCTGGCCTTTGCGCCTGCCCGAACCAGAATATTTGTATCGAGAACAACCCTCATCCGCGGCTATGCCGCACGTGGGCGACCGCTTCGTCGATCGCCGAGTCGATCTCTTCGTCTGGGACATCTCGGACCTTTTCGGCACGTTGATCCAGAAATCTTTGAAGCTTACGAGCAATCACCGCGCGGTCTGCAGACGACGCCGGTTGCTGGGGAGGCGTGGCAATCACGCTGACTTCTTCGTCCGCTTCAATTGGCCGGCCCAGAAGTTGCTCGACTGCGGATTTCACGTCAGGCCGCAACTCACTGGCTTTGTGGATCGAAACGCTCTGCATTGCGACGGTTCCTTCACCTCATGCTAGCACTGACAATCAAGTCTTTGTTCTATGTCTGTTCCCCGTGTGTATACGCAAGTCGGCCCTCGCTGGAAGGTTCTATGTTGCGCAGGAAATAAGGAGATGGGCACTCATTCACTCCTTCCCCTGGCATCACCCCTGAACGAATAACGATCGACTTAGGCCATGGCGGGAGCCGGACAGATTGGGAAATGAGTGCTCCGTTCCTATATTCCCCGGGTCTTCCCAGTTGTTCATTGGTCCCGCGCTATCCGCGAGAGCGAGCAGATGAACGTACGGCTTTCCACCCGCGCGACATCGCCCGCATCGGAGCGGGCATAGTAACACCCGGGCCATAGTTTCTGGTTCAGCTTGATGAGCGTGCCGTTCGCGATCATCCCGGCATAGGGGCGGTCGCGTTCTTCTTCGGCCCCATCCATCCAATGAATCGCGGCCGGCTTGCTCAACTCCGCCATCTTTTCCACCCACCGCAACAGGTGCTTGTTCTCGCTCAAGGGAACTGCATGGTTTCGATGTTTCATAGAGGATGCCAGAACCACAACCCTACCCGGTGGCGTCAGGCTGAACAACTGTTCGATGACACTGTGAGGCCAACATGGCCATTTAGAGCCAGATGAGAATTCGTTGAACGCCAATAGCGGGTGCGATGCTGCCTTTCACCCCCAGGGTCTTCAGCTCAAGTTGAGGAGTCTTGGGATACAGAGCGCTCGTGCGGGCTGCCAAAAACGTCATCCAGCTTAGCTGTGCTCCTTCTCAGTAACATCCGATCACCAAATATCATCAAGCGACTTGGCCGCATCGAGCTTCGCGCGAGAGGTGTAGCGCAGATTCTGGAAGCTTTTAACTCGCCCGATTTTGTTCATTGGGATAGGCCCAATTTCCTTTGAAGGCCCCATGAAGTTGACAACAAATTTTCCTGAGTCCTTCCAGGGCTCGATAGATTTCACAGACGCGATATGAGTGATTGCGGAGACGGGGGCCACCTGATAAGCTGCGATGTACTTAATTTGTGGCCGCATCGAGCCATGAATGCGGACGGCGTACCAGCGATCCTCCGCCAGAAAAACATCTCTGAAGCCATCATCGCGCGCGGGCACCACCACAGTATCGATTTCTGCTGTGCTCAGCGCGGAGCTGACCGGTTCATTCGGAGCCCCCGATCCTTCTTCAGTTGGAATAATATCGGCTAGAAAGGGCTCAAAGTGGTAAGCAACTTCGCCGTGTTGATTTCGGAATCGAGATATCGCCAACACCTCGACACCGAACTGGAATTTCCTCGCAAGAACATTTTCTAAATGTTCAGGTACGGCGTCGATGATGACCAGAGCAGCGAACGGACTCTCGAAAACGAGCCACTCAAACATGTGGTCCAGGTTTCGATAGCCGTTCGCAATGGCATAGCTTTCACAAATTTTCCGCACATCGCCGTCCACGTTGACGGACTCCAAGAGGATTCTCTTTACGGCAATGGGTTCGGCTTCAAAAGATAAAGAAAACTGCAGAATCTGAACAGCTATATGTCGCAGTGGATCGTGGGCGGCAAGTTCGTTCTCAACGACAAATAGCCGAGGTTTCTTACCGGTGAGGTCAAGTACATAGCCGTCTGGAATGTTCCGAAGGCCGCCCTTCAATCCAATCTTCTTCTTTATGTCAAGGTAAACTCTGGCGGGGCCAAAGAGTTCTCGTCTGATCTCGAAGATAGATGCCTCAAGATCGGCTTCGCTTTTGAATCCTTCGGGATGAAAAATATCCGCTTTGCTCCAAACTACAGCCATGCACATCCGCTCCGGCGTTGAGATTTGAAAGAATACCGATTGTATCCAGTGGGGTGGATCCCAAACATTTCACTCAACAATCAGGGGACGGGGGCCCTCATTTCACCTATTCTCTGGCACAAGTCGATTCGGACCCGAGCCGCGAAAATGATCCCAGCTACATCATTGGCCTGGTTGGGCAAGTCGTTCGTGTAGGCGTCGAAACGGCTCACCCTGGTCAAGACTCTCCCTGATTACTTTCGTGGGCGTGAATATGTAACGATGGTGCGGAGGTGAGTCGTGGATTATATCGAACAGGAGATTGTTCTTAACACGGAATCCTTCTACGGCGGCGATGTCCCACTCCCTTTGAGTGCGGCGCTTTTTCGACGGCTTGAAAGCACGGCTCGCCCCAGTGTTCGCATGGTTCTTGAGGGAACCAGCGTGTCTGTCGGGGCTCCTCCCACCTGGTTGGAACGTGCGTCCGATATTCGCACGATAGGTTTCAGCGGGAAAACAGGCGTCTCTGTTCTTCATGTAAAAGCTCCGAAGCTGGGAGAGGCTGCGCCCAAACTGTTCGAGCAGCAGTCGTTTTGGCCTAGTGCTGCGTCGCCGGAGGACACGGCGCTTCAGGTAATCGGAAAAATCGCCAAGGCTGTTCGTCAGCGCGAGGCGAGCAGCGATTTATATGATCGCGCTTTGCTGAAACATCTCAGCGGCTGGAGCCGACTATTCAAACAGGAACTGAAGAGTGTGGAGTTTGGGAACACCGCGTCCGACTCGCTTTCGCCAATAGACGTGGAGGTGACGGCTAATGCACAATTGCTAAACGATCAAACCCCGCTCCCACGCCAAGTTCGAGTGGTTGGCAAACTGGACATGGTCCGGCACAGCACGCGATCGTTCGGGTTGATGCTGGACGACGGAGACGAGGTTCGTGGCGTTCTCATTGAGGGAACATCCGAATTGCTTCAGCATCACTTCGGGAAAGAAATAACCGTCTTAGGAAGGGCCATTTACCGGCCTTCTGGAACACTGCTTCGCATCGATGCATCTGAAATCTTGCCCACAGCTGACGGCCGTCGGGCCTTCTCGAAAGTGCCGCCGTCGTTGCAGCAGTCCCGCAGACCGGAACGACGGCTGCAATCCTCCAAGGGCGGTGTAGACTCGTTTTTTGGATCGTGGCCTGGCGAGGAAACGGACCGCGAGTTACTTCAAGCTCTTGAGGAAGTCCGAGGTTGAGTCAGAGCTATCTGCTCGACACCAACGTTTTGATTGCGCTCATTCATGGCAACGCTCTCGGTGCACATATCGATCAAGCATTTGGATTGCGGGCAAGCCTGCATCGGCAGGTAGTTTCGATAGTCACACACGCAGAGCTTCTGGTGCTCGCGGATAAGCGTAATTGGGGATCGGCGAAACGGGCGGCTCTAAAACAAGCACTTGAAAACCTGGTCGTCATCCCCATTGACGGCATAGAAATCGTCCAGGCTTACACCACCATCTCGGCCACGGACCTGACTGCTTCTGGGGGCGCCCGAAATATGGGAAAGAATGACCTCTGGATAGCGGCAACAGCCCTTTATACAAATTTGCCGCTTCTAACAACCGACAAGGACTTTCGTTTTCTGCACAACAATCCTCTCCAAATTATGTGGATCGATCCATCATCCGTGTAAACTCCACGATTCGGTGACATGCAATTTCCAGATCGGGTAACAAGCCGCAGGGTGCCCGTGTGCGAAGCTGGCCCAGCCTAATTTCTTCTTTGGCCCCAGAGCGGGATACGCGCGCCTAGATAGTCTCGGTCCACCCGACAATGTCCGGTTCCATGGCCGCATCTCGAAGCATTCTAAATCAATTTTTTCATGGACATAAACGGCACGCAGCACACAGCAAGACCGCTTAAATGTCCACCGCGAAGTCCGGATGGAGCGAACGACTCCTTTTTCGAAAGCTCCACTTTCCGCCTCACCCACCTCCAGTTCAACTTGTTTCTCTCGTCGAATCAATTGCTTACGCCATTGAGCTTTTCCCGCCCATGCTACTGTGTCTCCGAGCCATGGCGCTGCTTGCGCCTTCAGCTCTGCGTGGCGATCGAGCCACGCAAACTCAAACCGAGAAGCCGTTCCGCTACTCCGCCCGAAGCGCCGTCATCGGATCAACCCGCGCTGCGCGCCACGCAGGGGCCGCCGCAGCCATCGCGCATGCCAGCAGCAACAGGCATGCGGTGACGATTAGTGTTGGTAGATCGAGGGGTTGCACGCCGAAGAGGAACGATCTCACGGCCAGTCCGGCGGGCCATGCTCCCGCCATGCCGAATAGAAGCCCGGCTGCCGCTGTCAGGCCAATCTGGCGGAGAATCAGACTGACGGTTCTGGCTCGCGACGAACCGAGCGCCATGCGGATGCCGATCTCTCGCGTCCGCTGCGCAACCGAGTACGCGAGGACACCGTATATGCCGACTGCCGCCAGCAGGAGCGCGGCAAATCCAAATAGGGACGCCAGCCGCAGCGCGAGGCGCCGGCCGTTAAGCGATTTCTGCATGGCGTCTTCCACGCGCTGAATGCTCATCTCGGCCATGTTCGGAGCATCCGTTTTCAGAACGCTGCGGATTCCGCGCTCGAGCGTGGCCTGCGGCAGCGTAGACCGCACCACAAATTGCGGCGCAGTCCCAAAAACAATCGATCCGGCTTCGTTATCGGCGGGGAATTGGCTGGCGTCGATGAAGACAGTGGGCGGACGATCCGCAATAAGTCCCTGAGCGACTTCGTCAGGAGCTACGCCAACAATGGTTAGTGGCATCTTCAGGAAGCGATTGTCCGGATCTTTGGGGTCGTCACTGGTGAATTGCACAGTATTTCCGAGCGCCTGTTGTCCTCGCAAAAACCGGCGTACAAATGTTTGATTGACGATGCAAACACCGAGCGTTCCCTCCCGGTCCGCCGGCAGAAAACTCCGTCCCTGTAGCATAGGAACCTTCATGGCGCGCGCGTATCGGTCGCTGATCAGGCTGACGAACGCGGATGAACCTTTGGGAACTACGTGTCCGGATAAGGCAAACGTGCTATTTAGGAATAAATTAAAGCTGGAAAACGGGACCGATGTTTGCGAAGCCGCTGCCTGGATTCCCGGAGTAGCCGAGAGCCGGTCAAGCACGCGCTCCATCGTCGCTTTTGCGGCCGGTCCGCTGATCGAGGGAATTTCACTCATCATCACGACCGAAGTCACGTCCTTTGGATCAAAGCCGAGAGGGGCCATTTCGAGCGCCCGGAACGTGCGCAGAAAGAGCCCTGCGGTGACGAGCAATACGCAGGTCAATGCAATCTCAGCCACGACCAGTGTGCTGCTCAGCCGCGACCGGCTAACGGTGCGCACACCTTGTACGGGCTTGCGTAGCCCGGCATGCCGCAGTCCCGCGAGAGAAGGGGCAGTCGCCGCCAGCAGTCCGGTAAGGATGGCTAGCACGACGCAACCTGCGAACACTCCCGGATGCAACGTAAGTTCGTTGAAGCGCGCGTATTGGAGCCCATAGGTCTTGCGCGCCCATTCAATCAAGGCCAGCGCGAACACAAACCCCAAAGCGGATCCGAGCAGCGAAAGGAGGACGCTCTCCGTTGCGATCAGTTGCAGGAGGTGCAATGGGCCGGCGCCGAGCGCGGCCCGTAGGTTCATCTCGTTGGCACGCGCGGCGCCGCGCACAATCTGCAGATTGGCGGCATTAGCGCACGCAATCAGCAGCAACACGATGCAGGCGCCGAGTAGGGCCAGCAGCGCCGGCTGCTCGCCGCCGACAACCGTGGAGTGGTAGGAGCGCAGGGTTGCATAGCCGCCATTGCGATCGCCCCAGTGATTCTGTGAGAACACCGAACGGAGTTGCTGCTCCGCCACGGAAGCATCTACGCCGCTTCGTAAACGCGCCATGGACTGAGCGCCCACGAAGCCGTTGTAATCCTGGGATTTCGCATCGAGTTGAAAGGGAACGGCGACCACGGGAGCGTCGAAGGTCTCCGGAGGAAAGTAGAATCCTGCCGGCATAACGCCGATAATCGTCATGATGCGGCCGTAAACGGTTAGCTTTGAACCGATCACGGCTGGATCGCTGTGCAGGGTTTCACGCCAAAACGCATTGCTGACTACGGCTACGGTTGTGTTCTTGTCCAGATCGGTAAATGTCCTGCCAAGACGTGCAGGTATGCCGAGCGAACGAAAAAAGTTGAGTGAAGTTTCAAGTGTCCCGGCCATGCGAACGCCATCCGCGGTCCGCACCGGCTTCGGCATGCTGGTGAACTCCAGGACGTCTGCAAAACTCGGAACTGCTTTTCGGATGGTGTTCAGCTGATCGAAGTTAAAGTTGCCCTGCTCACCCGATTTGTCGACACGAACGAGCATCATGAGTTGCTCCGGATGCGGCAGGGCGATGGGGCTCAGTAGAACGGAGTTGACAATCGCGAGCATCGCTGTCGCTGCGCCCAGCCCGAGTGCGAGCGTGAGCACCGCGGTAACCGTGTACCCCGGCGCATTTCGCAAGCCTCGCCATGCGTAACGGGAATCTGCTAACAATCTTGCGCCAATGCTCGCGAGTATCTTCATCAGCTTTTTTCCAGGTATTGTATTTCAGTTCGGTGCAATCGGTCGCCGGCACGCGCTGGCGTCTGCTCCGCTATCCGTTCGACTGCTTTCGCTTGTATGGCGAAGAGATGTAGCCCTTTGCCTCTTTCGCCGCGGGGGATTCCGGCGCGGTTTTCATCGTCTCTTTGTACGCCTCAACGGCGCGGCCATGATCCCCCTTCAGATCGTAAAGCTGGCCCAACCTCAGCCATGCCAGAACCGCGGTTGACAGGTCGAGCGTCGAAGCATTCGCCGTCGCTCGCTTCATGTCGGCGAGGGCTGGATTGAGATCCCCATACCAGAAAAGCAAATTCCCGCGCAGGTAATCGATCTTTTCAACCGGCAGATTGCGATATCCCGGAGCCCCCTCGGCCTGTAACCGGCTAACTCCGGTTAACACCTGCAGAGCCGCCGCCTTGTCGCCCGCGTCACTGTACATCTGCACTTGCTCGAGCCGCAGCAGGTAATTTCTAGGAAACCGTGCAGCGCATTCCTTTAATAGCGGGATCGCCTTCTCGGGCTCGTGCTCGCGCCGGTAGATTGCGGCGAGCAGGATCTGCGCGTCGTATTTATTCAAAACTCCGTGCTGCGCCACCTTCTGCAATTCCTCGATGCCAAGGTCGCGGTTTCCGTGAAACCCCGCGAGGAAGCCGAACATTCGGAGATAGAACGGCAAGCTGCCCACAACATAATCGTGCAGCCCCTGGACCAAGTACGCATCCACAAAGTTCGGATCGAGCGCGATGATCCGGTCGCTATACTTCCGCGATGCCGTCGCTTCGCGCAGCGCCTGGGTCCAGGCTTTCTCCACCAAAAATGCGTAATTGGCCTGAAGGCCGTGCGCCACGCTCAGCGCATACAAGGCGGGGATGTTCTCATCTTCCCGGTTGAGTTGCGCATTTCCGAGGTCAATCGCTTTATCCAATGCATCCTGAAACTGCTTTTTTACTTCTGGCGGGACGTTCATCGTCGCGCGCCGCAGAAACGGATTATTGCCGGTTACTAACTGGCTCTCCAGCGCTCCGCTGCGGAACATTTCCCGGTAGAGCACGGCTTGTGCGATGTGGTTATACGCCGCGGGATCCTTCGGGTGTTCGTGTGCTTCCTGCTCGAAGGCGGCAAGCGCCTGATCGTATTCGTTGTTATAGAAGTGCTGCCACCCCGGGTCCACAAGCGGATCGCGAAGCTGCATTGCGCTCGCGCTGAGCAATGCGCAGCAGAAAAGGCCCAGCAGAAGGGCTCTCATGCCCTCATTGTAGGTGGACCAGAATATGCTCCTTCGCCGTTCCACAACTTGCCGATCGCAAAACGTGCCGCTTGGGAGACGTCCGGCCGCGAATCCTCGGCCAGCTTTCTGAGAGCGGATAGAAATGTAGGCTCTCCGCTGTTGCCCATCGCAATCGCGACGTTTCGCAGGAATCCAGCGTATTTCGCCCGCCACACCGGTGTGCCGCGAAAAACGGAGCGAAACTCGTCCTCGCTCATGCCGGCCAGCCTCTCGAGCGGCGGGGCAAATTCGCGCGGCTGAAATGCTGCAACCTCCGTTTGTGGAGCGCGCCGGTTCCACGGGCACACGTCCTGGCAGATATCGCATCCGAAGATGTTATTTCCTATGCCGGAATGGTGTTCAGCCGGAATCTCGCCGCGTTTTTCGATCGTAAGGTAGGAAATACACAGACGCGAATCGATCGTCCAGTCCCGGTTGGAACTCTGGACAATTGCGCTCGTGGGACACGCATCGATGCAGCGCCGGCAAGTGCCGCACCGGTCCGGAGGAGGCAAATCGGGCTGTAAATCCAGGCTAAGAAGCAGCTCTCCCAGGAAGAACCACGATCCTTTCTGTTGATTGATCAGGCAGGTGTTCTTGCCGATCCAGCCAAGCCCGGACAGACGCGCATACGATCGCTCGAGGATTGGTGCTGTGTCGACGCAGATGCGATGTGTGAAGTCTTCATCTGCTCTCCGTTCCAGCTCTTTCGCCACACGCGACAGGCCTTCCCGCAGCGTGTCGTGATAATCCTCGCCCCAGGCGTATCGCGAAATCCAGGCGCGTTCGGAGTCGGAAAACTTCGTGGAATAGGGATACG
>JAICLJ010000191.1 GCA_025927575.1 Bryobacteraceae bacterium | reverse complement strand
CGCCCCATCATTTCGCGCGATTGCGCAACCGAGCGGCCGAACACGAGAGAATCGGGGCGCGAGAAATAGACGTGTTCAAAGACGCATTGCGCCGGGGCCTTGGCAGGTGCGTAGCGTTCACGCGTTACGCCCTCCGGCCCGACAATTACCATCTCGCCCGGAGCCACCTCGCCAATGTAGGCCGCGCTGATCAGATCGAATGCGCAGGTTTCTGACGCGAAGACATAGCTCGTGGGACCATTGCTCAATTCAAGCCGGCCCATGGCGAGGGGCCGAAAACCGTGCGGATCGCGCGCCACGATGATGCGGTCCTCCGCAATGAACACGAGTGAAAAGGCGCCCTCAATCTGTAGCAGCGCATCGCGCAATGCCGCCGCCAGCGTCCGCTCACGGGATCGTGCCACCAGATGAAGAATGACCTCAGTATCGCTGGTTGACTGGAAAATCGAGCCTTCGCGCTCCAGTTCGCTTCGCAGCTCCGCCGCGTTGGTAATGTTGCCGTTGTGAGCGACCGCAATCTGCCCTTTGTTGCACGCTACCGATAACGGCTGGGCGTTCAGAATAACGGTATCGCCGGTCGTTGAATAGCGGGTATGGCCGATCGCCAGTTCGCCCGGCAGTTGATTCAGCGCATCGGGAGTGAAGATCTCGGCGACATGACCCATCTTGCGGACGCAGTGGATCTTCCGGCCGTCGCTCGATGCAATTCCCGCGCTTTCCTGGCCGCGGTGTTGAAGAGCATACAATCCCAAGTACGCGAGATTTGCTGCCTCGGGGTGGCCGTAGATAGCAAATACTCCGCACTCCTCGTGAAGTTTGTCGAAGATCAGATCAGGCATCATTCCACCGAAACGGAGGTGTGGAGGAGGTGTTCAAGTGAATTCTCCCAGACATCCTTCAATTCCTGGACGGAACAGTCCAGCAAGGTTTCAGTCCGGTTGCCTACAGACATTCTTGACTTGAGTGTAGCGCCGATGCGGACCGCTTCGACAGAATTCTTCCGGGCTGCTTCAAACACAGCGTCAGGATGCGCTGTCGAGACAATCACGCGCGACGGACCTTCATGAAACAACAGGAACTCGTTGCTCAGCGGTGAACTCATCCGCGCCTCAACGCCAATTCCCTTCTCGCCGAAACAGCATTCGGCCAGCGCAATAGCCAGACCTCCCTCACCGACATCATGAGCCGATTCAACGCTACGGGCGCGAACTAATTGGCGAATTGCCGTCTGCACGCGCTTCTCATAATCCATATCGAGCTTCGGGGGCGCCCCCCATACGCACTCCACAACTACTTTTGCGTATTGGGAAGAGCCAAATTGCTCGGCATCGGACGAGCCGTAGCCGCCCAGAAGGATTACGTCCCGGCCTTCGTTCTCAAATTCGATCCCGATCGGCTTTGCAGTAGGCACAATCCCGACAATTCCAACTACAGGTGTTGGATGAATGGGCACGCCGAGAGTTTCATTGTAGAGACTGACATTGCCGCCCGTAATGGGTGTCTCAAAGAACCGGCAGGCTTCGGCCATCCCTTCAATTGATTCAACGAGTTGCGCCATAATCTCGGGGCGCTCCGGGTTTCCGAAATTCAGGTTGTTGGTGGCGGCGATCGGCTCCGCGCCAACCACTGAGAGGTTCCGGCAGCATTCCGCGACAATCAGCTTTGTACCTTCGCGCGGATCGAGCGAGCAGTATCGCCCGTTTCCATCGAGAGCCATTGCGATCGAGGTGGGAGTGCCCTTAATTCGCACGACTGCCGCTTCCGACCCCGGCCCGGCGATGGTATTGGTCCGCACCTGGTAGTCGTATTGTTCCCAGATCCAGTGTTTGCTGCACAAGTCGCCGGATGCCAGGAGACGTTTCAGGTCACCCGGCAAATCGCTGCTGTGGACGGCAGGTCCATCCAGGGGAGCATTTCGCAGCGGCTTGCTAAAGGGCCGGTTGTACAAGGGCGCTTCATCGGCGAGCGCGCGATTCGAAATCTCCGCGACGACTTTGCCGCGATCCTTCACCCGAAGCATACCGTCGTCCTTCACTTCGCCGATTACGACAGCATCCAAGCCCCACTTGGCGAATACCCGGAGTACCTCATCCTCGCGGCCGCGCTCCGCGACCAGCAGCATGCGCTCTTGAGATTCCGAGAGCATGATCTCGTAGGGCGTCATTCCGGTTTCACGCTGCGGAACGAGCTCCATGTCGATCTCGACACCCGTGCCCGCACGGCTGCCCATCTCACAGGAAGAACTTGTCAAGCCGGCCGCGCCCATGTCCTGAATGCCGACAATCGCCCCTGTCTTCATCGCTTCGAGGCAGGCTTCCAGCAGCAGTTTCTCCATGAACGGATCGCCAACCTGTACGTTCGGGCGCTTCTGTTTGGAAGCCTCGGTGAACTCGGCTGAAGCCATCGAAGCTCCGTGAATGCCGTCGCGTCCGGTTTTCGACCCGACATAGATCACCGGATTGCCCACGCCGGCCGCCTTGCCATAAAAGATCTCGTCGTGGCGGAAGACTCCGAGGGCGAAGACATTCACGAGGGGGTTGCCGTCGTAACTATCGTCAAAAACGCATTCACCGCCAACGGTGGGGACGCCGAAGCAGTTCCCGTAATGGGCAATCCCCGAAACCACGCCCTCCACAATGCGGCGATTTCGCTCGCCAGCACGCGGGTCGTCCAGACGTCCGAACCGGAGCGCATCCATTACAGCAATCGGACGCGCACCCATCGTGAAGATGTCGCGCAGAATGCCGCCGACGCCAGTGGCCGCGCCTTGGAACGGTTCGATGAAGCTCGGATGGTTGTGGGATTCGATTTTAAACGCGATGGCGATGCCGTCACCGATATCAATGATGCCCGCGTTTTCGCCCGGTCCCTGCAGGACGCGCGTGCTTTGCGTAGGAAGTTTCTTGAGATGAATGCGCGAGCTTTTATAGGAGCAATGCTCGCTCCACATCACGCTGAAAATGCCAAGTTCGGTAAACGTGGGTTCGCGGCCCAGCAAGCTCAGGATTTTGTCATATTCCGGCTGAGTAAGCTGATGGGCTGCGATCACATCCGATGTGATCGTGCTCATATCTTCAAAGCAGGCAAGTGGGAAGCCGTATGCCCCGCGTAGGCTTCCGCAAGTGAACTCAGGATCACCAGTCCGTCCGTGCCACCCATCAAGGGATCGGCGGCACGCTCCGGGTGAGGCATCATGCCTAATACGTTTCGGCCTTCGCTCAAGATACCGGCGATGTCCCGCATGGACCCATTCCGGTTCTCCAGGTAGCGCAAGGCCACCCGGTCCTCACCCTCCAGACGGTCCAGAGTGTGCTCGTCAGCTATGTAGCAGCCTTCGCCGTGAGCGATCGGAAGGTGCAGTATTTGCCCGTTTACAGCCTGATGGGTGAATACAGAATCGGTTGTCTCAACTCGAACCGGGCCCGTCCGGCAGATGAACTTTAGTCCGGCGTTGCGGACGAGCGCTCCGGGCAGCAGCCCGGTTTCAACCAGCACCTGAAAGCCATTACAAACACCCAGGACGGGGCCGCCCTCGGCTGCGAATTTCCGGATCGCACTCATCACAGGCGAAAACTTAGCGATGGCGCCACAGCGGAGATAGTCGCCGTAGGAGAAACCGCCCGGCAGAATCACTGCATCCACATCTCCGAGCGATGGCGAATCATGCCAGATGAACTCAGCCTTTTGATGTAAGTTGTGGCTAACCGCGTACCACGCGTCGTGATCGCAGTTACTACCTGGAAACACTACGACACCGAATTTCATGGGGTGAAATTTAAGAGTAACAAAAAGCCGGAATTTAGCTGGCAGCGGCGGCAGGCGCTGCTTTTTTACGGCTCGCGCGGCGCTTTTCGGCGGGAGGCTGCCGGTCACTCTTTTTCAATGACGATAAAACAATTGAGGTGACGAATTTCTTCTCGCCATGTTCATCGAATTTGATTACGATGTAATCGTCGTTACACGAGAGCACCGAGCCCAGCCCAAATTTACCGTGTTCCACTTGGGCGCCTTGCGCGAATGGTGGTTTGCTAGCCATGGCGTACTCCTCTTAGGCTATTGTAACAGTTTGACTTAGCATCTGTCGAGCAAGCGTGAACCCGGCTTGCAGCAACAGATGGGCCGCTCTACGGCAAGCAATGGGACTATCGCCTCAAGGGGGGATGTAACGCGGCGAAGGCGAATCCTTCATAATAGGGGGAAGGTAATGGAAGATATCAAAAAGAAGCTGCAAGACGAAATTGCAGCACTCGAGCACGAATTACGCTCCGAGCTACCCAAGGAGATCCTCCGCGCCCGCGCGCTAGGCGACCTTAGCGAAAACGCCGAGTACCATGCCGCGAAAGAGAGGCAGCGCTATGTGGATGCACGACTCGGGCAGTTAACTGCACGCCTGCGGGAGTTCGCGATGGTCGACATGACCAAGATTCCCCGTGATCGTGTCGGCCTGGGATCTCAGGTGATCGTCCTCGACGTCACCAAAGACGAGGAGATCACGTACAATCTCGTTACCAGCGAGGAAGCGGATGCGCCCGCCGGAAAGATTTCAACGAGTTCCCCCATTGGTCGAGGTTTACTCGGCAAGCAAGCGGGTGATACGGTACGCATTCAAATTCCGGGCGGAATGCGAGAGATGGAAATCATAAGCTTAACGACCATTCACGATCTGGCGGCATCATCTTAGGATGAAGGTATGACTTATACACGCGCGATCGGCATAGCATCGGGCAAGGTCGTCAGGCTGATCGTGCGCGCGCTGGCCCTCTCGCGAATCAATCCGAACGTCTTGACATTTCTGGGGCTCGTTGTCAACATTGTCGCGGCCTGGATGCTCGCTATAGGACGGTTTCGAACAGCTGCTTTGGTCATTATCTTCGCAGGACTGTTCGATATGGTCGATGGCCGGGTCGCTCGTGAGACAAATCAGGTGACGCGCTTCGGCGGTTTCTTCGATTCCGTTCTCGATCGCTATTCCGATCTCGCGCTTCTGATGGGATTGCTCGTCTACTACGGAACCATCAACCGGCCGTTCTATGTTGTTCTGACCGCGATTGTGATGGCCGCTTCCGTGATGATCAGCTACACGCGGACCCGCGCGGAGCATATCGTTCCCACGTGCAAAGTGGGCTTTCTCGAAAGGCCGGAGCGCATCGTCCTGCTGATCATTGGTGCACTATTCGACCGTATGGCCCCGGTTCTCTGGGTGATCGCGGTCTTGGGCACCATCACTGTCATCCATCGCATGTATTTCACGTGGCAGGAAACCAGGCGGATTGAGGGCGCGCAACTTCGCGAGGAAGCCAGTGCCGGCGTTCCCGAATCGAAGCCGCTCAGCGCGCGCGTCACGCGGGCCTGAATGGCGGCGCAAACCGCGAGGTTTTACTGGCCGTCCTCCAGAACGACCGTTGCCAGCGCCATGCCGGCGGTATGCGTCATCGAAAGTGACACTCTTTTGACGCCCAGCCTGCGCGCGAATTCAGTGGCTATACCGGATAACTGGAGTAGCGGCTTGCCTCCCGGCTCGTTCAGAACTTCAAAATCTTTCCACGTCACGCCATGGCGCCATCCCGTGCCGATCGCCTTCATGCCCGCTTCTTTCGCCGCAAACCGCACGGCCAGCCGCTCGGCATAGTTCTGCTTTCGCATCGAGTAACTGCGCTCCGCAGCAGTGTAGATACGTGTAAGAAAGCGTTCGCCGTAACGGTCCACGCTCCGCTGAATGCGTTCAACTTCCGCGAGGTCGACGCCAATTCCCACAATCACAAGGCCTCCGTTACGGTATTCAACTCCGCCGGCAACGCTCACAAGCGAGAGCAGCACAGCTCGTCCGAAGTATTGAGCTCAACTGGGTCGAGTTTGAGCCGGGAATGATGTTGACGTCGCCGGCGGTGTAGGTTCGGCGAGGTTACTTACTCTGGGTCTTGCGGTAAGCGGCCCACCGCTTCTTTTGAGCCGCGGCGATCCGTTTCCGCGCCTCGTCGCTCAGAGTCCGGCGGCGGCGCGATCCGGTGCGAGCAGTTTCGCCGGTTTCGTGAGGTCCTTTTGGCGGCCGGCCAACACGCCGGCCCAGCATGGACCGTACCTGAGCAATCTGGTCGTCAAGTTTCTGCCGCTGTAGTTCGAGGCCGTGAAGAGCTGCCTCGAGAATCTCTCGATTTGCTGCGGGTGTGTTCTTTGGCATGATCTTTTTCTTTATATCTTTATTCCCAGTTTATTTCAATTTTTTACTACAAACGCGTTCTTCGATGTAGGAATGCTATCGCAAAGCAGAGTGACGGGACCATCGTTCACTAACTCAACCTGCATATGAGCCCGAAACTTACCTGTTTGAACAGGCAGGCCGCTATCGCGGCAATAATGGGTAAATAGTTGGTACAACTCCTCGGCTTGCGTCGGCTCGGCGGCCTCTGAAAACGACGGCCGGTTCCCTTTTCGAGCTTCGCCATACAAAGTGAATTGCGAAACAACTAAGATACTACCACCTGCATCCTTTACATTCCTATTCATTTGGCCTATATCATCCTGGAAAATGCGCAGCTGAAGAACTTTTCGCGCCAGCCATTCCGCATCCCTATCGCTATCGTCCCGGTGCACCCCCAGAAACACAAGCAACCCGGCTCCAATATTGGCCGTAACCTGGTCATCTACTCTGACGTTTGCCCTCAGTACTCGTTGCAGAAGAGCACGCATGGCTCAATTCCGCCCGGACCCGGCGGCGCGCGCAAGGATTGCGCCGCTCCCGAGTCCGATGTCGTTCGCTCTGAAGAATGAGCTGTAGATATTCTGCATAGCCTGTGTCGAAGCCGCCAGCGAAAACCCTCTATGCATTGACTGAGCCGCATTCTTGCCGAGTCTGGCTCGCAGATTGCGATCTTCTACAAGCCGCTTCAACTCCTTCGCTAAATCCTCCACGTTTTCCGAATCGAATAGCAGTCCGGTTCTCCCGGAAGTTACCAGTTCTGAATTACCGCCGGCGTTCGATGCAATCACGGCGCAGCCGCAGCCCATTGCCTCCATCAGTGAGTTAGACAATGCCTCCGAGATTGAGGGGAGGACGAAAATATCCATCGCTCGCAGCCAAACCGAGACATCCCGTTGTGCTGACTGGAACATGCACCGGTCGCTAATACCCAACTCGCGCGCGAGGCTCTGTAGATTTCCGCGCTCCGGCCCACTACCCACAAGTATTAGACGCGCGTTTGGCGTTTCTGGCGTCAAACGAGCAAATGCGTGTAACAGCAGCCTTAGATTCTTTTCCGGACGTAATACCGAAACGCTTCCAACAGTGACTGTGTCACCACCGCCTTTACGGGGAGGAAAAACGGCGCCGTGTGCCGAAAAACACGAAATATTCAGACCGTTGTAGCAGAGATGTACCTTGTCACTTGGAAAATGCTCGTCGTCGGTTACGTGGCGACGCATATACTCGCAGTTCACGACTATGCCGTTTACAATCCGGTCGGTTAACCTGACCATCCGCAAGTAGGCTCTCGGGATGAGCATGCGGTGGGCACGTTGGCTCGACAGGACAATGGGAGCTCCGAATGCGCGCGCGACAGGCACGCCAAAGCAAGTCAGCGGGTAGTCGAAGGTATGTACGATGTGGATTCGATGGCGGCGAATGTAATTCCCAAGCGCCCATGCTTTGCGAAAAGCCTGCGGATTCAAAAAAGACTGTACTCCCAAGCAAAGACAGGCGATCCCGGCCTCTCGTAACTCCTCGGACCGAAATCCTTCGCGGAAGTAGGCGACGTGAGGCTCAAAGCTGCGCCGGTCCAAAGCCTTCGCTAACTCGGTTAACTGCCGCTCCGTCCCACCGGGCCCCATTTCCCGGGCCAGCAGCAGCACGCGTATCGGTCTAGGAATCGACGGATCCAAGATCAGTCACTTTCCACAGAGTGCGCGCCGGAACAAACAAAACCTGAAGCCCTCGGATGGTTGCCGCCATCAGCATGACGAACGTATGGCTTGGAGACGAGATTCGTTTCAGGAAAATGTGCTGCGGGACCTTAGGATCGAGCGCCGCCAGAAGATAGAACGAGATCTGCATGCAGACAAGAGTCGCGCTCCACGGACTCGGGAACAGGAAACTGGTCGCCAGCAGCAGGGCCAGCAGCCAAGGCAATAACAAGCGCCCGAGCTTATAAGAAAGAAAGTGCCATAAAAGGCGGTTGCGGCGAGTGAGCAACACCGGCAGCCGCAGCATGAGCTGGTAGTTACCGCCAAGTGTCCGAACCTTGCGCGCGAACTCGCGCGCGGACGTCATCGGGTAATCCGTAGCTCTCGCCGCGGGCTCGACAATTAGCCGGTACCCTCGCAAGAAGGCCATCATCGGAAGATACACGTCATCCAGCAGTATGTCCTCCGGCAGCGGTACAAACAGGCTGCGGCGAATCGCGTAGAAAGGCCCGGTCGCTCCGAACATCGAGTCGATCTCGCTTAGTTTTTCGCGAATCCAGCTCTCATACCGCCAGTAGAGCCGGATATCGGCCTGATCATGGCAGGTTCCTTCCCGAAACACCACCACTCCGCTGACGACACCCACCTCCGAATCCTCGAAACAAGCCGCCATCGTCCGAAGGCTATCGCGCTGAAGCTGCTGGCGGACATCGGTCATCAACAGAATTCGGCCCGACGCGCAAGAAACCCCGACGTTCAACGCCGCCGCTTTGCCTGAGCGAGGAATAGAAATCAACCGAACCTGCCCGGCAGGGATTCGGCGAACCACTGCCTCGGTTTCATCCGTGCAGCCGTCGGCGACGACAATTACTTCGAGAAGTTCGCGAGGGTAGTCCAGAGCGAAAACGGATTCGAGCTTTTCCGCGACAAATCGGCCCCCGTTATGAACGGGGATG
>JAICLJ010000274.1 GCA_025927575.1 Bryobacteraceae bacterium | reverse complement strand
TAATGATTACCCGGCGCAATTTTCTCGCTTCCACTGTCGTGGCCCCGGTTCTGGCGGCTCGGGCAAGCGCGGCTCCGAACGGACCGCTGCGCGTCGCCATTGTGACGACCGTTTACAAATACCTGTCGCACGGCCAGCACATAGGCGATCGGTTTTTGGTTGGCTATCCGCATGACGGCGAATGGCATCAGCCGAACGTGAAAGTCGTCTCACTTTACGTCGATCAGAAACCGGAAGGCGACCTCAGCGAAGCGCGCGCCCGCGAATTTGGATTTCGCGTCTACCCCACCATCGCCGAAGCGGTTTGCTGCGGAGGCAAGAGCCTGGCATGCGACGCCGTCTTGATTGTTGGCGAGCACGGCGACTATCCAAAAAACGAAAAGGGTCAGATACTCTATCCGCGCTATGAGTTCTTCGAACAAGTAGTAAAGGTATTCCGCGATAGCGGCCGCGCGGTCCCGGTTTACAACGATAAGCATCTGTCGTACAGCTTCGAGAAAGCATCGAAGATGGTCGCGGCTTCGAAAGAACTCGGCTTTCCTATGCTGGGCGGCTCTTCGCTGCCGGTGACGTGGCGTCTGCCCGATGTCGAGATGCCGCTGAACGCTCATATCGAGGACGCAGTCATGGTGGGAGTTGGCGGTTCGGACGCCATGGATTTCCACGCTTTGGAAGCGCTGCAATGCATGGTCGAGCGGCGCAAAGGCGGCGAGACCGGCGTCAAGTCCGTCCAGATGATTACGGGCGACAAAGTCTGGGAAGCCGGCGACAAGGGAGTGTGGTCGAAAGAGCTCCTGAGTTCCGCGCTTTCTCGCAGCGATACGCCCATGGGGTTGACCGTGAAAGATGGCCGAACGCAGGATTTGGTCGGCTCTGGCGTGCTGCCCGGACTGGTTCCTCATCCGGCTGCGTATTTCATCGAGTATCGGGATGGCTTCCGCGCAACCATGCTGATGCTGACCGGAGCCGTTGAAGATTTCAATTTCTCGGCGCGTGTCCGCGGAAAAGGGTTGGTCGCCACGCAGTTTCTGCTCACGCCGGTTCCGAATGTAACGTACTCTGCTTGCCTCGTTTCAAAAATTGAGCAGATGTTTACGACCGGGAAAGCGCCCTATTCGATCGATCGAACACTCCTGACGAGCGGGATTCTCGAAGGCTGCCTTACCTCCAAACTACAGGGCGAGAAGCGCCTCGAAACACCTCACCTGAAGGTCAATTACCGGCCGCCCGCCGAATCACAATACTGCCGGAGCTGAATAGAGACCACAAACCTGGGATCAGGCGCCGCTGTCTCTTTTCTTCGGAACGGGTCCTGGATACTCTGGAGTGATGCTCCTTGAGAATGCCCGCTGGCCTGAACTCGCCGATCTGTCCAAGCTTCAGTTTGTTGTTCCGCTAGGCTCGTTGGAACAGCACGGGCCGCATCTGCCGGTCTTTACGGATTCACTGATCATTTCGCACATCGCGAATCGAGTGGAGCGGCAACGCTCGGACACGATCGTGCTCCTGCCGGTGCAATGGCTGGGACACTCTCCGCACCATCGCCGGTTCGGCTGTGTGAGCCTGGATATCGCGCCCTACGTCGAGATGATCCGCGGCATCTGCCGTTCTCTCGTTCATCTGGGAGCACGCAAGATTTTCCTGTTGAACGGCCATGGCGGCAACGATCTTCCGTGCAAAGTGGCTCAGCGCGAACTCAAGAGCGAGTTCGAATCGCTCGAAGATCTTTACATCGTATATGCCGCTTATTGGAATCTGGCGGCGGACGATTTCAATGCCATCCGTGAGTCTCCGATGGGTGGCATGGGACATGCCTGTGAAATGGAAACATCGATTTTGCTCGCGAAGAACCCCTCGCTCGTAGACATGTCGAAGGCGAAGGCTGCCGGCCCCAGTCCGGAGATGGGTTATCGAACCATCGATATGTTGAAACAGCCGCCATTTTCTCTCGTGAACGAATTCGACGAGTTATCGGAGACCGGCGTCCTCGGAATGCCGGATCTCGCAACTGCCGAAAAGGGCGAACGATTTTTCGAAGCGGCGTGCAATGGGGTATTCCGGTTGCTGGATGAAATGGCTGCCTGGAACTTCCAGCACAAGCTGTCGAGAGCCGGGAGCCATCGCAGCGCATGAACCGCCGCTGGACCGTTCTGGCGATTATCTTTGCAGGCATCCTGATCAGCTACGTCGATCGAGGGAACCTGAGCATCGCCGCAACATCGGTGATGCGGGATTTCAAGCTGCCTCCGGCTTCAATGGGGCTGCTGCTGTCGGCATTCTTCTGGACGTACGCCTTGTTCCAAATACCGGCCGGATTTGCCGTGGATGCCTTCGGCATTCGGCGTGTGTATGCCGCGGCGTTCTTTATCTGGTCCCTTGCGTCCGCCGGCATGGCGCTCAGCCGGGGGATGCCGGATATTCTCGGGTTGCGCCTGTTGCTGGGTTTCGCCGAGACGGTCGGCCCGATCGCGAGCCTGGCGTTTATTCGACAGAATTTTCAAGGGCGTGAACAGGGGCTACCGACGTCGATTTATGTCTCCGGGCAGACGCTTGGGCCGGCCATAGGCACCCTGCTTGGCGCGGCTCTGCTCACACATTTCGGCTGGCGCTTTATGTTCGCCGTGACAGGACTCGGAGCGATGCTGTGGTTACCGTGGTGGCTCTATTACGCGCCGCGGGGCAAAGCGAAACCTCCCGTGCAAACAACCGCAAGCGTGCCCTGGACGCGGAGCACCGTCAATGCCGTCATTGCCAGCCCCACTCTCTGGGCGATGTCCGCCTGCGTATTTTTCTTTTCGTATTACTGGTACTTCGTGCTGACGTGGATGCCGGCATACCTGACGATGGCGCGCGGGTATTCGATGATGGGCATGGGCCGGATTCTCTCGACACCGCTGTTCGCGATGGCGGTCACCAACGTCATCACCGGCTGGGCTGCCGATAAACTGGCGACTAAGTACAACGCGGTATTTCGGGTGCGCGTGCTGTTTACCGCGGCGGGACTGCTCGGCGCGGCGTCCATTCTGCTGCTTCAAGTGATCCCGGGGCAGGGCGCTGTGCTCCCCATTCTTATCGTTTCCATCTGCTCCTTCGGAGTGGCGAGCGCCAACTACTGGGCCATCGCCCAACACACTCCGCCAGCATATATGGTTGGACGCACGATCGGGTTTCTCAACACAATTTCGCAAATCGGTGGTGTAGCCGCGCCGCTCATAACGGGTTGGAGCCTGGGACCACAGAAGCATTTCGGATTTGCAATTGTGCTTGCCGGCATCACTCCGCTGCTGGCTTGCGGGCTCCTGCTGGCCGCCGGCCCCCGCGGATTAGAAAAGCTGCAAGCCACGTTGCTGAATGCAGCCCCTCCACTCGCCGGCTTGGAGAATCCGAAACCGACTTAACCAGGGGCTACGGGAACGCCGCCGCCCGACCCTCATTTTTGGCAGATTGACCGACAGTGGTAGTCCAGGTATAGTGTTTCTGTCGAGTAGGCCGAGGAGGTTCAATGGACAGGCCGCAAGTTGGGGATCAACTGCACAAACACGAGAGCCCCTCACGCCTCGCCAGCGGCCTCACCCATTCCGCTCGATTGCAGGACGCGCTCTCAGGGCTCTTTGCGGGCGGAGAAGACGCGCAGTTCCAATACGATCAGGCTGTCGAAGGTTTAAATCGCGATCCCGAGCCTATGATGGTGGCCATTGCTGCTGCCTATGGGCACTGCTCGCCGAGCGACTACCCACAACGGCGCGCCCTCGTGATCGCTGCCAGCCGCATAACCCATGAAAGCGCCCTGCCGTTCCTTGCGAGCGTCGCGTTGAGCGAAGTTCCTCCGGAGGCGGCGAAGGATCCTCATAGCTTCTCGACGGTCGCCGAAGAGACGATCATTCGCACGAGTGCGGTGGACGCAATTGCCCGGTACGCCTCGGCCGGGCTCCAGAAGGCGATCAACCTGTTGCTGCGCTGCGCTGAAAGCCCGGCATTCTCGATCCGGCGGGCCGCCGTCAACGGTCTCGTGGCATCGCCTGAAGGGCAGCGCCTTCGCCCCCGTTTGGAAGCACTGATTCCTAAAGAGCAGCACTTCATCTTCAATTTGAAACAGGTATCGGTGCGAGACGCGATCCAGGTCAAAGATCCCACTCGGCATCTCTCCAAAAACTACGAGCCGTTCAACGGCCA
Source organism: Bryobacteraceae bacterium (assembly GCA_025927575.1). Classification (GTDB taxonomy): domain Bacteria; phylum Acidobacteriota; class Terriglobia; order Bryobacterales; family Bryobacteraceae; genus KBS-96. The sequence continues at coordinate 805 of JAICLJ010000274.1, read as the reverse complement.
AAAGCCCCGCATCCGGGGAAGCGAACCCAAAAGCGATAGCCCGAAAGCCAGATAGACACCCCCGATCGGAGGATACGACATGGCTAACTGCACCGTTCCCGACATCCCGGACAAGAACACGACCGGCGACACTCTCTATGGCGGGCGCATCTGCGACCAAATCTTCGTTGACTGGGCGTGGCCCGCGTACAAGTTTAACTCCGAGTACTGGAAGCATGGTTTCGGCTTCGACGACGTCTGTAACACCGACCTTCCGGCCGCGCGTATGTTGTCGGCAATCTGGCTTTTGAACTATTCCGCCGAAGATTACATGAACGAAGATTGGAACAGCAGTTGCCTTCAGTGGGCCTGCCGGTATGTCCGAGAACAGGTCGGTGATCTAAGATCGATGTGCGGCGACGGCACCTATATCGCGTACACTACTGGTGGTCACATAGAGCTTTACCTCGGCTGCTTCTATTCAAAAGACGTTCCCGGCCGCGCTGAAACTCTGATGCACGAATCCCGTCATCAAGGGGGTAAGCCGCATGACGCCAATTTCCCGAGTTGGTCAGGCTTCGGGGCCGGCAAGAGCGGCGCCGACTCCACGTGGGATTACGAAGGAGCATGGATGTATGGTGCGCTCTACCTTTGGTGGTTCTACGCTGAGGGCACGCGCACTACTCCCGCCATCCGCGAGCTCGCGCGGCAGCGGGCGCAATATGTGATCGATAACGCTTTCGCAACCCACCCCGGATATGTAATCTAGCTACGTACGTCGAGCGAACTCCCCCATCGCAACGCACGCTTCCGGGGCGAGGATGGT
>JAICLJ010000056.1 GCA_025927575.1 Bryobacteraceae bacterium | reverse complement strand
CCAACAACGCCAAGTCCCGTTTACCTTGCATGGTGTCTGGATCCGGAGCATCGAGCAGTGCCAGAGCCTGATCCGGCAGGAGCCAATTTCCGAGTCGAACGCCGATCTTCTTTACGCCTTTCACTCGGCGTATGCCCGCGGCCAAGTCAGCACTGCGGAGGCCGCAATCAGAAGCTTCGTACGCGAGGCGGCGCACCGCGCCTAATCGCAGGTTGATGGTGCCTGGCGCGAGCCTACGTGCCTCGAGGTGAATGCGGTATCGGAGCACAACAGTTCGGTTGAATGAGAGTCGCGGTTCGGAACAGTACCATTCCACGAACTCGTCAATCGCATGCTGATAGCCGCGTTAAAAGCGCTTTGTGATAAAGTACCGGAACCGTCCAATGCGGGCGTATCGTCGTTAAGTCTCCTTAAGGCCGTTAAATCGCGAAGTGAACACATGAGGGAGGACTAGTGGCCAACACGATCGCTTGTCACCCGCCTGGGGTGACGTATAACGGTCTCCACGCCACGACGACACCGTCATCCCCACAAGTTACCGACGACCTCACGTTCACTAAGGCCCATTTCGGATTTTTGCGGACCTATTACCCGCAATACAACGGCGGCGCAGTTGATGTTGGCCAGATCGCTTATGGCTTGGGATTGAAAGTGTTGAATAGCCTTTTCCTGTTCGACAGTCACCCTGACTGGATCGAAAACAACTATCTTCAATTCCTCAAGCCGTCCGTAGCCAGCGGGAACGTGATCGGTGTTCTTATTGGAAATGAAGATCCTGATAAGCTGGCAACTATTATTCAGTACGTCCGCCTCGTGAAGCAGGATTTTCCTCAGATTCCCGTCGGCACTGCTCAGACGAGCGGCTTCTGGCTTGCGGATTCGCGTGCCTCCCAGATATTGCCGCTGGTGGATTTTATCGGTGTCAATATCTACCCGATCTGGAATTGGACGAAGCCTGACGCCAACAACCAACCGGTGAATGGCGCTCAGAGCGTAACCCCGGAGCAGGGTTTTACGTCTTTCCTCGCTACCTATCAGCAACTTGTGTCCAAATATCCCGGAACGCAGGTCGTCGTGAGCGAGACCGGCTGGCCCACTACTTCCGGCTGGGTTGTGAATACAACGCCTCCTAAGCAGTTTGACATCGGCATAACCAACGCGCGTGATTATCTAACCCGTGTGAAGAATTGGGCCCAAAGCGCACAAGTGAACGTTTACATCCACAACATGTTCGACGACCTCTACGGCGTCGACACATCATCTCAATTCAATCTCCATTTCGGATTGGTTGATTACAACGGCAAAACCAAAGGAATTCTCTTCTGACTTCGCATTGAGCTGTTCTTGAAGTACGCCAGGCGGCGGTGCATCTTGGCGTGCCGCCACACGCTGCCCGGCGCATTGGGTCCCGGGCGTGTGGCTGCTGACGAAGGAATGAACCGAGCCTTGACTACTCCCCGTCGCTCGCGACGCGAAATTGCCTTTCTCCACTAACCCTGCTTTTGAATCTCTAAGCCGGGGCAAACCTTCCATCCGAACCTTTCAAATAACGCTTGACCGCCCTAGTTAACTAGGACACTATAGCTCAATGGTTCCTGTCTCCCAGAAAACGAAAGCCCTTCCCGATTTGCAGCCAGATTGTCGACCATGTGGGCAGCGGCATCGCGACAGGAGTCACTAAAAAGTGCAATATTTTTAACGCGACACGACTTAAAGGATGAACCGACTACTCAACACAGCACGCCTTCGTCGTGTTAATCGAGCTGTCTTAGGTTTCGTTGCCGTTGGTGTTCTTGTAACTTTTGTCTCGTGTTCAGGGAGTAATCGGATGGAGTCCAGGCACCCTTCGTATGTGACCTCTGGAGAATTCACAACTGCGCATCCAGATCTACTGGCTGCTGCGAAGGATTTCGCCGACGATTATCCGACCGATGTACAGCAGCCGATCGCCTTCACTCATAAGGCGCATCTGGAGCACCATATGAAGTGCGCGAACTGTCATCAAGGAGTAGCCTCGGGTCCGGATGCGACCATTCCCAACGTAAAGCTCTGCATGATCTGCCACCTGGTGATTGCTACCGATAAGCCGGAGATCAAGAAGGTGGCCGCGTACCAGAAAAAGGGCGAGGAGATTCCCTGGCGTCGCGTCTACTGGTTCTACCAGTCCGCGCACGTGAAGTTCCGGCATGGGCCTCATATCCGCGCGGACGTCGATTGCGCCACCTGTCATGGTGACATGAAAGACCAAACAGTCGCTGTGCGCAAGGCCGGCCTGGATATGGGATTTTGTGTTGGTTGCCATCGGGTGCATAAGGCTCCGACGGATTGTACGACCTGTCATTACTAGGCGCCGTGAATTCGCCCGGGGCCAGGGGAAGTAAAGAATCGGGCGGTGGTGACACCGCCGCTACAGCGCAGCTCGCGGAGACGCGGGCCGGTCGGAGACGGCAGCGAAGGAGCTTATGGATCGCCGCAACTTTCTGAAAATCTCGGCAGTGAGCAGCGCGACGGCGGCGCTTGATGCCTGTGGCAAGCCGGAGTATCAGCTTATTCGCTTTATCCCGGAAGAAGAACTGATACCTGGCGTTGCTCAGTGGAAACCGGGCGTCTGCACTCAATGCGCGGCCGGGTGTGGCCTCCAGGTGCGGGTGATGGAAGGTGAGGCGGAAGTGACTCGCCACGGACAGGTGGGTTTACTCAGCATGGGGCTGGCGAAAAAGTTGGAAGGCAATCCCAAGCATCCCATCAACAGGGGCAAGTTGTGCGCCTGGGGACAGGCCGGCTTACAGGTAACTTACAATCCTGATCGCATTCGATTCCCCATTCGGCGCTCAGGCCCGCGCGGCTCAGGGGAATTTCAGGAGATCAGATGGGAAGAGGCTATCAAGGAGCTGGTTTCGCGTCTGTCGTCTCTGAAGCCGACGGGCAAGCCGGCGCCGGTGGCGTTCCTGGCCGCGCCGCTGCGTGATCACCGTGGCGTCTTGATCGAGCGATTCCTCGCCGCGCTCGGAGCGCCGCCGGCGGTAAAGTTTGAATTTTTTGAGCATACCGTTCTGCGCCGTGCCAACGAGTTGAGTTTCGGCCATCATCAGTTGCCGACCTTCGACCTGGCGAATGCAAACTATGTAATCTCCTTCGGAGCGGATTTCCTCGGGACGTGGAACTCGCCGGTTTCGCAAAACCTGGGTTACGGGACGATGCGGCAAGGAAGGCCCGGGCAGCGCGGCAAGTTCGTGCAGGTGGAATCGCGAGTGTCACAGACCGGCGCGAATGCCGACGAATGGGTTTATGCAAAGCCGGGAACGGAAGGTTTGCTGGCGGTGGGCCTTGCCCACGTGATCCTGAGCGAGAAATTACGCCCGGCGGGAGCGGCTGGCGAGGCAGGAACACGGATTGACGGCTGGGCGAAAGGGCTTCCGGATTATGCGCCCACAGCGGTCGCGAAATTGACCGGAGTGGACGCGGCAAAAATTGAACGTCTCGCACGGGAACTGGCTGCACACACGCCCGCAGTGGCCCTGATTGGAGGAACGCCACTGGCACAGACGAATGGCCTGGGCAACGCACTAGCTGCTAACGCGCTCAATGCTCTGCTTGGCGCCGTCGGGAAGCCGGGGGGCGTCTTTTTCACGCAGCAGCCGCCCATGCCGGATCTTGCCGTTGAGAAGCAAGGGCCTTCTGTTCGGGCGCTCGCGGAGGGCATCCTGTCGGGATCTGCTCCGGTGGATACGTTGCTGATTTACAATGCGAACCCGGTGTTTGCCAGCCCGGCGGCCTGGCGAGTGGGGGAAGCGTTCGAGAAAGTCGGCTTTATTGTAAGCTTTGGAAGTTTTGTAGACGAGACCAGCATCTTGTCTGACCTGATTCTGCCGGACCATTCCTATCTTGAATCATGGGTTGACAGCATTCCGGAATCGGGAACAACCCAGGCTGTGGCCAGTCTTGCGCCTCCGGCGATGAACCCGCTGCACCACACCCGAGCCATGCCCGATGTTTTGCTGGATGTGGCGCAAAAGTTGGGCGGCAATGTGGCCACGGCGTTGCCATGGAAAACTTACCACGACATGCTTCAGGCGTCGTTTGATTCACTACGCGGCCACCCTGGTTCGGTTTCCGCGAAGGCTGCCGATGACTTTTGGAGCGAAGTGCGGGAAAAGGGCGGCTGGTGGAGCGCCGAAGCAACGAAATCGCCTGCAGCGCCCGCTGCGAAACCATCGGCAGCTCCGGTCAAAGTTACGGAGCCGCAGTTCGACGGCGTCGCGCGGGAGTATCCTTTCAACTTCCTGCCCTATGCCTCCATGCAGTTTGGCGATGGGACGCACGCGAATCTGCCGTGGATGCAGGAGATGCCCGACCCGATTTCGACGGCCATGTGGAGCACGTGGCTGGAAATCAATCCGCAGACGGCGGAGCGCATGGGCATCGAGCAGGGCGATCTGCTAGAGGTTACATCTCCGTATGGCAAGCTACAGGCGCCCGCCCTGATCGCTCCCGGCATCGCTCCCGATGCGGCCGCCATGCCGGTGGGCCAGGGGCATGAGCATTATGGCCGCTATGCCAGCCACCGGGGAGCGAACCCGATCAAAATTCTCGCACCCGCAACCGAGCCGGAAACGGGCGCGCTGGCCTGGGGGGCAACACGAGTAAAGATTGCGTTTGTGGGCAGGAAGGGAAATCTCATCCTCTTTGGGGGTGGGCTGCGTGAGTGGCCGCGCGAATACCGTCACCGGTAAGCAGCGGCCGGTGCAGACGAAGCGCCAAAACATTGGAAGGTGAAACAGTCTATGGAACATCAATGGGGCATGGTGATCGACGAGGACCGCTGCACGGGATGCGGGGCATGCGTGGCGGCATGCCATGCCGAAAACAACATAGCGATCGTGGGCGACGATCAAGCGGCGCGAGGCCGGGCGATGCACTGGATTCGAATAGAGCGCTACTACGAGGGCGACTTCCCCGAGATCAAGATGAAATACCGGCCGGTGCTCTGCCAGCAGTGCAACAACGCGCCGTGCGAGCCGGTCTGCCCCACGTACGCCAGTTATCACGACGCCGAGGGGCTGAACGCCCAGGTTTATAGCCGCTGCATTGGCACACGTTATTGTGGGGCTGCCTGCCCCTACCTGGTGCGGTTCTTCAATTATCTAAACCCGGTTTGGGACAAGCCGCTCGAGTTGCAATTAAACCCTGATGTTTCGGAACGGTCGGTGGGGATCATGGAGAAATGCACGTTCTGCATCCAGCGCATCAAGTCGGCGGAAATCGACGCTAAGGCAGAGAAACGCCCGCTCAAGGATGGTGAATTCAATCCGGCGTGCGTTCAGTCTTGTCCCACTGAAGCGATGGTGTTTGGCGACCTGAATGACCCGGAGAGCAAGGTATCCCGGCTCTCACGTTCCAACCGCGGCACGACGCTGCTGTCGGAACTCGGAACTCATCCGGTAGTGACATATCTCAAGCGGGATACATGGCAAAATGGACAAAACACCTGAACAGATCAACGAGGAATTGCTTTACCCGCTTTACCACGCTTCCTGGCGATTTTACATCGCGGTGGCAATTCTCGGTTCTCTGGTGGTAGCGGCTTTCGCTGCCTGGGGCTATCAAATCTACTATGGCCTTGGCATGTCGGGGCTGAACCGACCGGTCTTCTGGGCCTTTTACATCACAAACTTCGTTTTCTGGATCGGCATCAGCCACGCCGGAACGCTGATTTCAGCCATCCTGCGAGTCTGCAACGCCGGCTGGCGGCGGCCTGTGACCCGCTGCGCCGAGGCCATCACGGTCTTCTCCCTCTTAATCGCCGGCATGTTTCCGCTCATTCACCTCGGGCGGCCGTGGCTCGCTTTCTGGCTGATCCCCTATCCGAGCGAGCGCGGGATCTGGCCCCAGTTCCGCTCGGCGCTGCTGTGGGATTTTTTCGCCATCAGCACTTATCTGATCGGTAGTGTCACTTTCCTTCTGCTTCCCAGCTTTCCGGACTTTGCGCTGGTTCGGGACCGAGCCACGGGCTGGCGCCAGAGAATTTACAATGTCGCGGCGCTCGGCTGGCGAGGGACACCCAAGCAGTGGCATCGGCTGGAGATGGCGATGCGCATCATGGCGGTGGCAATCATCCCGGTGGCTGTATCGGTGCACACGATTGTGTCCTGGGATTTTGCCATGGCGCCGGTACCGGGATGGCATTCGACAATTTTTGGCCCTTATTTTGTGGCCGGCGCCATCTTCAGCGGCATTGCGGCGTTAATCATCGCCATGGCTCTTCTGCGCAAAACTCTCCATTTGGAGGAGTACCTGAAGCCCGTTCACTTCGACAATCTCGGCAAGCTGCTGCTGCTAATGAGTCTGTTGTGGTTTTACTTTGTTTTTGCCGAGCGCCTGACCACCTGGTATGGCAACTTCCCGAGCGACATGCCGGCTTTCTGGCTGACTCAAGAGGGGCGCTTTTCCAAGCTGTTCTGGACCATGGTCTTCTGCAACTTCCTTATTCCGGCGCCCATCCTGGCCATCAAGAGCCTGCGCACGAAAATCGGCTGGACCGTGGTCGCTTCGATTCCAATTATCGTGGGCATGTGGCTGGAGCGGTTTCTGATCATTGTCCCTTCGCTTTCGCACATGTATCTGCCCTATAATTATGGGTCCTACAGCCCTTCTTGGGTGGAAATTACCATTACGGTGGGCACGTTCGCGGCGATGGGACTGCTCTATCTTCTGTTTTCGAGAGTCGTGCCGATTATCTCGATCTGGGAACTGAAACTGGGCATTCATAAGACAGAGGCCTCTGCCGTCCTCGCTTCGCAGGAACCCGTGGAGCAGCCTTAGCGCGCCGGAACGGAATCAATCAAGAGGTATGAGATGAACGCAATTTACGGACTCTATCCTGATCCCGATTCCGCCCAGCGGGCATTCAACATGCTTGAGCGTGCCACGAGCGATCTGGGCTTCAGCGATCGGAATATCGTGGTGCTTTCGGGCGAGCCTTACGAAGACTACGGTTTCGGGCAGCAAAACACCGTGACGCTGATGCCATGGCTTGCGGCGCTGGGCGGGTTGATTGGCGGTTTAAGCGGGTTCTGGTTCGTTTCTTTTACCCAGAAGAGTTATCCGCTGATCTCAGGGGGAATGCCTCTGATCACGAAGTGGTCAAACGGCATCATAACTTACGAACTGACGATGCTGGGGGCTATTCTAGCGACGCTAATCACCTTGTTGATCGTCGCGCGCCTCCCGGACTGGCGGAAGGGCAAGCTTTACGATCCTGCAATCAGCAGGGGCAAAATTCTGATTGGGGTAACAAATCCGCTGGAGGGCACAAGGGACGAGATCGAAAAGAGGCTGCGCACGGCAGGCGCAGAAGTTGTGAAAGAATTCCGCAAGTAGACCCGACATACACGACGCGATGACGCTCATTCAGCGTCGTCATGCGGCAATTCGTGGCGTGAGTTGTGGCCATGGCGGCTGCGATCACTGTTTGAGTCTTAAAATCATCAAACCTGAATTCGGTAAATAAAGCTTGACTGTCCTAGTAAACTAGTACACTATAGCTCTAGTGGCCTCCATCCCTGCGAATAGAAAGCCTTTTCAGTTTCATCTGGACCTGCACAGCGGCGTCCCGATTTACCGCCAAATTATAGACCAGGTGACCGGAGGCATCGCAGGCGGAGCCTTGTCGGGAGGCGATCAGCTTCCGACCGTTCGTCAATTGGCAGTCGATCTATCTATCAATCCGAATACGGTCATAAGGGCTTATCGCGAACTGGAAATTCGTGGCGTGCTGGAGACACAGCAGGGTACGGGGACGTTCATCAGTCACCAGAAAGTGCAATCGGACGATGCCGAGAGGCAGCGGCGGCTGAATCAACTGACCGGCGAATTCATCGCTCGGGCCCGTTCGGCCGGATTCACGGCCGAGGAATTGATGGCACAACTGTTGGAATTTCAAAGTGACGCGGGAAAGAAGAGGAGATGAATTGTTATGTGGCGGGATCGCAATAAGAATCAGGTCAGTGGTATCGCGGTGGCGCTGTTCGTGGTATCGGTTGCGGCCGGTTTCGGACTCATGGCTCTATCCGGTAGTCGCGTACCGCTGATCGCAGGATTAGTGATTGGTGCGTACCTACTGTTTTCAATCAAGGTCGCGGATCAGTGGGAGAAGGTTGCGGTGCTGCGGCTGGGCCGCTTCATCGGGCTGCGAGGGCCGGGCATGTTCCACGTGGTTCCCATTGTCGACAGACTCAGCCGATATGTGGATCAGAGAGTCCGGGTTTCCAGCGTGACAGCCGAATCGACCCTCACGCGCGACACCGTGCCCGTTAACGTGGATGCCATCGTGTTCTGGCTCGTATGGAATGCGGAGAAGTCGATTTTGGAGGTTGAAGACTTCGTTCAGGCCATCACGATGAGTGCCCAGACTGGTCTGCGGGAGTCAATCGGACGCCACGAACTGGCGCAAATGATTACTGAGCGGGAATCGCTCGGACACGAATTGCAGCGCATACTGGACGAGAAGACCAACCCGTGGGGAATTACTGTTCAGTCAGTAGAAATCCGTGATGTGCGCATCCCGCAGGCGCTCGAAGACGCGATGTCCCGACAGGCCCAGGCTGAGCGCGAACGCCAGGCGCGCAACATCCTTGGGCAAGCGGAAACCGAAATCTCCGAAAAGTTTTCGCAGGCGGCATTGACGTATCAGAACAACCCTGTCGCTCTGCATCTCCGTGCGATGAACATGTTATATGAGGCCATTAAAGAACGGGGCTCAATGGTGATTGTGCCATCGTCTGCCGTCGAAACCATGGGCTTAGGCGGCACGCTCGCGACTGCTTCGCTGGCGGGCGCTAAACCGGCATAGACGAAGCGCAAGAGGCGGTCGCCAAAGAAATTGACTTCGACTTCGTTGATTGGCGTTCACCGAGGCGCGGCCTGTCTTGAAACTCACGCGCAGATGGAATTAGAAGGGCCGTAGGCAATGCATGGCAAGGAGCACCTTGAAATACTCTGGAGAAACGTTCGGCATGCGCTTCGGAGAATGCGGCGCAGTCCTGGCTTTACGTTCGTGGCAGTGGCATCGCTGGCGCTCGGCATCGGCGCTAATACAGCAATCTTCAGCCTGATCGATACCTTGATGCTGCGCCTGTTGCCGGCGCGGGAACCGGACCAGCTTGTGGAACTCCTGCAAAAGTACCCTGGTGAGCCACGGGGAAACGGCTTCTGGTCATGGCAGAGTTATCAGTATTTTCGCGATTACAACCACGTCTTTTCCGGGCTGATCGCCTTTAAGCCTTCCCGTTTCGAAGCGCGCGGTGCCGGCCTCGAACCGGGAACAGTCGATGGCGAATATGTGGTGGGTAGTTTCTTTCGGGAGCTCGGGCTGAAGCCCGCGATCGGCCGTCTGATTAGTCCTGAAGACGACCGCATGAATGCTGCCGGTTCCATCGCGGTTGTGAGCTGGTCCTATTGGCAAACCAAGTTCAACCTGAATCCCGCCATTCTGGGCAAGCGAATCATTTTGAATGATGTGCCGATAACGATCATCGGAGTAACGCCGCGCGCGTTCTTAGGATTGGCAGCATGGTACCGGCCGAAGATTTGGGTACCCCTGAGCATCGCGCCAATGATTGAGCGGTCCAGCAACATGAGCATTGATCGCGTACGGTTGGGTTTGATGGCGCGATTGAAGCCGGGTGTATCCATCGCACAGGCGCGCGCCGACATGAGCGTACTATACCGATTCACCATCCAGGAAAGAGCCCGAACCAGCAAAGATCCGCTGGTTCATCAGCTTAAAGCGGAGGTGGAGCCGGCGGGCGCCGGATTGTCGCAACTGCGCGACCGATTTGCGAAGCCTCTATTCCTGTTGATGACCGTTGTAGGCCTGCTATTGCTGCTCGCGTGCGCCAATCTGGCGGGCATGCTGCTGGCCCGCGGGGCCGCCCGCCAGCACGAGATGGCTGTGCGTATCTCGCTTGGAGCGGGGCGGCTTCAGGTGATGAGCCACGTGTTGACCGAAACTCTCCTGCTATCCGGGACAGGTGGCTTGGCCGGTGTTTTTCTCGCGTATTTCGGAGCAGGCGCGCTGATGCGAATTCTGGAGTCGGGGCGGCAGATTCCGGGCATGCCCGTTCATCTCGAACTTTCGGTTCACCCCGATATGCATGTATTGTTCTTCACAGGTGGAATCGCATTATTGACCGGTGTACTGTTTGGATTTGCTCCTGCTTGGAGCGCATTCGCTTCAACTCCGGCATCTTCGCTGTGGGCGTCCGGGAGAGCTGCCGAGACGAAATCGCGGCGGCTTTTCGGAAAGAGCCTGGTTGTGGCGCAGGTGGCGTTGTCAGTGGTGTTATTGAGCGCTGCCAGCTTGTTTATCCGCCATTTGTCAAATCTTCGAAACGTCGACCTGGGCTTCCGCCGGGATCACGTTTTACTAGTCACGCTCGATCCGACACACAGCGGATATAAAGGCGCGCAACTGTCACGCGCATACCAGGAACTGTTAAGGCATCTGGAAGCGATTCCAGGCGTGCGCACGGCTACGATCTGCGCGGCGTCTCCGATCTCGGGTGCGGGAGCCAGCCGGTTTGTAACTGTGGAAGGCCATCAGGAGAAGCCTGAAAATCGCCGCTATATTTCGTTAAACTGGGTTGCGCCGAAGTACTTCGAAACCCTTGGCACGCCGTTACTCGCGGGACGCGGCTTCAGCTTTGCGGATGAAGGCCGTTCGCCCGTGGCGATTATCAATCGGGCGATGGCGCGGTATTATTTCGGCAAAACCAACCCGATTGGAATGCACATCACCTTGGATGGTGACGAGAAAGGCTACCAGATTGTGGGCGTGGTCGGCGATGCGAAATACTTGGATCTACATGAATCGCCGCCACGCACGATTTACCTGAACGCTTTTCAGCAGAGCAGCCCGCCTTCGCAATTCGCGCTTTGGACCAGCGTCAAGCCGGCGGTTGTAACACGCGAAGTTCGGCGCTTGATTCGCGAATCGCTGAAGACGGTATCTTTGGTGAAGGTCACTACGCTGGCCGATCAAGTAGACGCTTCCATCGTCCCGGAGAGACTTATTGCCACGCTGTCCGGATTGTTCGGCGCTTTGGGGGCGTTGCTCGTCGCGATCGGCCTCTATGGATTACTCGCATACATGGTGGCCCGCCGTATCAACGAGATCGGCATTCGGATCGCGCTGGGTGCGACGCAAAACGCCGTGATCCGGATGGTGTTTGGCGATGCGCTAGCGATGTTGTCTGCGGGTTTGGGCATAGGAGTGCCTCTCGCGTTCTGGGGCAGACGCGTTGCGGGCAGTTTGATGCCGGATCTGCCCGCAACGAGCGGGGTTTCCATTATCTTCGGAACTGTGGCGATGGTTGTGGTTGCGTTGCTTGCTGCGTATGTGCCTGCACTTCGCGCGGCCCGCGTAGATCCGATCGAAGCATTGCGACACGAGTAAGTCGAGTTCGCCAGGGGCATGGACACCGTGCTCAGCAGGACATCTCGTCAGATTGTTGAACCGGCAAGATCGTCGTCTTTCGTTTCCCTGATCGACAGCAAGCCCGCCAGAGTCAGGACCGCCGAAGCGGAGAGATAATAGCCGACGTAGGGCAGGCCATGGGTTTGGGCTAGCCAAGTGGCGATGTACGGAGCCAACGAGGCGCCCAGGATGCCGGCCAAGTTAAAGGCAAGCGAACTGCCCGTGTAACGCACCGGCGTCGGGAAGAGTTCGGAAACCACTGTGCCGAGCGGTCCGTAGGTGAAGCCCATTAACAACAGCCCCAATGCCATTGTCAGCACGGCTCCCGCCGTGCCGGCAGTGAACATCGGCGCCATCGCCAGCCCGAAAATGCCTATCAATACGGTTACCCAGATCATTAAGCGACGCCGCCCTCGCTCCGCCATAACTGCGGAGATGGGAATGGTCAGCGCGAAGAAAAAGATGTCGAATAACTGCATCAGCAGAAACTTTTCACGACGATAGCCAAGCGCGCTGGTACCCCAGGATAGAGCGAAGACAGTCATCAAATAGAAGAGAACGAACGTGGCAAGGCACACGAAGATAGCGGCGATAAGCGCCCTGGTATGTTCACGAAAAACCACGAACACAGGCAGTTTCACTTGCTCGCCGCGATTGAGAGCTTCCCGGAATACAGGAGTTTCAGTAATTGTCAGCCGAACGTAGAGGCCGACGAACACGAGCGCGGCGCTTGCCAGGAATGGAAGACGCCAACCAAAAGCGAAGAACTGCTTATCGGTGAGCCACCGGGAGAGCAGCAGGAAGACGCCGCCGGAAAGGAAGAAACCGATCGGCGCGCCGAGCTGTGGGAACATGCCATACCAGGCGCGCTTTTTGGGAGGCGCATTCTCGATCGCTAATAGCACGGCGCCGCCCCACTCGCCGCCAAGCCCGAGCCCTTGTCCAAAGCGGCATAGCGCCAGAAGCAGCGGCGCTGCGAAGCCGATCGTGCGATAGGTGGGCAGCGCGCCAATGGCGACGGTGGAAATCCCCATGGTCAATAGCGCAACGACCAATGTCGCCTTACGGCCAATGCGGTCCCCAAAGTGGCCAAAGATCGCTGAACCGATGGGCCTTGCCAGGAATGCGATCCCAAATGTCGCCAGCGAGGCGAGCGTGGCAGCGGCCGGATCTGAGGCAGGAAAGAATAGCCTTGGAAAGATAAGAACTGCCGCCGTTGCGTAAATGTAAAAATCGAAAAACTCAATGGTGGTGCCGATCATGCTGGCGAAGAGGACCTGACGCGGCGTGTTAAGAGATGTAGCGATCCTGGCAGATGTCGTGCTCATCAAATCTCCGATACCCAGCGGACCATACGCTGAAAACTTTGTCCAGCCAAAACTCGTGTTCAACGGCATGCGGCGATTGCGCTATTGCAAAACGCGTGCGGCGGCATCACCGGATGACAATGACAACGAGACGAAATGTGAAAGACTGCCGGTTATGCCAGCTCTTAGCCCAGGAATCTATGCTGGTGGGCCGCAAGATTCACTTTCCCGCGTCGAAACGTGACGCCTTCCATTTGGAGAAGCAGGCGTTGCTCCGCGCCCGTCTCGAAGTGGAGTTTGATTTGGCCTCCAGCCCCGATAACCCGCCACCAAGGAAGCGCATGTGGCGGGCTGGTGTGAAGAAATTGTGCCACTATGCGGTGATAGCGAGGGTAGCCCGCGGCCGCGGCAACTTGTCCGTATGTGGCGACACTGCCCTTTGGGATCGAGCGGATCACGCGACGAAACGCCGCGTTTCGAACCTCGTTCGGCTTGGCAACTTCCTTTGTGATCCGCCTGACGCGTTTCCGCGTGAGCGCGGCAGTTGTCTTCGCTTTCATAGTCGTGCTCGGACCCGAGGCGCGGGACTAGCGTGACATCAGAGCGCCGGCGCTTCCACGGATCCTGCGCGCACTTCAGGCCGAAGCGTTCCATTCGGGCGGCGCTTGGAGGTTCGCCAGATATCGATTGCCATGGCGATCGGTCCGACGATGGTGAGGGCGTAGAAAGGAGCGTTGACATTATCAGCGAGCCGCAAGACCATTTCCATCGCCGCGACCAGGAAGGCTACCAAACACCGGCCGCGCATTGATTTCACTGTCGTGCGCGGGTCCGTAATCATGAAGAAAATGAATAGCTGGTACATTGGCCCTGTAATGGGAGCCACTTCGGCAAGGAAATAATCGCCGACAATCACACTCCGCAGCGCCGAGAATGCGACGAAGGAGACCACGTAGGTTAGCGTGATGTGGAACCGGCGAACACGCCATACGATAAAAGCTCCGAGAATCCAAACGATGACCAAAGGCCAAACGTCGTTTCCCCATTGGATGCTCAATGCGGCGACGTACTCGGGGACGAGCAGCAGCATCGCCGAAATCGCCAGGTTCGAAGGGTTAAACAGATGGCGGCCGCGCCAGCGGATAGCGTACTTGGAGGTTATCGCGAGCGCGCTGCAAAGCGCATAGGGCCAGAACGCCGGCGAACGAACGAGAATGCCGACGCTGATTCCTGTGATGTAGGCGCTCGCGAGGTTGGGCCATTTTCGTATCACCAGGCGGGCAAGCACCAGGTCAAGAATCATGCTGGTCACGATCGCCAGGGCGGTGCGCGAAAAACTCTCGAGGAGCCCGAATTTCGCTTGCCCGGCCACCAGAATGAGCGTGATCAGAAGCGGCGGAAGATATCGGTTCTCGGCGCTGAAGAATCGCCCAATCGCCGACATTCGATTTTCCGCTTTGCCTGTCGAGGCCAGCGCATTGACGCTGTTTGCGCGAATCATAGCGGTTCCTTCACTTTATGCATCTCGTCGATGCGCGGGTTTATCAAGGTCTGCTTAATACCGGAGGGCCAGCGAATCTCCACCCGATCTATGCTCGTTGCTTTGCCAAGTCCAAAATGCAGCCGCCGCTCATTTTGAGAGCAGAATCCGCTTCCGCCCGAAACCTGTTGGAGTTGTTCTTGTCCCGCCCAGAAGACGCGCACCTCTGCCCCAATCGCGCTCCGGTTACTCCGCTGCCCCTCCAGGTCGAATTCAATCCAATGCTTGCCCGGAGCTACCGTATTCTTGTACAGCAGCAGAGGGCCTCGCTGATTAGCCACGACCACGTCCAGGGCGCCTCGGTTCTCGAAGTCTGCCATTGCCACTGAACGGCCGTCGTAGACATCTTTCACGCCGACCATCTGTGCGACTTCTTTGAAGCGGCCTGCTCCATCGTTAATCCAAACTCGTTTGTGCTGGTAGCCGGAAAGAGACCGCCCCTTCAAAGAGGGCCAGTTGGCCGTGTCAGAAATGATCGCCTGGTTGCCACCCGCAATTTTTGAGTAATCGTACCAGTAACTGTGATCGTGGTCGAGCGAAACGTTCCCCGTTGCAACGTAGAGATCGAGGAATCCGTCGTTGTTCAAATCCGCAAATTGTCCACCAAAGCTCCAGCCGCCCAGTTCTACGCCGAATGTATTCGCCATGTTCTCGTAGCGAATCGCGCTCTTGGATTTCTGTGCTTTCGGCATCCAGAGGTTGTTGCCTTGTACAAGAACGCCTTCTTCGGAAATATTGGTCACGTAGACGTCAAATTGTCCTTGATTCAAAACATCGCCGACGGACGCCGTCATACCGCTCTTTGGTGAAAAGCCCACGCCGGCTTCTTTGCCGACCTCACGAAATCTTTTGCCTCCTTCGTTGAGGTACAGTTCCGAAACGCCGTAATCATTCGCCACAAAGAGATCCGGATACCCGGTTCCACGCAGATCAGCGGCTACCGCAGCCAGCGACCACCGCCGTGACTTAATGCCCATCTTCGCTGAGACTTCCTCGAAGCGCCCATTTCCGAGATTATGAAAGAGATACTTCCGGCCGCCATTGTCGGCGTATTCGAAACTGTTTGGCATGATTTTGGTCGTTTTGAGATGCCATAGATCCACGTCTTCCGGGTAGTAACCTCCCAGGAACAAGTCGAGTTTTCCGTCGTTGTCGTAGTCAAACCAGACTGCAGTGTTCGCGTTCACCCAAGACGGCAGCCCCGCTTGTTCCGTGACGCGAGTGAAGTGCTTTCCTCCATCGTTATGAAACAGTTCTGGCTTGCCCCACTTATAAAGAAATACGTCTTCGTAGCCGTCGTTGTCGTAATCCCCCCAGACCGCGCCGGTGGATACCCCGGTTCCCGGCAGATTGACATCGGCCAATCCGACTTCAGCGGCGACGTCGCGAAACGTGCCATTGCCTAGATTGCGATAGAGAGCATTCCGGCTTCCCTGCTTGCTGTTTACGACATAGATATCTTCCCAACCATCGCGATCGAAATCCACGATGGAGACCGCGGCGCCCATGGATGCAACCAGGTTCATGATGTGCGTGAGCTTCACATCGAGCGTAGGGGCCTGGTGGATAAAATCGATTCCTGAAGCCTTCGATGATTCCTGCAGATAGAAGCCGTAACGGGATAACGCTTGAGGCTCGCTCATGTTGGCGGCTTTGGATGCCTCGCCGCGTTGATGGCGCTTATACACGATAGGTATCGCCAACAGTCCAACGAAGAAAATTACCAAGCCGATTTGAATGATTCGGCTTGGCCTTACTGCTTGTTCCATAATGCTGTCCGGAAAATCTCAGGCGTGACGTATCGCGTGTGAAACATCTGCCAATCCCGGGGGTGCATGCGATAAGCAGGGTCGTCCTCTAACTTCCCAGGGGGCACTGTGTAGCCCTTCATTGCATGGTACGGGAGCGGAAGCACCGTTTGAGAGAACACGGAGTTGTAATCGCCGTCCTTGATCCACCCGTCGCCAATCATAATAAAGTCGCGCACCCAACCACTCCGGGGCGGCGTTGGAGCCGGAAACCGCAGACGGATTTCATCGCCGGCGCAGACGATCACATAGCGGTCATCCACCTTCTCCAGCAGTTCGCGAATGTCGCCGTAACGCGTGTAATATCCTTCCATATCCCGCCACTTCTGCGATGTGCTCTCTAATTGATCATAGTGAGGAATCTCAGGCGAGGAAGAATTTGCAGCCGTGATAACCGAGAATCCGCGATGGCGCAACTCGGCCGAGTCCAGGCTCACCTTTTGAACATGGATCAGATCGCTAGAGACACCGGGCGCCCAGGCGAGCCGGTCCCAATAGATTTCCATGTTTGTATCGAGACGTAACCTACGGGGGGCACCCGGTTTGAATATGTTCGTAATATCTACTACAGCGGTTTTTAGTTTTCCGGCTAAGAACCCTAAGTCCGGTTTTGCGACTACCCAATGCCCCTGAGCGTCCGGAACTTCAATCGACAAACCTTGCGGAGCGGGATCGGCGCCCTGCCCCATTGCAATGTTGACAGTAGCATCGGTTGGATGCAGCCAACCTTCGGCAATCAAATAAAGGGGACCTGAATGCGGCGCGTCGTTTGGCAGATCGAGTTCCACCCAATGGTTACGGGTAACACCTTGATACTGGCCTCGCCCGAAGGTATCTAAGTACCTTTGGTCCGTATCGCGGACGATGCCGCTGACATCTTGGCCACGGTCGTCAATCGCCTTGGTGAATGGCCGCGCAGCCGCTGTCGTATAGACCTTCAACTTAGGCGGCGGCACGGAAAACCGCTCATCGCTGTAAATGTCGACGTCCTTTGGGTGATCTACGACAAGGAGCGAGTAATGATCGATGTAGAAGGTCTCCCACAACTCCGCAGTGATACGCAAATCGTAATCGCCGTTGCGAGGCGCAACCGCATCTCCCGGAATTTTGAACCACTCTTCCGTTCGATGAATATCGGCCACCTGCTGTGCATTGATGTGCAGTCCCAGGGCCGGCGACCACGGCGCGCCATCTTTCACGAAACGCATTTGTTTGCCGTTCCAGGCGAATAGAGACGGACACGAGCCCTTTAGACGCTGGGTCGCTAGGATCGATTGGTCCGGATGCAATTCAAACTCCGCTTGGATCAAGCCATTCGGCCAGGTAATGCGGGCGAGATCCGTAGAGGTGTGTTCACCCAGGCCAAAATGAAGCGCCGGCGAAGTGATGATCTGCTTCTGGGCGAGCAGGCCTGCCCGGATCTCGACTTCTCCGCCAATCCCAAACGAGTTAATGCGCTGGTCGCCATGCGCTGACGCAGCGCGCGTACGAATGACTTGCCAGTGATAGTTTTTCGTCCCGCGATTCGTCGAAATCACAGCTGTTCCATTTGAAAGCCCGACCACATCGAGACGCCCATCCCCATTCATGTCGGCAGCGCTTGCGGAAACCATAGTCGGGTGGACGGACAGCTTCGAAAAGCCGTGCTCGTCGCCTAGAAAAATTTCGCCGCCCCCGGTTAGAAGATCGAGGCGTCCGTTGTTGTCGAGGTCGGCCAGAGAGATCGATGCCGCTTTCAACGCGGGCGCCGCCTTGGCTAATTCCGCGGTTTCCCAGCCGGAGCCTTCGTCTTTGTCGGAGAGCCGGATAATGGTTCCATCAAGTTTCAAGACAACGAAATCCGGTGAGCCATCGGCGTTCACGTCGGCCGCCGCGACAGCCGCCACACCATCAGCGACATTGCTCGGAACGGCGCGCGATTCGAACTTACCGAAGCGCTCGTTTATAAATACAGTCAGTTTTCCGTCGGCGTCGACCCAGGCAATATCGGGATCGCCATCGCCATCGATGTCCGCGAAAGCGAAAGCGACGCCCTTCACGTTTGCAAAGGGCCTGACGATTGCAAAGGTGCCGTCGCCGTTATTACGCAGCACCAAGGGATCGCCACCGTTCACGGCCAGCACCATGTCGAGGTCCCCATCCTGGTCCACATCGAAAGGCCACGCGCCGGAATACGAGCCGTTGACGATAGCGACAGGAATCCGCGATTGTGCGGTCACGTCGGTAAAGCGCTGTGGAGTGTCCTGCTGGTAGATCCGCACTCCGCCAGGACCGGCAATCACAATGTCGTTTTTGAAATCGTAATTCAAATCTCCCAACGCGACATTGTTGGGCGAAGGAAGATTAGAAGCGCCGGGAACCGGGAGTGTTGCCCCATCTTGAATATGCACGCCGGCGTGGTCGCCCCAAAGAACGAACGGCTTGCCACTATCGTCCAGCCAGGCGGTCCGCGTCCAAAAAACCGTATTCGATGTGGCGCCGGAAAGAGGTTGCGGGATGAAGGTGATTTTCGAATCGGCTGGGGCCGTTTCCACCTGAGGCGAAGGCAGTTTGATAAATCGCAGAAAAGGTTCACCGACAAAGACGGCGGGCGTTTTCACGATCTGGGAGGCTCGACGATATTCCGGCGCTCGCAGCAATACATTTCTGAGGAAGGCGACCTGTAGCGCCGCTGCCCGCGAATTCCCGCCGGACGCAGCCCTTTCGAGGGCTTGCATCTGCTGTTTCGCTTCATCCGGCCAGGAAGAGGATTGCGCTTGAAGCTGCGCCACCGTTTTCTTGAGCACGTCGGTGCTGCTGGTCTTGGCAGCGAGGCGCGCTACCTCTAATAGCACCGCCGGATTGTTCGGCCGTAATGCTAATACTTTTTGAAATATCGCAAGCGCCTCACTATCGCTGGTACTAGTTCCCTGCCGTTCCGTTTGTTCAGCAAGCAGGTACAACGCTTTCACGTTCGTCTTGTCCAATCGCACAGCCCGCTTCAAGTGGTCGAGTGCTTCCGGCAATTTACCGCGCCTGCTTTCGAGATCGCCCAGCAGTTGCTCGATCCGGCTATTCCCGGGAGCAAGAGTCCGTGCCTTCTCCAGATCGGCGTAGGCGGTATCCAGTTCCTGTTGACGCGTCGCGAGAATGCCCAGGTTTGCCCACGAAGCAGGTTCGCCGGGCGCGATTTGCGTGGCAAGCGTCAGGTCCTTCTTCGCCCGCACGTCCTCGCCACTTTGCAAGCCGGCTAACCCGACATTAAAGGCGTGTACGAGGTCGCGGTATTTCGCCGAACCGGGTTCAGGAAGGCCGCTGTTTGAGCTGCAGCCTGCCAGAAGCAGGAAGGACACTATCGCTCCGGCCAAGGCGCTGCTCCGCCGGCTGAGCGACGAAGTTACTTTCGCACAATTTGATAGGTGCTCGATTAGAGATGTCGCGCTGGAATTCGCTCTGAGAAGACGAGATAAGACCCATTTCGGCACGATCTAACTTTTCTCCGGAACGTGTTTGGAGACAATAGACGACAGAGGAGCTTTCCTGAAGCAACTTGCAATTGTCGCCGTTACCCTATTCGAGTTCAATAGTCGGATTCCATTAGTTCGCTCTGCGATCTCACTAGCCAATGCCCTTTCAATGCCACGCGATTGTTTTTCGGCGGACGACGAGCGCTGGAGCAGGCGCTGTTAGCTATCGCTCTGCGCAGGTTCCCGAATCCGGCAACCCACGAATGCTGACGTATACTCGGAAAAACGGCTGTGGAACACTACATTGAACGATTAATAGACCTGACCGAAGCAGATGCGAATGACATCTGTGATCTTAGTCTTGAAGACGCCCGTGAGCTTGTTTTAAAGCATCCGAAGGATGTCAGCCAGATTCAGGGATCGTTCGCGCTCGTGGCGCACTCGGGCAAAACTGTGAGGATGGCGCGCTCGCTCGATCGGCCAATGCGTTACTTCCTTGCAAAGCAGAAAGCCGGTCCGGCCCTTGTCGTTGCGCATCGAATCGATGCCATCTATGACTGGCTCAGGACGGAAGGTCTCGACGATCAGTTTCATCCCAGCTATACGAGGATGGTTCCGGCGCATTACGTCGTCGAAATTCAACTCATTGGCTGCCCCGATCCGGACCCAGTCTATACACGTTTCTTTGCTCCCGAGGCGCAAACGCTTGCCGCCGACCCGGATCAGATTGGGCGAGCCTATGTTGCCGCGCTGGCGGATGAGATCGCTCAATGGCTGCACCGCGTACCGGAGGCGGAACCGATCGGAGTGTGTTTCTCCGGTGGCATCGACAGTGGAAGCGTATTTCTTGCGATCTATCATGTCATGCGGCAACTTGGTATGAACCTGGGTAGGCTCAAAGCTTTTTCCCTCGATTTGGGCGCTGGTCCGGATCTTGAGCAGGCACGTTCGTTTCTAGATTCTTTGGGGCTTGGCCTCTTTCTTGAGCCGATTGAAGCTGATGCATCTTCGCTAAATGTGGAGGAGACGATACGCATCACCGAAGACTACAAACCGCTCGATATTGAATCCGCGACAATGATGTTGGCTCTCTGCCAGGGCATTCGCGAACGCTATCCAGAGTGGCGTTATTTAATCGACGGCGATGGCGGCGATGAAAATTTGAAGGATTATCCGATTGAGGAGAATCCAGAGCTAACGATTCGCAGCGTGGTCAATAATCAGATGCTGTATCAGGAGGGATGGGGGGTTGGAAAGATTAAGCACTCCCTGACGTACAGCGGCGGCTTGAGCCGCTCTTATACCCGCACTTATGGCCCGCACCGCCATTACGGTTTTAAAGGATTCAGTCCGTTTACAAGACCCCACGTCGTCGCTATCGCTGAAGGCATTCCGTTTATAGACTTAACTGCCTACGATATTTCGAAGTTATATGAATTAAAGGGAGAAATCGTGTCGCGCGGCATCGCGGCTCTGACAGGGATAAGAATGCCAGTGTTCCCAAAGCGCCGTTTTCAACATGGCGCTCTTCCCGCCGATACTCTGCGTCAGCGATTGCCATTCCGCGAAACTGAATACCGGAAGCAATTCTTGTCTCTTTATTTGTGAGTTATGCTTTCCATCTATCCAGCTTCCAGCGCGAAGCGGAATAAATGGATACTCCAACGCCGGCCCGAACGCACCGTTCTTGATCCGTTGCGGCCTTATTCGTTCTTCGTAGAAGACGAATGTTCTGCGAACGGTGAGGTCGTGCCGATCGCCACTGTTTTTCTGACGAATCGTGAGTGCCCCTGGCGATGCCTAATGTGTGACCTATGGCGTAATACCCTCGTAGATGAAGCGCCGCCCGGCGCGATTCAGGCGCAAATAGACTACGCATTGGCGCGGCTGCCGCGAGCCCGGGAAGTCAAACTTTATAACAGCGGCAGCTTCTTCGATTGCCATGCTATTCCGATAGCGGATTATCCGGCAATCTCTTGTAGCGTGCAATCCTTCGAGCGCGTCATTGTGGAGAGCCACCCGGCTCTGGTCGGACCGCGAACCTTGAATTTCCGCGACCACGTAGCCGGACGTCTGGAAGTCGCAATTGGTCTGGAAACCGCTCATCCTGATATTCTTTCCAGGTTGAACAAGGGAATGACCCTTGAGCAGTTCTCGTTGGCTGCGGAGTGGCTAAAGGAAAATGAAATAGATCTTCGGGCATTCATTCTGATCAAACCTCCATTCATGAATGAGGCGGAAGCTTTAGAGTGGGCCGAGCGCTCGCTGGCTTTTGCGTTCGATTGCGGAGCAACTGTTGCTTCCTTGATCCCGACACGCGGTGGAAACGGAGCATTGGATGAACTGGAGAGAAGCGGCGAGTTCTCTCCTCCTCAAATGGAGACAATCGAAGCCGCGGTCGATTATGGTCTTAGTCTGAAGCGTGGACGCGTCTTTGTCGACCTTTGGGATCTGCAAAAACCACTATCTTGCCCAGATTGTTATCGAGCGCGAGTATTGAGGCTTCACGAAATGAATCTTCGGCAATCCATTCTTCCGCCGGTCTCCTGCGATCATCGCGGAGGCTGTCATTGAGCAGTGGTCCGTATGACATTGCCGTCGTCGGCTCAGGCTTCGCTGGATCTCTCCTGGCCACCATCGCGCAGCGTCTGGGGCGCTCGGTCGTTCTATTGGAGAGAGGCAAGCATCCACGCTTTGCG
This sequence comes from Bryobacteraceae bacterium, assembly GCA_025927575.1. Classification (GTDB taxonomy): domain Bacteria; phylum Acidobacteriota; class Terriglobia; order Bryobacterales; family Bryobacteraceae; genus KBS-96. The sequence goes on along the minus strand of JAICLJ010000056.1, from coordinate 4,913 downwards.
ATTGGAGAATCTTCCACACCGCTAGCCAATCTTCTGCTGGAGGATCTGAGCACTCGTTATCGCCTGCCGGAACTAAAATCTTTGTCGAAATGGGGGCCGTGGCAACGGAGGCATCCCGAGGTAAGCTGCGGGCTAAAGCGAGGTTTTAGCTTTTACCATCACACTTTGGGCGAACCTGCGGCGACCGGCCCGGATAGAGCAAAACAGCTTTTGGTCGCTGCGAGTCCACATAACGAGATTGCAGATACCCACTGGTATCGGGCAGATTTCGATGAAGTGTTTGTTCAGGAAGCCCAGAAGACAGGCGTGACGTATCTCGACGAGGTTCAACTTCGCTCCTTTTCCGAGTCGGACGATGAGGTCAGACTTGACGGAACAAAAAACGGCCACGAGTTGACGATCCGCGCCAAATTCGTTGTGGATGCCACGGGGCCGCGCGGATTCTTACATCACGCGCTCGGCATAACTGAGTTGCCGATACCTGGGTTTCCCGCTACACAAGCTTTATACAGCCACTTCTCGCACGTAGATCGCCTCGAAAATACGCAACAAGCTCCACATTCAGAGATGCCACCTTACCCGGTGGATGATGCGGCAGTACACCACGTCTTTGATGGCGGGTGGATTTGGGTCTTGCAATTCAACAACGGAATAACAAGCGCGGGAGTTGCGGCAACGGCGGAATTAGCGGAGCGGTTAGGGTTCTCAGAAGGGGCACAGGCATGGGAACAGCTATTAAATCTAATTCCCATGTTGAAGAATCAATTCGCCGCCGCAAAACCAGAGCGTCCATTTGCACACGTATCAAAGCTCTCGTTTCTCAGCGCCGCCATCGTCGGGAAGCGATGGGCGCTCCTTCCATCAGCCGCTGGATTCGTTGATCCTCTGCTCTCCACTGGCTTTACCCTTACGCTATTGGGCGTTGCCCGTTTAGCTGAGATCATTGAGCGGGATTGGGGAACCGAATCTCTTGGCCCTAGCCTGGCCGGTTACGCATATCAAACCAAAGACGAATTGCTCGCAGCGGGGCGTCTAATTGCGTGCCTCTACAAGAGCATGGGGGATTTTCCGCTGTTTGTCTCCCTGTCGCTGCTCTATTTTGCAGCCGTGAGTTTTGCGGAGACTGTGCACCGGCTGGGCAGGCTGCAGCGCGCCGGCTCCTTCCTGTTACAGGATCACCCGGCGTTTGGCCCGCGATGCCGCTTGTTATTCGATCGCATCCTGAATGCGCGATGCGAGTTGGATTCGAAAGAGCTAACCGAAGAAATTTTGCGAATCATCGAGCCATTCGACGTAGCCGGCTTGAGTGACCCGAATCGCCGCAACTGGTATCCGGTCAAAGCCGAAGATTTATACCGGGGGGCGTCGAAAGTTGGCGCGACACGCGATGAGATTTCTCAACTGCTCGACCGGTCGGGTTTTCGAACATTGCAACCGCAATAGACCCGGATGGCTCAGTTGCTCTGTATTTCCTCCACGCTAAACCCCATTTCCGCGATGAATCCTTTAAGTGAATTCTCCGCGATTAACTCAGGATCGAAGCGAATGATGACCGTGGCTTTCGGATAGCTGGCCTTGACCGAGGTGATGCCTTTTTCACGCTGTAGCATCGTCTCAAGACCGACAGCGCACGTCACGCAGGTGAACCCCTTCACCCGATACGTGACGGTTTTGAGATCGTTGGCCCGTATCGCTCCGGTGACGGCTGCGCCGCCGATGCCGCCAACAGTAAGCCGTTGTATGAAGTCTCTGCGAAACATATTCATCCTCGGATTGAAAATCAATTATTGTTCTCGTTTGATCTGCTTACCTGGCGACCGCTATGCCAGGTGAATACTTCCACGCGGTTTGAATGCTCGCTTTGTCGGAAAATCGAGTATCAGTGTATTGGTCAAACGCGATCTTCTTATGCAGCACGCCCGTTTCAATCATGAGGTCGCGAACCATGTCGAAATCAGCCTTACGAGGCGCGAGCGGAGTGTACATCACCCGATCCATCGGCTTCGTGAGCGCCCAACGAAGCAATGCCGGCTTTTGGTTGTAGTAAAAGCGGCCCACGAAATCGGCGGCGTCCTCCCGGTAAGCCTTGCCCTTGTCAAGCCATAGGCCCGATCGGGCAATACCGTCCACCAAAACCTGCACCGCGTCCGGCCGCGCGTCGATCAAATCCTGCCGTACTACAAGAATGCACGACATGTAGTCGGGCCAGTACTCGCGCGCCTGAAAAAGAACCCGGCCAGACCCGGCCATTTCCGCTTGGGAGGGAAACGGTTCTCCCATCGAAAATGCGTCGATTGCCCCGGCCGCGAGAGCGCCCGACACATCCGGGGGAGCCATTTCGACCATCTTGATGGAATCCGGCGGCATGTGCCACACCTTCATCGCGCGAAACAGGATCAGGCGCTCGTCCGAAAAGCGGCTGGGGATCGCGACCGTACGGCCTTTGAGATCAGCGAAAGTTTTAACGGGGCCGTTTTTTCGAACAACCACTGCGCTGCCGTAGCGGTGCCCGAGATAAACAACCTTGATGGGTACGCCCTGCGCCACGAGCGCGATCGCCATCGGAGCCACAATAAACGCCGCTTGGACTTTATTCGAAATAAGCGCTTCCTTCATCTCCGGAAAGCCTTGAAACATACGGGGCAAAAACATTTCACCGTTCTCTGAAAACTTTGAAATGTAATCCGTAACGGGGCAAGTGAGCTGGCACGTAACGGGGATGTAGGCAACGATAATCTTACGTTTTGCCGGTGGGCGATAATCGTTCAGAACGGCTGCCCAATTGACATTCAGGTAGCTATGGAGGCCCGAAATAAGAACAAGCCATCCGGCGGCGCCCAACAGGATTCTGGTTTTAAGACTCATCGCGGAATCCCCATCGAACCGATTTAATCTTTTCAAGCCTGCGGAAACCTAAGTCCAACGTTAAACCGATCACGCCGATCAGCAGCATCGCCGCAACGACAAGATCGTAGCGTTTACCCGAGTTTCGTGAATCGATGATCAGATACCCCAAGCCGGAGTCGACCGCGATCATCTCCGCCGCCACAACCACCAGCCACGCAATGCCGAGCGCGATCCGCAAACCCACAATGATCTGCGGAAGCGCCGCCGGGAAAACTACTTTCGCTAGAAGCTGCCAAGGCGCAAGGCCGAAGTTACGCCCGGCCCGACGCGACACTGATGGCACATTGGATACGCCATCTACACAGGCAACCACGATCGGGAAGAAGGCGCCCAGAAAGATCAGGAAGATTGCGGGGCTATCCCCCACTCCAAAAAAAATGATGGATACCGGTATCCATGCGATCGGGCTGATTGGCCGGAGGATTTGCATCGTGGGGTTCACTACCTGATTCACGGGCGGATACCAACCGAACAGCAGGCCCAGCGGGACTCCGAGAATTACGGCGCCCCCAAATCCAATCGCCACGCGCCGCAGAGAATCGGCAACGTCGCTCCAGAGAACATTCTCTCGGAGCAACTCCGCCATTCCCCGCTCAACATCGAGAGGCGATGGAAAAATTCTGGTGTTCGTCCAGATAACGCAATAGTGCCACAACACGAGAAGCAGCGCGGATACGAGAGTCGGCCAGAAATATCGTTCCCACCGTTTCGGTTCAGCAAGGGATTTCATAGCTTGTGCGCCAAACCAATTTGCTTGAAAATGCCATCGCGAAGTTCCAGGTAATGGGGCGAGCTGATGTCGCGTGGATGGGGAACATCGATAGTCACGATCTGCTGAATCGTCGCCGGGCGGGCGCTCATCACCACCACCCGATCCGCAAGCTGAACCGCTTCGTCGATATCGTGAGTCACAAAGATGATGGTCTTCCGCTCCGCCTCCCAGATACGAAGCAGTTCGCCGCGCATTATGAGGCGGGTGATCGAATCCAGCGCTCCAAACGGTTCGTCCAGGAAGAGCATGTCGGGGTTGACCGCCAATGCGCGGGCGACTTCGAGGCGTTGCTTCATCCCGCCTGAAAGCTCGGGTGGATATGTTTTCTCGAATCCCTCCAGGCCAACCATCTTGACGTAGTACGCAATACGCCGCTCGCGTTCCGCGCGCGGCAATTTGAACAAGCCGAATCCTATATTTCCTTCGACCGTGAGCCAGGGAAAGACGCCGCGCTCCTGGAAAACGAAGATCCGGCGAGGGTCCGGCCCGCGGACCACTTCACCATCAATTCTGATATCGCCGCCGGTGGGCGAGAGAAACCCTGCCATTGTGCTTAGTAGCGTCGATTTGCCACACCCCGACGGGCCAAGCAAACACACGAACTCGCCGTCGCCCACTTCAAGGTTAATGTCGTTCAGAACGTGCGTACTATCGCCGTCTCGATTGAATACCATGTTGACGTGCTCAACGCGTAGCTTCGTCGCCAAGGCCGCGGGCGTCACAAAAGGTTTCATTAATGGCAACATCAATCCTCTGAGTAACTCCACCGAAACGATTTCACTTTTTCAAGAGATCGTATTCCCATGTCGAGCAGCAAGCCGATAATGCCGATCAGCACCATTCCAGCAACCACAAGATCGTAGCGGTTGCCGGCATTGCGCGCATCGACAATCAGGAAGCCAAGCCCGGAATTCACGGCGATCATTTCGGCCGCCACAACCACCAGCCAGGCGATGCCTAAAGTAATCCGCAAACCCACAATCAGTTGCGGAACAACCGCCGGATACAAAACTCGGTAGACGAGCTCAACGGACCCCAAACCGAAATTGCGGCCCGCATTAATATAGACGGCGGGAATGCTCTGAACCGCATTAATCGCCGTCAGCAATAACGGAAGGAAGCAGCCCAGGAAGATAAGGAAGATGGCGGCAAGATCGCCCACCCCGAACCACAGAATCGCGATCGGAATCCAGGCCAGGGGAGAAATTGGGCGAAGAATCTGGATGAGCGGATT
>JAICLJ010000119.1 GCA_025927575.1 Bryobacteraceae bacterium | reverse complement strand
AGAGCGCGTTTCATAACCATAGATCGTATACCCTGGCACCTTCGAAACTTGTGGCGCGGACTTTTAGCCCAATGCCACTTAGTTTTCCCAGATTCGGGCATTTGCTTGTGGGGCGGGCCCTTGGCCTGCGCCGGGCGCCCCGCCCGGCTCGTCGACAATTCTGCAAGATCCGAAGAGCGCGGCTGGGAGCCGCGCGCAGACGGGGCGTCTGCCCCACCAAAAGTAAGTGACATTGGGCTTTTAGCCTGTAGCGTCGAGCCTCGTCTCGACGGGCATTTGCGCGAGAAGCCGAGTGCCGAGACGAGTCTCGGCACGGCAGACACGAGTGTCCGCGCCACCATCGGCTTATCGATTGTTGGTTCCTGCTCGCGTGGCGCACGTCTTCAGCGTGCCGCGGCGAACTTTAGTTCGCCGTTGTGCTGGGGCTGCTCGCACCGACAGACGTCAATACTGCGTTTGCAAACGCCAGGAAGCCTGCGATACCTTCCGTTCGTGCCTTTCTACAACCGTCCCCCTAAATAGGAACCAGCCCTCGCCGCAGGCCTACAGCGACCGCTTCGGTCCGTGTCGAAGCACCCAGCTTGCCGAGTATCGACGCGACGTGGAACTTCACTGTGTGATCGCTGATTCCAAGTTGCCACGCAATCTCTTTATTCCCAAGCCCCTCCGCCAGCATTCGTAGCACCTGCGACTCGCGCGGACTCAGCGGTTCGGACAAACCCGTGGCCCGCTGCGTCATACGTGGCGCTTCGAACATCGCTTCGGATTGTGCGGGCGTAATCACCGTCAGCCCCTCGTTTGCCGCGACAATCGCTGCGGCAATTTCATTGGGTGCGGCGCTCAACGGCAACCATGCCCGCACTCGCCCCGCGTGATCCCACCCATCGAATGGCTCGTCACTGAGCAGCACTACGGGCACGGCATCGAATGTGTTCTCGTCCAGCGCCATGCCGCTTGCCAGAATGACGTCGGGATGCGCGCTGGCCGCGCCGCCATCCGAACGGATGTCGATCGCCTCCAAGCGATCGTCTTCGGCCAGAAGCGAAGCTAGGCCGCGCGCGAATACGACCGATGCCGCAATAATCAGAACCCGAATCACGCCGCGCTCATTAAAGGTATAGGCGGCAGACAGACGGTCACCTGCCGCTCCGTCTGCCGGCCACCGCGAAAGAAGAGGAACCGCACCGTTCCGCTCGCGTCCAGCGCGCTGAACAAATCGGCCGGCGAAGCGAGTGGCGTTCCGTTCGCCGCCACGAGTATGTCGCCGGGCAGCAGCGATGCGCCTTCAGCCGCGCCTCCGTTGACGAGTTCAAGAATCAAAAGACCGCGTTGCGTCTTCGCGCCGCTCCTCTCAAACGCGATCGGACGAACAATAGCGCCGAGGCTGTGAGTGGGCTGGGTTATTGTCAGAAACCGTTGAATTGCGGAAACGGGAATCGCCAGCGCGAGTCCTCCCTCAACAATCATCGTATTCACGCCGAGCATATCGCCATGCACATCCGCGAGCGGCCCGCCGGAATTGCCAGGAGCCAGCCGCAAATCGCTCTGTATCCATGCCGTCTCTCCCAGGCCCCGTAAGCGGCCTGCCGTATAAACGAAACCCTTCGAAACGGCTCCCGCAAATCCAAGCGGATTGCCCACCGCGATGACCGGTTGTCCAGGCCTCACACTCGATCCGGCGAATGAAACTGCGGGAGCATCCAGGTTGTCCGTGCGAAGCAAAACCAGATCGAGCAGTTGGTCAAACTTCAATACCTCAGCTTGTTGCGCCGGTCCATTCCACGATTCAACGAAAACCTGCCTCCCACGCACCACATGAGCATTGGTCAGAACGCGGCCGCCGTTTAGAACAACGCCCGATCCACAACCGCGCTCGTAACCGCCGGTTGTCACCCGTACGGTCGAGCGCCTCAGCAATTCAACCGTGTGCCCTGGAACCGAAAACGGCATTCATTGCCTCCTCTGCGCGCGCTCCGCCACCAGAATCTCGGTGACCACCGGCGATCCCGCGCGTAGAATCGTGAACCCTACCGCCTTCCCAATCGAGTCGCTCCTCAAAATTGCTTGTAGGTCGTCCACGTCCTGCAACGGCTTCTCATCCGCCGTCAGCAAAATGTCGCCTAAATGGATGCCCGCCTTCTCCGCGGGGCTGTCCGGTTCAACGCTGATCACCATCAGCCCGATCTCGCCGGCTGCCGGCGATTTACTCCGCAGACGCTCAGGCAGCGGAATTGGTTGTAATCCCACACCGAGATATCCGTGCCGTATTCGTCCCTCGCGTAAGAGTTCCTGCGCCACGCGATTCAGCGTGGCAAACGGAACGGCTAGCGTCGAATGCCGCAGCAGGGCCGCCGTCGCCATCCCCCAGAACCGTGCCTTCGCCGAGAATACGCCAGCGCCCGCCTGGGATGGGTACAGGGTTACGTCCAGCCGCAAAAAACGGTCCAGCGCGCCGCCGCGCCAGGATCGCCGCGCAGGCCCCACTGCTCCCAAGATACCGGCGCTCGCCGAAAGCCCGGAGTCGATTGTCCGTCCCGTTACAATGGCCAGCGCGCCCGGTTTCATTTCGGAATCTTCTTCGGGCGTTACGGCGGTGAGCACGTCGTTCTCTAGTCCTAATATCGCCAGATCCAGTGTTGGATCGCGCCCGAGAATAGTTGCCTCCACGCGTTCGCCGCCGGGCAAGTGTACCGGAATCCTTCCTTCCCGGCGCACTGCGTGGTCGTTCGCGGCAATCAAATTTCCCGCAATGGCTACTCCGCTCGTCACGCGATAGGCTGCGGCCTGAATCGCCACTACGCTTCGCCCGGTCTCTTCGATCAACTTGGACAGAGCGGCGGAATACCCGCTCAGATCGAATTCGTAAACTGCATTCATATCTACAGTCTGCTCGTGCTCCATCGACGCTGCATCCGCCGGTTGGCTAGGCTACCACCCGGATCTTCAGCCAGCTCGCATCGTCCGGCAAGAGAAACGAACAGCAGATGATTAAAAATCGGAAGTCAGATCGGCATCAAGCAACCGGCTAATTGCCCGTAACACGTCATCGACTTCGATGGCTTCCATCGAGACGCCATGGACGAGCGCGACGTTCTTGCCGCGCGGAGCCCATACCCGTGGATCGCTCGCGCTGAACAGCGCAATCGTTGGAACGCCGGCAGCTGCCGCCAGATGCGCGATGCCCGAATCGTTTCCGATGAACAGTCGCGCCCCGGCAATCCATTCCACAAGCAAGCGAAGATCGTTGAATCGCCGCGCCTGCGCTAATTCGTCTTCCGGCCCCGCGGTCCATTCGACCGGCAGTTTCAGCCGCCTGGCTAGTTCTTCAAATTGGCGAAGGGGCCAGTTCTTCCGCCTGCTGCCCGAAAAAGGATGGATGATTACTTCGTCTCGTACTGGCCCTTTGGGAATTTCGATGCGCGGCGCGAGTCCCGTCGGCGCGCCCGCTTGCCGGGCGAAGAAATCAATTGCGTGTATCGCGTCTCCGGCTCCGGGCAGGGCAGGGAAAAACCGCCAGTTCCCATTCAGACGAAGCGCCGCTTCGCGAAACTCCGGCCGGTTCGATCCGTACCAGCTTACGATTGAATCGAAGCTCGCGAGCATTTTCGTGAGGCTGCCGGGCGGATCGCTCTCTACGACTCCGAGCAGGTCTAACCCGGTGTCCGGGAGCGCGCGGACACGATCGGCAAATTGAACGATCGATACAAGCGCGGACGGTATCCACACCTCGGTATAGTCCGTGCGAAGATACTCCATCGCGGGAAAGCAGGTCAGACAATCGCCGATTGCCCCCGGCCGAACCAGCAGACGCCGCATCGTGAAAAACTACTGAATAGAAACCGGCACTTTCACTTCGACGGTGGCCGGCCGCTTGCAACTACGGCTGTCGCAGGCTTGGTAACGAAGCTTGCCTTGCATCGTCGCGATGCCTGCTTGTGCTTGCGGGGGCGCCAGAAATTTAGTTTCGATAGTGAATTTACCCGTGAATACGCTAAGGGTATCTTCGCCGACTTTCACGTCTTCGGGCTTCGGATAAGTGATCTGCTTCGCCGCTAAGGGCCCACTCATCCAGGTCAACTTAATCGGAATCAAGAACTCGTCTTTCGGCTTGTCGCTGTTGACGTGAAACCCGGAGCGGAGGCTGATGTCCAGCGTCTGAGTGGCTGTCTGACCTCGCTTGACGCTCAGCGTTTGAGGCGTCGCAATGTTCACTATGCCATCAGCGGTTTGCGCCGAGGCTAAGAAGGGCAGCAGCAGGGCTGCCGCTATTGCGAAGCATCGCATCCTTGTTCGCGCCGCTGAGCAGGCCCTTGATCTCGGTGATGTAGTCATCTTTCCCTATCAATCCCACGTGAGTGTCGACGACTTTCCCTTCGCGATTAATAACAAAGGTAGTTGGCAGCGAATCGATGCCGCCGTACAAGTTTGCTACGGCGTCGTCCCCCACCACCACGCGGTAATTCATCTTGTGCTGCGCGATATAGGGCTTCACCGCCGCCCATCCGTCGTCGTCCATCGCGATTCCGAGCACCTCTAATCCCTGGTCCTTATATTGCTTTTCAAATTCCATAAACCAAGGAATCTCGATCTTGCACGGTCCGCACCAGGTTGCCCAGAAATTCAGCAGCACAACTTTTCCGCGGTAATCCGACAGCTTCACCGCGCTTCCATTGGCATCCTTCAGAGTGAAGTCCGGCGCCGTCTTTAGATTGCCGGTCTGTTGCGCCAGGCCTTTCACCTCCACTGGATTCGAGCCGGAGCAGGAATAGAGAAGCAGCGAAGTGGTAGCGAACAACAATGCGCCGGTTTTCAGTAGATTCACGAGGCCGTCCTGCCTTCAGTATATCGACCTGTGGATTGCGGCCACCGATTCACGCGCGAGAGACTCGGATGTTTGAGAGAACTGCGGCGCGCCGCTTGCGCCATTCCGGCGCCAGCCGGAAATAGCGATAGCATTTCAGGCCCCCGTAAGCCCATGCCGCTGTGTCGCAGAAGCTTTCGCAAACGTAACTCCGCCATCGAAGCGAACGCTGAGCTTCATCACCGGCCTGCAGTAATTCTCTGGCTACGGCGGAGGATTCCCCGAGTTCGCTCGTTGTGCGAGCTCTATGCTCTCGATGCAATGCCTGTTCGAATTCGCGCCGCGATCCATTCGATAAACGAATCCAGACAAAATGAAAGATCTCGTGCGTTAGCAGGAGCCGGAGCAAGGATGGATTCTCTATGAGCGTGTCCTCAAGCACGATACGGCGTTCCCGGAGAAAGCTTGCAGCGTGTACCGCTTTGCCGCGCTCAGGCTCGCCTGTCAACAGCCGGCCGCGATGCGCCGTCAGTCCAGAGAGGAACTCCAAATGGATCGGGCTGCCATCGATATGGGGCAGCCCGGAAAGATAACTATCGAGCCAGTTGCTCAGTGGCCGGCCTTGAATTCGCGCCGGCGTAAGTGTTTCGCTATTTGCCGGGCTTCGGTTGGCCGGGAGCAGGGTGAGCACTGGAAGACGGGTGAGCACTGGGAGAGGGGTGGGCAAGCGATGGCGTCGTCGCGCCCACTTTCCCGGGCAGGTTGAAGAAGTCGGGATCCTGTACCTGGATCGCGTACTGCTTGCTGTTGCTGTCAAGCACTTTGCGAACCTCCTCGTTTTTCAACGCGGTCACGATCTCTTCCTGCGATTGCTCGAAGGTTTTCTTATTCAGGTCATCGACCTTAAGAATATAGAAGCCGTTGCTCTCGCGAATGGGGTCCGTGATATCGCCGGTTTTCAGCTTAAACACCGGGCCGCTGATCTCTTTGGGCAGTTTGTCCGGCGAGAAAGAACCGAGTTCGCCACCTTTTGCCGCTGAGGGCTTGTTGTCGGATTCGGCCTTGGCGGTCTGAGCGAAATCCGCTCCACCTCTAATCTTTTTCACAAGATCGTTGGCCTTGGAGAGGGCGGCGTCCTCCGTGCGGTCGCCGGGAGTTCCGGCCGCGGGCTTGGCGGCGCCCGGAGGCGTGAAGCCTACAAAAATGGCGCTCAATTTCGCTTCCTGGAAATTCTCGGGATGCTGGTCGTAGTAGTTCTTCAGGTCTGCTGCGGTGGGCTTCGCGCTGCTGCTGACCTGGCCGATGTAGGCCTGAGCCATCAAATTTTCCCGGTAGAATTCGAGCTGCGATTTCCAGGGTTCCTGCTGCCCTAAATGCTGCTGCTCCGCGATGTCGGCGAAATGCCGCATCATGAAAAGCTGCTGAAGCGCGTTCGTCAAGCCGCCGGAAGTTTGCTCGAACCGCTGCAATTCGTTGGCGGGCATACCTTTCAGCATCTTCAATGCTTGTTCAGCGGTGATCTTCTGGCCGTTGATGACGGCGACTACGCGAGTTGGCTCTTGCTGCGCTACCGCCGCCGGCCCTCGAACTTTCAATTGTTCTGGAGTCGCAGTTGGCGATGAAGACTTAGCCTCCGGCGATGCGGACGGGGCCGGCGCTTGCGCCCAGGCCAACGTGGAAGTGAGGAGGAGAAGGGAAAGAATACTGCTCTTCATTGGGGGGTGGATATACAGGCCCCCTTAGGCTAACACAACACGGATACGGGAAAAAACTACTTTTGCGGTTCGACGGACACCCTTCTCAATCCTTTCGTCCCGTTCGCCTTGCCCGCGGCGCTGACCCGGATATTGTTCACAACCTGAACCGCTCCCGAGGACCGTGCCATTCGAGTTGCGGCGCCTTTGTGCTGCATGACGTTTGTCGATCCTTCCCAGGTAACTACGCCATGCGACACATGGAATCGAAACCCGTCCTTACCTACTTTCGATTTGGCCAATTTCTTTTCGAGAGCCTGCTGAATCTCGCTATCACTGGCCGTTCCGGTATGGGACTGAGCGGCTCTGTGGCTAGTGCTGGCTGCGCGGGCGCGTTCCGCTGGAACGAGTAAGGCGGCCAGGAGCAGGATCGTAGCTGCAACGCGTATCATCGAGAAAGTAGTGGGCTCCGGCTCCGATTTTTCGCGAATAATTTCGGTGACGCATTTAGGGGCGCGCTTCAGCTTGTTTCGATACAATGAGCGCCGCATCCTGAGAGGACTTCATGAAACGCGCTTTACTTCTGACAGCCCTGCTGTCGTCCTGCCTGACAACCCTGGCCCTCTGGGCGGCCGGGGTCGCAACCTTGCCAACTACCGTAAAACTTGAGAACTCTCGCATAAAAGTGAGCGAGATCGATTATGTGCCTGGCGTGCCGCGCCGGCACTACATTCGCCCGACGGATCAGGTGATTGTGTTTCTGGACGATTGTAAGTATCAGCGGACCGATTCCGTCACGCACGAGAAGACGATCCGCGTTCGCAAATCCGGTGATGTCATTTTTCATCACAAGGGCGACGATGCCCCGGTGCTGATAAATGTCGGCTCAAAGACGTACCGAAGTTTGCTGATCGAACTCAAGTGAGCCCGCAGGGGTCCGCGGCCCACAAAGGTGATGAATACTTCTCTCGTAGATTGCCTTGACATAGAGCCGCCTCGCGTCAGCGAGCAGGTTTTTCGGACAACGCGCGGATTACATCTTCGGATCCGGACTGTCTTGTTTTGACTGAACGGGTCGAGCGGGGTTGCCGGCAACGGTCGTTCCGGGCGCAACATCGCGCGTCACTACGCTTCCGGCGCCGATGATGGCATCGTCGCCGATGGTGATTCCGGGTAGCAGAATCGCTCCTCCCCCGATCCAGACATTTTTCCCGATCGCAATAGCTTTGCCGCTTTCTAATCCGCGCTGCCGGACGGACGGATCTCTCGGATGATCCGCCGCATAAAATTGAACATTCGGGCCGACCTGCGTGTAATCTCCGATGCGAATGGGCATCACATCGAGGAAAACCGCATTGAAATTCACGAACACGCCATCGCCAAGATAGATGTTGCGGCCGTAATCGCAGTAAAACGGAGCTCGGATCGTGGAATCCTTCCCCAGACCGCCTAATAGCTGCTCCAGAACGTTCCGCTTCGAGCCGGGAGCGTCAACCGAGCCATAGTTGTACGCCCGGGAAAGGGCCGCGGCCTGCTTTCGTTCCGCCACGAGTTCCGGGCCCGACGCGTCGTAGATCTCACCCGAAAGCATTTTCTCTTTTTCGCTCTTGATGTGCATGACTCTTCATCTCCCTCGTTCATCTTCAATAGTCGCAATTCCACCGGAATGCGAGATCATCATCTGCGGGTGATGAAAAGCTCAGATCATCCAACCGTGGTGGATGTTTAGCGGCCCATGCTCACCGTTCTCAGATCGCTGCTCCGTCTTTTTTACCCGGTTTTGAGCCCCAAAAATCCCGCAAATTCTGTTACATTCAAAGTGGCGTGGTTGGTTCACTCACATCGAAGAATAGAAGGGCGGCCGGGCGTGTTCTGCCGGTGTTGCTGGCTATTCTCTTCATGGGCAGCGCTGAGCCGGTGCTGCCGCAGGGAGCGAACGCAGAGGGCGCTTCAACCCGTTGCAAGCACGAGAAGCTGCTTTCTTCTACCACCGCTTATGGAAATGCCCGCACGGCTCTTTGTCTGTTGCCGGCTCTGCTTGGGCACGCTTGCGAGTCGAGCGCAAGCGCGGTTTCAGACGCCGCCTTGCCCGCGCCGTCCGCTGCCGCGGAGGCGGGGGTCTGGCGCGAGTTGTACCGGTCGTTCGACCCCGCGCGCCGGCCGCTGACCTCTCATTCCCGGCATCTCTGGCAACGTCCTCCTCCTGCCTAGAACTCCGCGTGCGACAGGTTGGCGGCTGCGGTCCATTACATCGCCGTCCACCCAAGTCGTTGAAATGTAAGTTCTAGCTACACTGGAGGCAGAAGTATTTATGATTCTCGAGGCACAGTTTGCCAAGGTTTTTGGCACCAAGCACGACCGCGAAGTGAAGAGTTTGCGGCCGATGATTGCGGCCATGAACGATCTCGAGCCCCAAATGCAGTCCCTCTCGGACGAGCAACTAGCGGCCAAAACCGTCGAATTCCGGGAGCAGCTTGCAAACGGCGCTTCGCTCGACGACATCCTCATTGAAGCGTTCGCCGTATGCCGCGAAGCGGGACGCCGCATTCTAAACATGCGGCACTTCGACGTGCAGTTGATCGGCGGCATCGAGTTGCATCGTGGCCGGATCGCCGAAATGAAAACCGGCGAGGGCAAGACACTCGTCGCCACGCTGCCGTGTTATCTGAACGGGCTCGGCGGGAATGGCGTACACGTCGTTACGGTCAACGATTATCTGGCGAAGCGCGATGCGGAGTGGATGGGCCGGCTTCACACGTTCCTTGGTTTGACGGTCGGCACCATCGTTCACGACCTCGATGACGTGGAGCGCAAAACCGCTTACGGCGCCGATATCACTTACGGAACCAACAACGAATTCGGTTTCGATTACCTGCGCGACAATATGAAATTCCGGCTGGAGGATTACGTCCAGCGCGAGCACAATTTCGCTATTGTCGACGAGGTCGACTCCATCCTTATAGACGAAGCGCGTACACCGCTGATCATCTCCGGCCCGAGCGAGGAATCGACCGACAAGTATTACAAGGTCAATCGCATTATTCCTTTCCTCGAACGCGGAGAGGTGATCGAGGGCAAGGAACCCGGCCAGCAGTACACAACCGGCGATTTCACCGTCGACGAGAAGCATAAGGCCGCCGCGCTCACCGAAGATGGCGTTTTAAAGGTGGAAAAGCTGCTCGGAACCGGGAATCTCTACGATCCTGCCAACATCGAGATGAACCACCACGTGCAGCAAGCCCTCCGCGCCCACGTGCTCTATCAACGCGACCGCGACTACGTCATACAGGATGGCAAGGTGGTGATCGTCGACGAGTTCACCGGGCGCCTGATGCCGGGGCGGCGCTGGAGCGATGGCCTCCACCAGGCGGTGGAAGCAAAGGAAAACGTGAAGATTGAGCGTGAAACACAAACGCTTGCCAGCATCACGTTCCAGAACTACTTCCGCATGTATAAGAAGCTGGCCGGCATGACCGGTACGGCTGACACCGAAGCGACGGAGTTCAATAAGATTTACAATCTCGCGGTAACGGTCATTCCGACAAATAAGCCGTTGATCCGGCTGGAGACTCCGGACGTCGTTTACCGAACCGAAGATGAAAAATTCCGCAATGCCGCGAAGGACATTAAAGAATGGAACGAAAAAGGGCGCCCCGTGCTCGTGGGCACGGTCTCCGTGGAGAAGTCCGAAAAGCTCGCCTCCATTCTGAAGAAGATGGGCGTCAAGCACGAGGTGCTGAACGCGAAAAATCACGAGCGCGAGGCGTCGATCATCGCGCAGGCGGGCCGCAAGGGCGCGGTCACCGTCTCCACGAATATGGCCGGCCGCGGCACCGACATTTTGCTGGGCGGTAACCCGGACTTTCTGTTGATGGAGCGGCTGAAGAAAAAGGGCAAGCCGATCGAGACGATTCCACAGGAAGAGCTGGAGGCGGAACTCTCAAGCATTAAGGCTGCTATCGAAAAGGAGCGCCAGGAAGTGATCGCGCTCGGCGGCCTGCACATCGTCGGCACTGAGCGGCACGAGTCGCGCCGGATCGATAACCAGCTCCGCGGACGCGCCGGCCGCCAGGGCGATCCCGGTAGTTCGCGGTTTTTTCTGTCGTTGCAGGACGATTTGCTCCGAATATTCGGCGGCGATCGGATGCAGCGCCTGATGCTGCGGCTCGGCATGGAAGAAGACGTGCCCATTGAGTCGCGCCTCATTTCTAAACGCATTCAGACCGCTCAGGAAACTGTCGAAGCCCAAAACTTTGCCTCGCGCAAACACGTCCTCGAATACGACGACGTCATGAATAAGCAGCGGCAGGCCGTGTACGGCATGCGGCATCAGCTGCTTGAAGGCGTGAACCAGAAGGAGCGCATCCTCGAGATGGTTCGCGGCATCGTCCAGTCTTTCCTTGATCAATTCTGCCCGCCGAACAAGCACATCGACGAGTACAACCTGCCGGGCCTTCAGAACGCGCTCGTGAACCAGTTCGGCGTGAAGATCGAAACAGCCAATATCGAAGGCCAGCTTGTGACCGAGATCGAGCCCACGATTTTCGATACTCTCGCCGGCCGCTATGACGAGAAGGAACGCATGGTAGGCGCCGACAATATGCGCGACGCCGAGCGCATCATCATGCTGAACGTGATCGACAACCAGTGGAAAGACCACCTGTTGTCGATGGACCGCCTGAAGGAAGGGATCGGTCTCCGCGGATATGGCCAGAAAGATCCGCTGATTGAGTACAAGCGAGAAGGCTTCGAGATGTTCCAGGACATGATGGAACGGATCGAAGACGAGACCATCCGCTATTTGTTCTTCCTGCGCATCGAGACCTCCGGCGGAGATGTCCCCGTGCCGTATCCGGAGCCTGAAGACGACGAGGACGATGAATCGGAAGAAGAAGCCGAACTGGCGGCGGTTGCCGCGCAGCGGGAGGCGGAACGATCGGTCCTCGACCTCACCCGTAACATCCAGCGGAAGAAAGAAAAGGAACTCGCCGCCATGCAGCTTGGGGGAGGCGGCGAGCCGTCCGCCGCTCCGAAAGCCGCTTCAAACCCATACAAGAATGTTGGGCGCAACGATCCGTGCCCTTGCGGCAGCGGAAAGAAATACAAGAAATGCCACGGAGCCTGATCGCTCTGGCGGCAATTCTTCTCGGCTCGACCGTGTCTGCGGCCCCGTCATCTCTCTTGCCGGAGAATTTGGGTTCGTATCGCAAAACAGGGTCCGAGAAAATCTCTCCGCCAGATCCGGCGATCTTTCAAGAATTTGGCTTTAAAGCGGCGGAGTCGGCTAAATACAACAGCCGCAAAGGGCTGGGGACCGTCGCAGCCTACCAAATGAAGGACGGCACGGCCGCGCTGGCCGCTTGGGAATGGATGCGCTCCGCCGACTCGCGCCGGTGCGATTATGCGCCATACTGCGCTGGGAGCTCCGGCCGCGTCTCGATTCTCGATGCGAATTATGTCCTGGAGTTCCGAGGCGTGACGCCAGGCAAGGACCTGCTTCAGACGCTCGAAGCCGGCCTCCCCAATCGCCGGGACTCCGCTGCGCCGCCGGTTTTGGCATTTGTCCCGCATAAGGATCTGGTCCCGAATTCGGCGAAATACCTTTTGGGTCCCGACTCTCTCGGCAAAATCGCCCCGCAAGTTGCCGGTGCCCGGCCCGGTTTTGAAGAGGGAGCCGAAGCACATTTCACGGAGTACCGCGTTGACGGCGGTATCGCCAAACTGGTGCTGTTCTATTACCCCAGCCCGGAAATGGCGCGGATCCACGTGGTTGCCTTCAAAGCCATTCCTGGAGCGCAGGTGAAGCGATCAGGGGTACTGGTAGCTATCGTGTTGCCGGGCGCCACAGAGAGGCAGGCGGATGCCATTCTGGGCCAAGTGGAGTACGAGGCGAAGATTACCTGGAACGAAGCGCCGGAGCCTGATCCGATGCCGGTTTTATACCAGCTTTTGGTCAATATTATCGCTCTTTGCATACTGTTACTGGCCCTATGCCTGACAGCAGGCGTGATGTTCGGGATGATGCGGCTGTATCGGCGCAGGTTCGGAACGCTCGACGAAGATGAGGCGATGACGACTCTTCATTTGACCGTTCCAGAGTAATGCACTTTACGCTAATCCGTTGGGCCAAGACTCTTTTCCACAGGGGACAAACTTTCGTTTCGGCGTTACACAGAAAACAGGAAGGCCCATAAATGGTTTGGCTGGAGGGGTTTGGGCGGTGGAAAAAAAATCGGGAAAATCGGCCTTGACTTCCCCCTTCGCGCGCCCTACACTCCAATCACAAACAGGTTTTGTCGGTTGCGAAGCCGTCGAATCTGATTCTCCCATCAAACGTAAACCTGCATGTGCAGGCTCCTGGAAACAGGAAGGGAAAATGCTCATTCACCAAAGAGTGAGCATTTTCTTTATGTGCCTTAGGCTCGTGTCAAGCCTCCGCCTAACCGAATTTCCAGGTGGGCGCCTAGCCGCTCAGGCGTCACTCTGAGCTGGCATTCCACGCTACGCTAGATCATGCGGCCACCCCCACCTAAATCGGAAGATCTGCCGCAGAGCTGGACCCAACGCTTTCGGGCTTTGCGGAACGTGCCTCCGCTGCTGAAATTGGTTTGGCAAACCAGTCCGGGGCTCTGTCTCGCTACGCTGACCTTACGTTTGGTTGCGGCGTTTGTCCCACTGGCGATGCTGTGGATCCCCAAGCTCATCATCGATCTGGTGGTTCGTGCAATCCGTCACCAAACCATCGATAACACGCTGATTTGGAAGCTGTTAGCGACCGAGCTGGCGCTCGCAGTGCTGTCCGATGCGCTCTCCCGGTTCATCAGCCTGGTCGACAGCCTGTTGGGCGACAAGTTCACTAACCATGTCAGCGTCCGGCTGATGGAGCACGCCAACTCGCTTGACCTGGTTTCTTTCGAAGATCCGGTCTTCTACGACAAGCTCGAACGCGCCCGCCGCCAGACCACCGCGCGCCTCGGGATGCTGGCGACTCTTGCCGGCATGACACAGCAGTTCATCACCCTGCTGACGATGATCTCAGCCGTGGTTTTCTACGCACCCTGGCTGCTCGTGCTGCTGATTGCGTCCACCATCCCGGTATTCCTCGGCGAGACGCATTTTGCGTTGCTGAATTACTCCATCTTGTTTCGCTATACCCCTGAGCGAAGGGAACTTGATTATCTGCGCTACCTGGGCGCGAGCAACGCCAGCGCGAAAGAAGTTAAGATTTTCGGCCTTGGCGGTTACCTGATCCGCCGGGCGCAGCTCCTATTCGACCGGTTTTACGAGGAAAACAGGGCGCTGGCCACCCGGCGCGCGCTTCACGGCCTTTTCCTGGGCCTGATCCCGACGGCAGCATACTATGGGGCCTATGCCTATATCGTCACGCGGGCGCTGGCGGCCACGATTTCCGTTGGCGATCTGACGCTGATGGTGGGCGCCTTTTCGCGGGCGAGAAATATCATGGAGAGCCTTTTCTCCAACCTGGCGAACGTGTCCGAGCAGGCGCTTTTCATTAAAGACCTGTTCGATTTCTTCGAGAGCAAACCGACCATCACGTCGGCCGCCGATGCGCTGCCCGCGCCGCGCCCGATTCGTCAGGGATTCCATTTCCAAGACGTCTCATTCGCTTACCCGGGTTCAGACCGCAAAGTGCTTAGCGGTGTCAGTTTTCGTTTCGAACCCGCCGAGCGAATCGCGCTAGTAGGCGAGAACGGGGCCGGCAAGACAACTCTGGTGAAGCTGCTCGCCCGACTGTATGACCCGACGGAGGGGCGCATACTCCTCGATGGGATCGATCTGCGGGAGTACAGCGTCGAAGACCTGCGGCACGAGATCGGCGTAATCTTTCAGGACTACATGCGTTATGACATGTTAGCTTCTGAAAACATTGGAGTTGGTCGAATTGAGAATGTGGAGGAAGAGCAGAGGATCATCCGTTCGGCCGAAAAGAGCCTGGCTGCCGGCGTGGTGGAATCGCTGCCGCAAAAATACCAGCAGATGCTCGGGAGGCGCTTTGAAGGAGGCACGGACCTTTCCACGGGACAGTGGCAAAAGGTGGCGCTGGCGCGGGCCTACATGCGCGATGCGCAGATCCTGATTCTGGATGAACCAACGGCCAGCCTGGATGCCCGCGCGGAGTTCGAAGTTTACCAGCGGTTTGTCGATTTGACCGCCGGCAAAATGGCAATTCTGATTTCCCACAGGTTCTCGACCGTTCGCATGGCAGACCGGATTTTTGTGCTGGCGGAGGGCCAGATTGTAGAGCAGGGAAATCACCAGCAGCTTGTGGCTCTCGGCGGCCGGTATGCCGAGCTATTCGAAATGCAGGCCGCGGGTTACCGATAGCGGTTCGGGACGCGAGACATCCGGCCGCCGCGCGTCAATGCGCGGTTTGCCCGGTCACGTCAGCCGGCCGTACGGCAGGATCGTCCTGAACCCCACCCCGTAGCGCATCGATGAGATCCGCTGTCGGAGCAGGCTTTACCAGTAATTGGTCGACAAGTGTTCGTTCGGGCCGCGCGTCAAGAACGTGGATGTTAGCGCCGGTCAGCACGATGAGGCGCATTGCTGGATCCAGGCTTTTCAAATCACGAATGAGAGCGATACCGTCTTCGACGGTGGGGAGCCGCAGATCGATCACCGCTGCGTGCGGGTGCTCCGTCGTGGCGATTGCCTTGGCCCCGGTGGCATCTCCCGCCTCGGAGGCTTCAAATCCCGCTCGCAACAGAAGCAACGTCCGGATGTGGCGCTGATCGCAATCGTCATCGACAACCAATATCTTCATGGGGCGTACCTAGGCTGATCGCCGGGACATCATTGGGAGAATTTGATCTGCGCGACTACGAGGCGGGGCATGGTTTGATTCCAATCCGGCGGCAGCGTATCGAAGGGTAGCCGGAAATCCCGAGTCTGTTGCGGCGCGAACGGCTTGCCCGTGGGATTGACGATAGGAACTTTCTCTCGATGCACCTCGCGGCCGTCTACACCGTAAAAGATGCAGTATACGTCCACAGAATCCAAGGTGCGGTCACCCTTATTGGTGATTTTGCCGATCACCTCGACAATCCGCTGCTGCATGAAATTCTCGGCTGCTTTCATGCCGACATCGCTTAACTCGAGGTTCTTGACGTATGCTTTGGCTTCCGGCGAAGCGGGACTGTCGTCCTGT
>JAICLJ010000031.1 GCA_025927575.1 Bryobacteraceae bacterium | reverse complement strand
GTCGCCGCGACAATGGCCGCCAAATAGACATACGCAGTGCTGCCCACGGCGCCCGACGTTTGTGCCGTCGTCTTACTCAAGTTCATTCCTCTGCATTCGACCCGATGCTCTCCGGCTGGAAGTGTAACACTCCGCTCAGCCTCTCGATTGAAAGGTGGGATCGATTACATTCGTAAACTTTTCTTCGCCCGATTCATTGCTGCGAAGGAAAGACGCTTGATTTTGCGTATCACTTCTTGCATGATCCTAAAGACTTCATGTCGCGGGAGCAGCACGAAGAACTTCACTGGAGGAAGCCATGAGTACTTTACCTCACCAAGTCGCACTGGTTTCGGAAACCAAGTCAATCGGATTCTCTGAAATTTCGACGGTCGCCGCCGCTTTACAGAAGCAGGCTTCGCGCGATTTCGGGCCTATCTGGAAAGTAAATGCCACTGTGGACGCATTCGACAAACTCGAATCCGTGCCGGTCGATTACTGGCCCATTATTGTTAAGGACGACATCAAGGAACCGGGAGCGGCGGGTTACCACACAGATGAAAACGGGCAGCCGTTTTCTCTGGTGCAGGCGGACGACGGCTGGACGCTGACAGC
Source organism: Bryobacteraceae bacterium (assembly GCA_025927575.1). GTDB lineage: Bacteria > Acidobacteriota > Terriglobia > Bryobacterales > Bryobacteraceae > KBS-96. The sequence continues at coordinate 35,555 of JAICLJ010000031.1, read as the reverse complement.
CAGCCACGAGGCGCTTGAGATGCTGGCGGACCCGTTCGGCAACAGAACTCTGGCTGGCTCTCCTCCGCCCAACTCGCCCGCGCCTGTTTCCGGCTTCAAGCGGGTCGTCTATTTGGTGGAAGTGTGCGATCCCTGTGAGGGCACCCAGTTTGCGTACGACGTCAACGGGCAGGAACTCTCGGATTTCATTACTCCGCATTACTACGATGCGCGCGGTGGGGCGTCAATCCAGTACAGCTTCAGCGGGAGCATTATGGCGCCGCACACGGTGTTGGAAGGCGGATACGTGAGCTTCGGGAATCCGGTGACGAACCAGTGGTATCAGATCATCGTTTCGAATGGAAAGACTGAACTCCGCGACCTCGGCAAATTGCAGCGCAACGGTCAGAGTCTAAGGGAGACGATCGACCTGACGGTGCGTAAAGTCCTTCGGGATAGTCACTATCGGACGCAGAAGCCCGGGATGGCATTCGCTGCTTCCGCTTCCGCATCGTCGCCTATCGCGGAGTCGAGCAAAGCGCGAGCCGAATCGTTGAGGAGTTTCATCAAAACGCTCTGAGGCGGCATCCAGATCGTTCGCGCATTCGGCGCCAGCAGGAATAAAATAAGAGCAGGAGCAGTACATGTCTGACGCACATACGCGTGAAGGTCAGGAAGAGAGAGCTAAGCGGCTGCGCCAGCGGATTGAGCAAATGCAATCGGGCTCAGCAAACGCCGCGCCAGAGCAGCCCCACTCGCTACGCGAACAGATCGAAAAACGCGCCGACGAAATACGCAAGGAAGAGGAACCCGGCAAGATCTAACGTTGGCTTTCCGCCCGTTGTCGGTTGCGCGTATGTCAGAGCTTGGGGCGCTTCGAGATGAGTCTCGATGTGACAGGCGAAGCCAGCGGGCGCAATGAGTCGCACGGACTCGTTTCAGCCCTGCACCCTCTTCTCATAACCTTTCCAGAATGGCTCACGAAGGTCCAGCTTTCGAATTTTGCCGGTGCCGGTCTTTGGCAGCGGCCCCTCCACGAATTCCACTCGCCTCGGCAGTTTGAATCGGCTCAAACTTTTTCGCAGGTGTTCCAGTAACTCTTCGGCCTGCAGCGTGTGGCTTGGTTTGCTGACGACAATGGCCACCGGCACTTCTCCCCATTGCGGATCGGGAGCGGAAACCACGGCGCACTCGAGGACTGCGGGATGAGCGTAAATGGCTCTCTCAATTTCAAGGGATGAAATATTTTCACCGCCGCTGACGATGATTTCTCTTTTACGATCGACAATCAGGATAAATCCATCTGTATCCCAAACAGCCATGTCACCCGTATGCAGCCATACAGGCTGTCCATCCGCTCCTCCGGGTTCGCCGCCTGGGCCGGTCAGCACAGCGGCCGATCCCACGGGATCTTTGTAATAGCCGCTCATCAGCCAGTCCGCCGAAGCGATGATCTCGCCAATGCTTTCCAGATCTTTGGGGACATCGTTCAGTCGTTCGTCGACAACCCGCAGGCGCGCACCCGGAATGGACCACCCGGTCATGGCTCGCCTGCGCCATCGCTCTGCATCGCTTGCACAAGGAATGCCGCTTTTTTCGCGTGCCATCGTTAGCACTGGCGCCGATTCCGTCAACCCATAGCCGGCGAACACCTCGCACCGGAAGAGCCTTTCCATCTGCTCGACGAGGGCCGGGGAGGATGCCGCGCCGCCGAGGGTTATCTGCCGCATTGAGGATACGTTCATTTCACTGGAGTTCGGAACGTTGAGCAGCGCGTTCGCCATGGTCGGCACCAGCGCCATATCGGTTGCCCGATGCCGCTCGATCAGTTCGAACACGTGCACGGGATCGAAACGGCGCACCATCACCTGTGTGACGCCCAACATAGTCGAGCTATGCGGGTGTCCCCAGCCGTTCGCGTGAAACAAAGGTATGGTGTGCAAGTCCACCGTCGTGGCTGTCTCAACATAAAGCGTCGCGACGCTCAAAGCATGCAGGTAAAGCGCGCGATGTGACAGCATTACACCCTTGGGTGTTCCCGTGCTGCCGCTGGTGTAGAACAACTCCGCGATATCGTCATCCGCGTTCTTGTACGGGTCGAGCGATTGCGCCGGGTGAGCGCTCAGCAGCGATTCATATTGCACCGAATCGCTGTCCTCGCCGTCGAGCGCAATGAAGTGGCGGATGGCACGGCACGCGGCGCGGAACTGCGGAATCATCGCCGCGAAATCCCGCTCATAGAAAAGAATTGCCGCTTCCGCATGATTCAGAATGCCAGTGAGCTCAGGGATTGTCAGGCGGACGTTAAGCGGCATCACGATGGCGCCGGCCTGCAGCACGCCGAAATAGGCTTCGAGCAGCTTGTGGGTGTTGAAGCTGAGATAGGCAACGCGGTCGGCCTTCGAGATGCCGAGCGCGCTCAGCGCGGAAGCGAGCCGCCCGCAGCGTTCTCCGAATTCACCGTACGTGAATGTGCTGTCGCCGCAAACGATCCCGGGTTTGCTCGAGAAAACATCCATGGCGCGTTCGAGGCAGCGCAGAGGCGTAAGCGGCAGAGGCATCGTGCCGGAATTCTATCGCAACGCGGTCTTTCGCCGCTTACTTCGGCTGTCTGTACTGAATGGAACTATCGACCTGAGCGTGCTGGAACCCGGAATTCTCAAGGGAAATCGTGATCTGGCGGTTGATAAAGAATACGGCGCGAAGCCGGAATTCAGTGCCAAAGCTCACAGGGAACCAGACGCCGTCGTCGAACCTACGGTACTGCACGTTGAATCCCAGCCCAGGCAGGTCTGTACCGAGCATCGTCCTTACAACGAACGGAATGCGGCGTGAGAGCTTTGTGAACACGTTGATCGGCTGAAACTCCTGCTTATCGATGAGAGCCTCGCCCGCCCAGGTAATCTCGTTGTGATCGCGCGGGCCGAACCCGATACGATACGCTTGCCGGCCGGCGGCCGTTTGTTCACCGAGCAGTTTGAACCAGTAGTCTTTCCCCTGATCGCTTGTGAGTGGGAAGAGATCTCGTCCCAGTCCGTCTTTGGACTTCTCGTTTGCGAAGTCGTCGCGCATATCCTTCACGAGATCGCCATCGATGCTGTCCGAATTCGGGCGCGGCTCGCCGTGATAATCGATGTATTCACCTTTACGCCAATAGCGCCCGTCGAAGCTCTTGATTTGCTTTTCGATTCCGGAACTGGTCGGCACAACGCTATAGATTGTCGTTTCCTGCCGGAGCAGCTTGCCATTGGGGCGGCGGGTAGCGATGCGGATGCGCTGCTGGTAAATGTATTCTGCGCGCTGCTTCTCAGCCTTGTCCTGATTGGCGGCAACCCGCTTCATGATCTTCTCGGCCGTGAGAGATTGCGCCTCAAGCGGGGCCCACAAAACCGCCAGCAAGAGGGAGGCGGCGCAGGAACGGACAAGTCGCATCCTGTTACCTATACGAGCCGGGCGTGTCTCACGACTCAAAAATCGGCGGGCGCCAATAATTTGTTAGCTAGCATACATGAGAAACCGGCAACACGCTTACTGGACCATAAATCTACCTTGTTCTTTGCGCCTACTTCCCGCTCTCCACGACTGACTCGATCCGGTTTTCAACGATCCGCTGACTGTCGAAACTTTCCAGTTTTAGAAACGATGCCGCGGCCTCTTCGATGGCCGCGCGGGGCATCAGCCCGATGAGTTCTGTCCCGGCGATTCCGATCCCGTGTTGAGCGGCGTGTCTCTCGACCTCGTTGTAAACCGCGTAAAGGCCCGTTAGCTGGAAATCCGTCAGGTTCATCGATACCTGCACTAGATTTCGGGAGACGAGAGGCAGACCCAGCGCTTTCACAGCCGGCAATCCACCGCTACTCGTACGAATCGCCCTGGCGACATCTTTTGCAATCTGAAGGTCGGACGTCTGAAGATTGATATTGAACGCGATCAGAAAGCGGCGAGCGCCCACGATCACGGCTCCCGCGGTCGGATGCAGTGCCGGGCCCCCGATATCGGGTTGTCTCGATTTATCTACTAGAGCGGCTTCGCGGATCTCTTCAAATTCTCCGCGCCGCACGTTTTCGAGACGCTGCCGGGTTGGCTGCCGTGCTGCCGCCTCATAGAGGTAAACGGGAACGGAGAGCTCCCGCCAAATCCTCTCGCCGGCGCGATGCGCTAGCGTGATGCAATCTTCAAGGGTGGCGCCCCGCACCGGAACGAACGGCAGTACGTCGAGAGCTCCCAAGCGCGGATGGACACCCTTGTGGACACGCAGATCGATCAGCTTCGCGGCTGCCGCTGCCGCGCGTACGGCCCCTTCTAACACGGCTTCAGGCGGCCCAGCAAATGTAATGACGCTTCGATTATGATCCGGGTCGCTAGTGCGGTGAAGCACAACCGCGCCATCCGCGGACGCGATAGCGTTTTCGATAGCCTCGATCTTTGGCGCATCGCGGCCTTCGGAAAAATTAGGGACGCACTCGATTATTGGCTGCATGAGCTTCAGAAATCCGCTCCACCGGGCGTGTCATTTTCGATCCAGTTCGATTAGACATTATCTCGCCCCCTCGAATCACCATACCGACATGATTCATGCCGAAACGGCGTGGCAACTCACGATAGTCCGCCAAGTTCATCAGAACCACATCAGCGTCCTTGCCGTGTTCAAGAGAGCCGCAGCGCGCGCCCAATCCGCTCGCATACGCCGCGTTGATGGTTGCCGCCGAGATGGCCTCCTCGGGCGTCCATTCTAAACGGAACACGGCCAGGGCAATAGACATCTGCAGGTTGAACAGCGGAGACTCGACCGGATCGAATCCGCTGGCCAGGACGACTGCTCCTCCGTGATCCAAATACACGCGCCACGCAACGGTGTTGCAATCCCGTTCGAGAACGTCCCGTCCGGGCGAGAGAGATAGAAGAACCTGTCGTTGACCCATCAGTTCCGCGGAGTGCGCATCCAAATCGGTCAGGTGACTGATGCTTCGCAGTTCTGTTTGCGAGGCGATATCCAGCAGTTCGGAATTGGCAGCTCCGCGCCAGGCCAGCTTACAAGGCACTCCGGCGCGTGAGGCCAATTCGAATAACTTCCGTGTCACTGCCGTCTGTTGGGGCATCGCTTCCACTTCGAAGAAGTGAATTAGCCTGCGCTTGACGACCTCGGCGATTGTGACCGATTGCGCTGAGGCGAAATCGTCTGGGTCCGCGTCGACGCCCGGACGCAAAAGCCATGTGCGAACCAAATCCCCGCCTCCGGAACCTAGCTTGGCGGCATGGCGAAGGTCTCGCAAGCTGGTTTTCGGCGTGGTTCCCCCGGCTTTGATTTCCGCGTGAACAGTTCCATGCTGGAGACTGCTCCGGAGAATGGCCGTCGCCTTCTGGAGTGTCTTCGACACGCTTGGCTTTTTCCAAGCAATTTGCAACCCGCCAAGCATCAGGCGCATGTCCGAATCCACCATGCCCGGCATCACGAGCCGCCCGTTGGCGCGGATTTCAAGGGCCGATCTCGCTTCTCGGAGATTTTCGATTCTTCGGGAGGGGCCGACCGCCAGGATCTTGCGCCCCTGAATGAGCACCGCGCCATCCGAGATGATGCCCAAATCCCGCAGCATCGCTCCGCGGCGGATTCCCGCAGGCCCGCGCAGTGTCAACAACTGGCGAGCGCCACGGATCAGGATAGTCTCTTCCAACGGCCTCCGGCGATCGGGAATGCAGGGTTTGCGGCAACGCTTTGTGGCATCGCTTCAATCATCTTCTCAGCGTTTCCGTGAGCACCTGAAAGGAACGCAGGTCGAGATAGAAACAATAGACGGTAATGACGATAAGGGCTCCGGCGAAAATTTTCCAGAAGCGCTCTCTTGACGAGTCCGGCAGGCCGGGGAAGCCTACTACAAATCCAACCACAAAACCGCCCACAAGGCCCCCGATGTGAGCGGCTATATCGATATTGAGCCCAGGAAAAAAGCTGAAGATGAGGCCATAAATGGCCCATTTCATGTAATAGCTGCGGATCGCTTGGGCGAGTGGATTGGTTCGATGAAGGCCGATTGCGAGCATTGCCCCGATCAACCCGAAGCAAGCCGCCGAGGCGCCGATTGAAAGACTCATTGGAGACCACCAGAGGCTCAGGAGGAATCCCGTGAATGTCGAGCCAATGTACATCACGACGAGACGGGACGTACCGTAGAATTGCTCCACCTCGGCAACCAGCTCGAACATCACCCACATGTTGATGGCGATATGGAGCAGGCCGCCGTGGAGAAAGCCGGCTGTAATCAGGCGCCACCACTGGTCATACTGAAAAATGAACGGAGCGTACTTTCCGCCGAAAAGGACAAGAATCGCGCTGCTGAAACCACCCCAAACTTGGCCGAGCGCCGAAGCCGTGGAACTCTGGCTGAAGCGCACGCTCACGATGATCATCGCGAAGTAAAGGGCGAAGTTGATGACGAGGATCAGGATGCTCGTCGTGTACGCACGCGGGATGAAATTCAGATTCTGTGCAGAGCGGACGTCCACGGCACGCGGGCCTACGTTGGCTTCGCAATAAGGACAGACCCTGTCGCTCGATGTAATGAATGCCCGGCAGTTCGGGCACATGCGCCGCTTCTCCACAATCTTTTGATTGTAGCCGCCGTGCCAAATTTACCGCGGGACGCCGCCAGAAGCGTCGTGGAGTTCCCTGCTAGAATCGAAACGTTCAGATGGCAAAAACCGCGCAGGAGCATCGGGCCGAAATCGTCCGGATTTGCCACCTCGTATATGAAAAGGGCTGGGTAGCGGCGAATGACGGGAACGTCAGTGTCCGGCTCGCAGAAGATCGGATCTTATGCACCCCAACGGCAATCAGCAAAGCCATGGTAGAAGCCGACGATTTGATCGTGTGCGACATGGCGGGCAACAAAGTGGAGGGGCATCGCGAGCGGACGAGCGAAATCGCCATGCACATCACCATCTACTCGATGCGTTCAGATGTGGCGGCTGTCGTGCATGCTCATCCTCCGGTGGCAACCGGCTTCGCCGCGGCCGGCCGCGCGCTCGATAAAGCGTTGTTACCCGAAGCCATCATTCAACTGGGCGCGGTCCCCCTCGCGGCCTACGGCCTTCCGGGAACTCCTGCACTCACCGAGGGGATGCTGTCGCTGATTCCCGAGTACGATGCGCTCCTGATGGAGAACCATGGTTGTGTCTCTTACGGCCGCGATGCGTGGCAAGCTTTTTTTCGGATGGAAATGGTGGAGCACCTCGCTCGCATCACCTTTGTGGCCGAAATGCTCGGCGGCGCCCGCCCTTTGCCGCGTGAAGAGGTCGATAAACTATTCGCGGCCAGGAAGCGCTATAACGTCAGTTCGCGCAGCCGCATGACACCCGGTATGCCCCTCGCCGCTGAAGACCTATACCCGAGCGAGTAGAGCTAGCGACTTAAAGGCCTTGAGAGATCTTTTCTACCCTGGGTCTTCCCCTGTTATAATCTCGTATACTCTTAGAGCCAAAATGCCCCTTGCGTTCCTGTCGGCTTTGCTTGCTCCGCAGGATGACTCGGAGTTGATCAGGCGATTGAAAAGGCATGATGCCCAGGCCATGGGCGACTTGTACGATCGATTCGGCAAGTTGGTTTACGCCGTCGTCGTCAGGATCGTGAGAGATCCCCCTGTCGCCGAGGATCTCGTCCAGGAGACGTTCCTCAAAATCTGGAACTGTGTCGTGGCGTTCAATCACGAACGGGGTGCGTTTGGACCTTGGGTACTGACCATCGCGCGTAATCACGTGATCGATTATCGCCGCTCGGCTGAGGGGCGGCTGTCACAGGCCCGGTGCAATCTCGAGCGTTTGGAACGCCCTGGCTTGTTCGTCGGCTTCGGCGCGGATTTTGCCGATCGCACCCGCGCCCGATTCGTTCGCCAGGCATTCGACAGACTGAGCGATAATCAGCGGCGCGTGCTAGATCTGGCTTATTTCGAGGGCCTCTCTCAGGCTGAAATCGCGGCTCGTCTGCGACATCCGTCCGGAACGGTAAAAGCGTGGGCTTACTCGGCTCTTCAGACTCTGCGAGAAGAGTTGAAGCGAGCCGGCCGCGATCTCCACTTGCCGTAGCGTTTCTCCGGTCAGAACCAGCCAAACTTCTTCAGAAAGGCAAGTAATGCCACCGTTGTGCCGATCATCAGGCAGCCTACGATCCACATGGCGTGCGGCGAGTCCAGATAGGGTATGCCCTTCAAATTCATACCGTAAATTCCTGAGATCACGATCGATGGTAGAGCAATGGTGCTGAGTACGGTCAGCACTTTCATCACTTCATTCGTCCGATTCGCAAGGCTCGATAGATAAACATCGAGCGTGCCGCTCAACAAATCGCGCTGCGTCTCGACCAGGTCCAGGCTGCCAATGATGTGGTCGTAAACATCTCTAAAAAACGGAGCGAGATCCTGACTGATGAGGTTGCCGCTCTGGCGTTGTATCTGAACGCCAACCTCTCGCGTGTTCACAAGCACCCGGCGAAGGCCGATAAGAGAACGTTTCAGCCCGAGGATCTGTTGCACGGCTTCCGGGGATGGCCGCGCAAGCACGATCTCTTCCGTGTCATCGATTCGTTCGTTAATATCGTCGATTACGGGCAAATAAGAATCGACAATGGCATCGATCAGACGATAAAAGATTTGATCGGGGCGTTCGGGATCGGCCAACTGCTTCGCCGATTTGACGGCGCCGGCTATCGCCTGGCAGCCCGCGCCTTCCACTGTAATGCAAAAATCGGCGCCCACGAAGATATCGAGATCTGAAAAATCCAACTCGGAGTCCGGTTTTTTATCGACCGCTTTGAGAATGACGAACACATACTCGGGAGTTTCGTCGGCCTTGACGCGTTGCCGGCGAGTCCTGCAGTCCTCGATGTGCAGTGGATGCAAACGATAACGTTCCGCTAGCTCGTCTAACTGATGATCCTTCGGATCTTTAATGTGATGCCACGGCATTGTCGCACTCCTTGCAAGACGGTTACTCGATCAGCATGCAGTCGCCATAAGAAAAAAATCGATAACGCTCGGCCACGGCGTGGCGGTAAGCGGCGAGAACAAAATCGCGGCCGGCAAAGGCGCTCACCAGGATCAGCAGACTCGATTGCGGAAGGTGGAAATTTGTCAGCATCGCGCCTGTCGCCTGGAATGGGAATCCCGGCGATATAAACAAGTCGGTTTCGCCTCGCATCGCCTGCAGACCGCCTCGCTGCGCTGCTGTTTCAACGGTGCGAACGCTGGTTGTGCCGATACAAATCAGCCGGTTCGCGGCGCGCATCCTCGCGGCGTCCTGCGCTTCGATATCGAAGTATTCTTCGTGCAAGTGAATCCGCGCCAGGTCCTGCTCACGAAGCGGTGCGAATGTGCCGAGGCCGACATGAAGGGTCACCTTCGCGATGTCGGCTTGCGCGGCGCGGCAGGCACCGAGCATTTGCCTGGTAAAGTGCAAGCCGGCCGTGGGCGCCGCCGCGGAGCCGCGTTTTTCCGCGAATACCGTCTGGTATCTCTCACGGTCGGTAGCATCCGCCGTTCGGTGGATGTAAGGTGGCAGCGGCGTCTGCCCCAGACGATCGAATATCTCGGCCAACGGGCCGGTGGCATGAAAGCGCAAAACGCGTTCACCAAATTCACCTTCTTCGATCACGTCAGCATGGAGCGAATCGTCGAACAGAAGCGTGTCGCCCCGCCGCACCCGCTTTGCCGGCCGGACCAGGGTCCGCCAGATGGATTCGTTTTCATGGCTGGCCCGCACCAGAAATACTTCGACCGCCGCGCCATCCGTGTGATTGCGCCGGGCATGCAGCCGGGCAGGGAAGACACGCGTGTTGTTGAGAACGACGCAGTCGCCAGCGCGAAGATAGCGGTTAAAATTTGCAAACAGGTCGTCGTGAAACGTTTGCCGCTGCCTTGACAGCACCAGCATTCGCGATGCGCCGCGGTGAAGAGGCGGCTCCTGCGCTATGAGTTCCTCGGGGAGGTCGTAATCGAAGTCGGAAACCAGCAACGCTGTCAGTCTAGCTGAGTCGCCCCCGCGTTGTGCCTCGTTGTACTTCCGCATGCCGCGCGACAATAATAAGTAGATGCGGATTCTGGGCATTGAAAGTTCCTGCGACGAAACCGCTGCGGCGGTGGTCGACCGGGGGCAGCGCCTGCTTTCGTCCGTTGTCGCTTCACAACTGGGCACACATTCGAAATACGGCGGAGTCGTTCCTGAACTCGCTTCGCGAGAACACCTGCGGGCGATTGTACCCGTGGTGCGCCAGGCGCTCCGGGATGCTTCCACAAACTTCGAAGACCTCACCGCGATTGCCGTCACCAGCGGGCCGGGCCTCGTCGGTTCTTTGCTTGTCGGCGTCACGTATGCGAAGGCGCTGTGCTATGCGCGCAGCCTGCCGTTGATCGCGGTGAATCATGTCGAAGGACATATTCACGCCGTCATCCTTGAGGAGCGCCAGCAGGGCCGCGACGTGCCTTTTCCGGCTTTGGCTCTTGTCGCCAGCGGCGGACACACTCATTTGTTCGAGGTGTCAGCCATCGGCAGCTATCGTCTCTTGGGGAAAACGCGGGACGACGCCGCTGGCGAAGCGTACGACAAGGTGGCAAAGCTGTTAGGCTTCGGCTACCCTGGGGGTCCGGTGCTCGACCGCCTTGCGCCTTACGGCGACCCTCGCGGCGTGAAATTCACTTTGGCTCGCATGAAAGGCAACGAACTCGATTTCAGCTTCAGCGGGTTGAAAACCGCGGTTCTGCGCTGGGTGGAGCGGCATGGCATTGCAGAGGAAATTGCACAACGCCGCGAATTGCAGAAAGCTCACGCGCCGCCTTCCATGGAGCAGTGGCTTGCGGCCACGCCGCAAGCTACTCGCGATATGATTGCCAGTTTTCAGCGCACCGTCATCGAGGAACTCCTCCGCCGCGTTCTCGTTTCAGCCGACGAAATCGGCGCGGAATCCATCATCGTTTCGGGCGGCGTCGCCAGCAACCTCGGTTTGCGTCAGGAAACGAATCGTTATTCCGGATACCGGTTCCTTTTCCCATCACAGAGTCTATCGACCGATAATGCCGCAATGATCGCCGCCGCTGCGTTTCCTAAGTTCGAAAGAGGCGAATTTGCAGGGTTCGATCTGCGCGCACAGGCGAACCTTCCTCTGGCGTGACCTGAGCATTCCTGGCTCATGAACCAGGAATGCCGGCTACTCCGAAACTTCGATTGTCGGCACAGCCCTTTTTTTCGATTCCGACGCCCTTTCAATCACTGCGTGGGCCAGTTTCTCAAACGCGGTCTTCTGTGGATGCGGTTCGTCCACGGATGCGATCGGTTTACCCGTATCGCCGCCGAGGCGAGTCATAGGGTCGAGCGGAATCTCGGCAAGCAGCGGTACATTCATTTGTTTGGCTGTACGCGCGCCGCCGCCCTGGCTGAATACGTCGATTCGCTTACCGCAATGCGGGCAATCGAGAAAACTCATATTCTCGACGATACCCAGCACTTCCTCGCGCACCTGCTCGAACATGTGGACTGCTTTGCGCGCGTCTTCCAATGAGACATCGGAGGGTGTTGTTACGATTACCGCTCCGGTCAGCGGCGTCGTCTGAATCAGCGTCAGTTGCACATCGCCCGTGCCAGGAGGCAAATCGATAACAAGATAATCGAGATTGCCCCAGTCGACGCTGCGTAAGAACTGCTGCATCACGCTGTTAAGCATGGGGCCGCGCCACACCAGCGGCTTATCGCCCGGGTTCAGAAATCCCATGGACATTAGCTTTATTCCGTACGCCGACAATGGCTGGATGCGCTGACCGATAGCGTGTGGAGTGGCGCGTACACCCATCATCAACGGAACGTTCGGGCCATAGACGTCTGCATCGAGCAGACCCACATCGTAACCAAGCTTCGCGAGTGTCACGGCTAGATTGACGGCAACGGTGGTTTTGCCCACGCCGCCCTTTCCGGAACCAACCGCAATGATATTTTCTACGCCGGGGATGGGGAGCTTCGGCTGCGCCCCTGGAGCTTGTGGACCCATAATTCGATGCTAGCAAGCGGCCAAACCCATACCACGTGCTTTGCTGTTATGCTTCCACAGTTTCGTGTTCGCGTATCGACCCCGCGATGTAGTCGCGATTCATTCTGCCGATGGTTTCGATGGGAATTAATTTTGGACAAACGGCAACGCATTCGCCGATGTTCGTGCATTGGCCGAACTGTTCAAGGTTCATCTGGGTTACCATGCGGACTGCTCGAAGATCTCGTTCAGGCTGCCCTTGTGGCAGCAGGCCGAGATGCGTAATCTTGGCTCCGGTAAATAAAGACGCGGACGCATTGGGGCACGCAGCTACGCAAGCGCCGCAGCCTATACACTGCGCTGCATCCATCGCGGCTTCTGATTGCTCCTTCGGCACCGGAATTGCATTTCCATCTGGCGCGCTGCCTGTCGATACCGAAATATATCCGCCGGCCGCGATGATCCGGTCTAAAGCGCTGCGATCCACCGCAAGATCTTTCAGAACAGGGAATGCCCGTGCGCGCCATGGCTCTAGAATCAGCTCTTCGCCGTCTTTGAAGTGACGCATGGTGAGTTGGCACACCGTCGTGCCGGCCAGCGGCCCTTGCGCCACGCCGTTAATCATGAACCCGCATGAGCCACATATACCCTCCCGGCAATCGTGCTCGAAGGTCACCGGCTCTTCACCCTTCCGAGTCAGATCTTCATTCAGAACGTCGAGGCATTCAAGCATCGACATGTCGGGGTTCACGTCGTTCACTTCGTAACGAGCAAACTTCCCCTTCGTGTCCCTATTTTTCTGCCGCCAGATTTTGAGAATCAAACGCATCGCTATTTGTAGCTCCTCTGGCTGGGATGTACGTATTGGAACTCAAGAGCTTCCTTGTGTAGTTCCGGCGCATTGCCGCCGCCTTGATATTCCCAGGCGGCCACGTATGAGAAATGCTCATCGTCGCGCAGCGCTTCGCCCTCTGGTGTTTGGTATTCCTCCCGGAAATGTCCGCCGCAAGATTCGTTTCGATGCAGCGCATCGATGCACATCAACTCCGCGAGCTCGAAGAAATCCGCAACACGCCCGGCTCTTTCGAGGCTCTGGTTCAAATCTGCTTCGCCGCCGGGAACATTCACGTCCTGCCAGAACTCCCCGCGCACTTCCCGAATGCGTCCAATGGCGTGCTCCAGGCCCGCGGCTGTCCGCGTCATGCCGCAGTATTCCCACACGATCTTGCCGAGCTCGCGGTGGAACGAATCGACAGTCCGCTTCCCGTTAATCGAGAGTAGCCGCTGGATATTGTTCTCCACGCTTGCGACCGAGCCGCGAATGTCCGGATCCGATTGTTCGATGTCTTCGAATTTGTTACTGGCGAGATAATTACCGATTGTGTACGGAATGATGAAATAGCCGTCGGACAATCCCTGCATTAGCGCGCTCGCGCCCAGACGGTTGGCGCCGTGGTCGGAGAAATTCGCTTCTCCGCCGACAAACAACCCGGGGATCGTGCTCATCAGTTGGTAATCGACCCACAGGCCGCCCATCGTGTAGTGAATAGCCGGGTAAATGCGCATCGGGACTTTGTAAGGATTTTCATCCGTGATCCGCTCATACATGTCGAACAGATTGCCGTAGCGCTCCCGAATGACCTTCTCTCCCAGTCGGCCTATCGCTTCCTTAAAATCGAGGTAGACGCCCAGTCCGGTTGGACCGACCCCGCGGCCTTCGTCGCAAACGTTCTTGGCGTTGCGCGAGGCCACATCGCGCGGCACAAGATTGCCGAAGCTCGGGTAACGACGCTCCAGATAGTAGTCGCGGTCTTCTGGGGGAATCTGATTCGGTGCCCGCTTGTCGCCCTTAGTTTTCGGAACCCATATCCGCCCGTCGTTTCGAAGAGATTCGCTCATCAGTGTGAGCTTCGATTGATAATCCCCGGAGACCGGAATGCAGGTTGGGTGAATCTGCGTGAAGCAGGGGTTGGCGAATAAAGCACCGCGTTTGTAGGCCCGCCAGATAGCCGTTGCATTCGATCCCTTGGCGTTTGTCGAAAGATAATAAACGTTGCCGTAGCCGCCTGTCGCCAGCACAACAGCGTCGCCTAAGTACGTCGTGAGCGTGCCGGTAACGAGATTCCGCACGACGATGCCTCGCGCTCGTCCGTCGATGACAATCAGGTCGAGCATCTCAGTGCGCGGGAACATCACAACACGGCCGGCGTCGATCTGCCGTTCGAGCGCCTGGTAGGCGCCCAGCAGAAGCTGTTGGCCTGTCTGGCCGCGTGCATAGAACGTACGCGAGACCTGTGCCCCGCCGAATGAGCGGTTCGCCAGGCTGCCGCCATACTCACGCGCGAAAGGAACGCCTTGCGCCACACATTGATCGATGATGGAAACGCTGATCTGCGCGAGCCGGTACACATTGGCTTCGCGCGACCGAAAGTCGCCGCCCTTCACGGTATCGTAGAACAGCCGGTAAACGCTGTCGCCGTCATTTGGATAGTTCTTTGCCGCGTTGATGCCGCCTTGCGCGGCGATGGAATGGGCGCGCCGCGGCGAATCCTGAAAGCAGAAGCATTGCACGCGGTAGCCCAGTTCGCCCAAACTCGCGGCGGCCGACGCGCCTGCCAGGCCAGAACCCACAACGATGATGTTGTGCTTGCGTTTATTGGCGGGATTTACCAGCTTCATTTCGAAGCGCGACTTATCCCATGCATCTTGAATAGGCCCGGAGGGCGCGCGTGAATTGAGCTCCATGGCTATCTCACCACCCCCGTCAAAACCCCTATCGGCACCGATATAAAGCCCAGGAAGATCAGCACCGCAAAAAACGTCGCCGCCCGCCTCAGCATGGCTGTGTAGCGAGGGCCGCTCAAGCCTAGGGAATTGAACATACTCCAGACTCCATGCCGCAAATGTAAGGCTAAAAGCACCATTGCAAAGATGTACCAGGCTGAAACGATGGGGTTGCTGAAGCTGGCGACGACGTTGTGGTACACGTCGCCTTCGATGAAACTCGGGTTGAGGTTGCCGGTTGTCAAATCAAGCAGGTGATAAATAACGAAGGCGAGAATGATGGGTCCGCTCCAATACATGGTGCGTGACGCATAGGTCGAACCGACCGGCTTTCGCTTGGCGTACCCGATGGGACGGGCCGCTCGCTTTCTCAGCGCAAGCTGAACTGCCGCGACAATGTGCAGAATCACCATGATTATCAGGATGATCCGAACGGCCCACAAGCCCTCAGGCAGAATTCTCAGCAACTGAGCATACCGGTTGAACTGCGCCGGACCTTCAAAGACCTGAAGATTTCCGAGCATGTGCCCCAGAACGAAAAGGAAAAGAATGAAACCGCTGACTGCCATCACGGCCTTTTTGCCGTTGGTGGAGTCCCATAAGCGCACAGCCTTGTTATCGCGTAGGCCGATCGCAGTTGAACTCATTGAAGGTTCCCCAAGTTTACAGATGAATCAAGCTTTCGCGAAGTAGCAATCCTTTGCATCCGCGTGCACAAGACGTTTCATCGTCACGCAATGGGCTGGCGATTTGTGCTTGTGGGCTTACTATGACGATCTTAGCGCAATAGAAGTTCAGTCTCGAAATGGAGCGCTAGTTTGCCACGTACTTTCGCTGCTATAGCTGTGCTAATATCGCCGCCGATGGAGTTGGCAATTCAGATCCGGGTCGAGTAATTGCCCGAAGGTATTTCTGGCAACTTCCGATGAATTGCGGGATTGGTGGCGCAGGGGCGGGCCGTTGCGGAGACGCTGGAGATCGCGCGTGATGTCGCGGGCGTTTGATTGAAGCCCGGCGGGAGCGAGAAGGAGCGCCGGCACTGCCTACCACGGCGGAACGGAAAGATTACACAATCATCGTCGCCGCATAATAGGGCGCCTAGCCGGTTTTCGATATCGCGAAATTGCTCGAAAACTGAACGCCTGTGGGTTTGCGTTCGACCGGCAGGCAGCTGGAAGTCACGAGATCCGGTTCAATCGAACGAGCAATCGTTACGTCACGATACCGAACCTTTCCGGCGATATGCCCGAAGGTACTCTGCGGGCGAGTCTTAAACAAGCGGACATGGATCCCGATGAGTTCCTTTCTCGCTAATTTCACTCTGAGAATTCGCGATGCCCGCACGGTACACTGAGTACTTAGGTCAATATGGCTGATAAGAAGAAAGAGAGCAAACCCGCAGTGAGCAAAGCAGCGCACGGGCAGTCCCCGAACATCGAGCAGAAGGCCAACATCTACGAGGCGGAGTACCTTGGCAGCGGCACATTCCATTTCGTGAAGCCGAAACGCAAGAGCGCCAAGCGGCGGCAATCGCGGTTAAAGGGAACAACGCCGGGCGCGCGCAAGTAGCGTTCACTACATCTCTCACGCACGCGCCATTACACTGCGGATATAAAGCAGGTTTCGCCGCATGTCCGCTTCCAGGGTATTCTTTCCCGCGTCGGTTTCCAGGTTCGCGTAACCGGAGTATCCGATATCGCGAATCGCGTGAATGATCGGCGCGAACTCGATTTTCCCCTCGCCCAGAAAGTGCGGGTTATCTTTTAGGTGGAATTGGCAGATTCGATCTTTTCCGAGCCAGCGGATTTCTTTCACGACATCGAAACCGTTCTTGGTCGAGTTGCCAACATCGTAGTACACCAGCACGTTCTTTGACCGGGCCCGATCCATAATCCGCACGTTGTCCTCGGCTGAAATCGTGTCCTCCAGGCCGAGGATCACGCCCGCCTTCTCAGCCTCGGGAGCGAGGTCGCGGAGCACATCGCCGGTATGGTCCATTTCCTCCCGATTTTTGAGCGCCCATTTCCCGAAGAACGGCAGCAGCAGCACTTTGGTATGCAGATCTTTGGTGAGCCGGATGGAATCGAGCACCCATTTCTGGCCGACCTTCGTGCTCTTCAGGCCGTCGGTGTGGAGCCGGTCGACGCACGTGCCGTCAATCGGGATGTTGTTGTCCTTCGATAACTTCAGATAACGGGCGATCGTCTCCGGATTATCGGTAGGCATCTTGCCATCGATCAGTTTTTGGCCGAACGAGACCTGCACGCCTTCGAAGCCTAGTTTCGCGGCCAACGGCACCGATTCCGGATCGGCGCCCCGATCCAGATTCCAATCGGTCACGCCGATCCGGATTTTGTCTCTCTTTGCAAAAGCGATTCTCGTGGTGGCTCCTGCCAGTAGAGCCGATTTCAGCAATCCACGTCGGGTGATGTCAGTCATATATTCTTATTTCCAGGTTATCCAGCTTTGGTTTCGCTCGCACGTATCGCCGCAGCCGCGAGTTGCGCGATATCCAGCAATTTCGGTGGATTTCCCGGCATCGAAGCGAGCGCATCTTGGAACATACTATTGCAGAACGGGCAGGCGGCGCCCACGATTTCCGCTCCTGTATCTGCGAGTTCCTTCGCCCGGGTCTCGTTAACGCGCTGACCCGTCTCTTCGCCTAAGAAGATCAGGCCCCCACCGGCCCCGCAACAAAATGACCGCTCACGCGCGCGCGGGGGATCGATCACTGTCGCGTTGCGTGCAATCACTTCCCGAGGCTCATCATAAACGTTCCGGTAGCGCCCAAGATAGCAGGGATCGTGGAATACGACGCGTCTACCGGTTTGCGCGGAAGGCAGCTTGTCTTGATAGCGAGCCATAAACTCGCTGTGGTGTTCAATTTCTACGTGAGCGCCGAACTCCTTCCAGTCATTGCCGATGGTGTGCACGCAGTGCGGGCAGATGGACACCATTTTCTTCACGCCGCCTTGTCGTAGCGCTTCCAGGTTGCTCTCGGCAAGCTGCCCGTACACCAGATCGTTGCCCAAACGCCGCGCCGGATCGCCTGTGCACTGTTCTTTCTTGAGTACGCCGAAGCTGGCGCCCACGTGCCGCATCACCTCGGCAAACGCCGAAACGATCTCGCGGCCGCCAGGATCATACGCGCCCATGCAGCCCAGCCAGAGACAGTATTCCTGCGTGCCGTCGAAAACCGGGAACTGCTGCTTGGCAATGAACTTGTCGCGCTCGCTTGCGGAAAAGCCCATCGCGTTGCCATGCCGCTCCAGGTTCAGGAACAGCTTCGTGCCATGTTCATCTTCCCAGCGGCCGGTGTTCACTTCGCTGCGGCGAAGCCCAACGATGATGGGAAGATGCTCGATTCCCACCGGGCATTGGTATTCGCAGGCTCCGCATGTCGTGCATTGAAAGATCGCCGTCTGCGTAACGGTTGCCCCAACAATTGGTGTATCGCTCGTATTGCCGTATTCATTCAGATAAGCCCGCACCCCGAGAATGATTTGCTCCGGATTCAGCTCTTTGCCGGTGTTGTTGGCGGGACAATGTTCCGTACAACGCCCGCATTCAACACACGTATAAACTTGCAGCGCCGTGAGCTTCGAAATGTCCTTTCCCGTGTCGAGCCCAAAGTCTTCATCACCGGCGAGCGGCGGGATGGCGCTGAACGTACCGCGCGACAAGAAGACCGTCACCGGGCTGAGCATCAGATGCAAATGCTTCGTATGCGGGATCAGAGGCAGAAATCCGAGCAGAGCGCCTGTGTGAATCCACCAGAGGATACGGCCGGCGGTGATGGTTTCTGGAACCCACCACATCGGCATGTAGGTGATCATCAACACGAAAATCAAAAGAGCAATGACGCCGGACTCATACGACAGCGGCCCCAGCCACTTTGGCCGGATGAAAAAACGGCGTATGAAGAGGCCGGTGATCCCAATGGCTACCAACGCCGCAAACCAGAACGCAAACCACCAATAAAACGTTCCGAGCCCGCTGTGGCGATCGAGAAACGGATGTCCGAATCCCGCTGCCACGTGATTCGTCGTAACCAGTGCAAACGCACAGAATCCCCAAAACACAAGCGCATGCGCCAAACCCGGCAGCGGGCGTTCTTTGATCACTTTTGCCTGGCAAAGTACTTCCCAGAAGAAATCCCAAATCCGCTTCCCGATTGGCCGAATATGGAAATTCGGGTCCTCCTTGGACCGCCAGATGCATTGCCAGATCGGCCCGAAACGTTGCAAGAAGAGCGCTATCGATAGGACGATGAGCGCCGACAGACAGATTTCTTCTGCAGTAGAAGGAAAGGGCATGTATTTCCTAGGGCCGATAAGACTGGACAGACGGCGAGATACTGTAGAACGTCATATAAGCTAGTTCTATTGTCCTTGAAAGATTGGATATTCAGTTGATCAACGTCATCTCCGGGGCTGCAGGATTTATTGGATCACACCTTTGCGATCGTCTCATCGAAAGAGGAGACCAGGTGATCGCGCTCGACAACCTCATTACCGGTCACGCTGAGAATCTCGATCATCTGCTCGGAAACCCTAACTTTCGCTTTGTTCAGCACGATGTCTGTAAGCCGTTGGATTTTCCGGCCCCTGTGGATCGCGTCTTTCATCTCGCGTCGTTAGCGAGCCCCGTCGATTATCTGAATCACCCAATCGAGACGCTCGATGTCGGCTCGATCGGCACGCGGAATATGCTGGAGCTTGCGCGGCGGCACAGCGCCCGATTCCTTATCAGTTCGACATCGGAATGCTATGGCGATCCACTAGTGCATCCGCAACCGGAAACTTACTGGGGCAACGTGAATCCGGTCGGTCTTCGTTCCTGCTACGACGAGAGCAAGCGCTTTGCCGAAGCGCTAACAATGGCTTATCATCGCGCGCACGCAATGAGGACAACCATTGCTCGCATCTTCAACACGTATGGTCCGCGCATGGCACTCAATGACGGGCGCGTGGTGCCCGCCTTTCTCGATCAGGCTTTGCGAGGCATCAGCTTAACCGTTTTCGGAGACGGGTCGCAGACACGCAGCTTTTGCTATGTGTCGGATCTGGTGGAAGGACTGTTGCGGCTCATTGAATCCGACGAGGCATATCCGGTGAACCTCGGGAATCCAAATGAGATGACAATTCTCGAGTTTGCGAATTACATACGAAAACACGTGGGGAGTCAGGCCGGAATCGATTTCCGGCCGCTTCCTTCCGACGATCCGAGGATCCGCCGCCCCGACATTACGAAAGCGAAACGAGTCCTCGGGTGGAATCCAAAAGTTCCGCTGGATCAGGGCATTGCGGAAACCGTGGATTACTTCCGCACCCGGATCGCGCCTGAACAGCTTGCTAACCGCTAGTGCGGATCATTTCCCCTAAAAGTTGATACGCCCCGCTACCTGCAGCAAACGCGGCGTGTTGGATTGAGAGCTGATGATTCCGAACGAACTCGATCCTTGCGTCTGGCCTGGGTAGCCGAATTGTACCCGGTTGAAGATATTGAAGAATTCCGCGCGGAGTTGCAGCTTCACCCGGCCTTCGTGGCCGAAGGGGAAGTCCTTAAACGCTGCAAAATCCCAGTTCGCAATTCCTGGCGACCGAAGACTGGAATCCGTTCGGCTCTCATTGCCGAACGTAAACGGAGCCGGCTGCGCGAAGCAGGCGGTGTTGAACCAGCCATTCAGTCTCGATTGCGCCGATCCCGACATGGACTTATCGCATCCGCCAACATAATTCGGTCGCGAACCGCCGCCGAAAGAGTTGGTCAGATTTTGGTTCGTGCCGAAATGCAGCGGGAACCCGTCCTGCAGCGTGGTCACGCCCTGCACGCCCCAGCCGCCAATCGTGGCATTGACAAAGGCGTTCGAGTGCGAAAGGTACTTCCGGCCCTTGCCGACCGGAATATCGAGAACATAACTGACAACCAAACGGTTGGGAGTGTCGAACGAGGCAAGCGATTTCTCCCCTCTCAGGTTATTCCAGTTCTGTACCCCTCCCGTTCCGCCGCTTTCCAGCCAGCCTGTAATCGTGTCGGTGTTGCTGATGAGTTTCGAAAACGTATAGGCAACCAGCAGGGAAGCGCCGCCGGAGAAGCGCTTTTCGGCCTTCACCTGCAGGGAGTTATACGTTGAATTGCCAATTCCCTGGCCGGCAAACCTCAGACCATTGTATTGCGGATAAGGACGAAGGAGTTGCCCAGCTTGGACGGTGCTCGCCGCCAGAGAGCCGCTTTGAACGATCCCCGCAAATGGATTGGCGACGCTTTGCGTAAGTTGGTTTCCAAGCGATAGGTACTGATCGGGCAATTGGTCGATTTGAGGCGAGTCGATTGGCAGATGTGTTCCCTTTGCCCCGCCATATGCGACGTCAATCAGGAATCCATTGCCGAACTCCTGCTGGATGTCGGCGTTCCATTGTTGGGCATAGCCGTATGGGTTAGCTAATTGCGATACGTTCGGGCCTTGCCCTAAGAGCGTCCGCGCGTAGCTCGGATTTCGGCCTGGCGGTGCGATGATTCCCGTGCCGGGAAACGGGTTGGAAACATCATTCGCAGGCACGCCGGTGTAGATACTGCTCACGTATTGTGTAGAGAAGCTATTAACTGGATCGTTGTTTGGGCTGTAGTCCCAGGCGACGTCATTGGGGAGCCAGAAGACTCCATAACCTGCATGGAACACGGTTTTAGACGTCACTTGATAGGCCAGGCCCGCGCGCGGAGCAAACTGGCGCCAGTCCGGTCTGATATTGCTTCGCAAGCCGCCATTCGCGGCGGTGCCTACCAGTCCGATGTTGCCCGGCATGATGATGCCGTTTGCGGCAAGCACCGAATTCGGGGCTGTCGGGTCGAAAAACGACATCCGGTTGAATCGCTCGGTCCACGGGCCAGCGTGTTCCCATCGCAGCCCAAGGTTTAAGGTTAGCCGCGATGAGGCGTGCCAGTTGTCATTGATAAACAAGGCCGGATAAAGTTGCTGCCCCGCAACCAGGGCAGGCGAAGAAGCACTTCCGCTAGCAGCGTAGCCGAGCAGGAATGAGCCGAGGCCCTGTGATATGCCGGACGTCGGGGTGACGGCATTGTCGTTCGTAAATCCGCTATTGAAGTTGAAAAGGCCGGTCGGAACGTTCGTCTGAGCGTAGTTGTGCGTCATACGCAAAAACTCGGCGCCAAATTTGAGCGTGTGGCTTCCGCTGATCTTCGTCAGAGTCGCGGCTGCCCGGTAATTATCGTTACGGTCGATAATGACGCTGCCCGCCCCCTGGCTCCCGAATGTGTTAGCCGTGTCGAAGCCGCTGATCACGGGAATCGGCAGATCGAGGAACGATGCTTGCGTGTTCAGCGATGCCGGCCAGCCAAGCTGCGTCAAATCGTAGCCCAGCGTTGTCGGCGTCCGGTCGTAACTAAATCGCTGGTAGCTGAGACGAACTTCCATGATTGTCGTGGGCGAAAAAGAATAAGTGTCGCCCAGCACAAAATTGTTCGTGTTGAACGTCTCGGTGCAGCGATCCTGGCAAACGCCGGTTCCTAAGGGATCAATTGGAAGATTCAGGTTGCCCCAATAGGTATAACGCGCCGTGATGTGCTGTTTATCCGACACGTTCTGATCCAGGTGGACCACTGTCTCGTTGTTATTGCCACCGACGCTGGCGTTATTGACGTAGTTGTTGACCCCGTTAACTCCGGCCGTGTTCGGAGCCGGATAAAGATTCAGCCACTTCAGAGAAGTAGGGTTCAGTCGGTTCGTGGGAATGATGCTTCCCGCGAACGGCTGCCGGCTGTACTGAGCCTGCCCCGGAGCGCAAACGGGAGAACCGGGCGCTCCGCTGCCGCAGGTGGTCAAAGGATCGTAAATAGGCCCAAGCGATGAGAGATCGCCAGTGCGCTCGGCAGCGGTCGGCACTGTTTGGACCGACGATTGGCCCTGCCGCAGCCGAAAACCTTCCCAATCTACGAAAAAGAACGTTTTGTCCTTGCCGTTATAGACTTTCGGAATATAAACGGGGCCGCCCAAATTAAATCCGAACTGGTTTTGGGTGAACGCGGGGCGTTCTATCCCGGCTTCGTTGTTGAAGAATGTGTTGCCGTTGAGAACCTTGTTTCGCAGGAACTCCCAAGCGCTTCCGTGCAGTTCGTTCGTTCCCGATTTTGTCGTGAAGTTGACTACGCCGCCGGCGAAACGCCCATATTCAGGCGCGAGATTGTTCGTCGCAACCTTAAATTCCTGCAATGAATCCTGAGTCGGAATCAGCGCCGTGATGTTGACATAGCTGCCATTTACTGGCGATCCGTCCAGCCAAACCGTGCTCTGGTTTGCCATGCCGCCGCCAATCTGATAATTACCCCAAGCAAACACGTTCTGCCCGTTCGGATTCGACATCGAGCCGCCCTGCGGCACGACCGACGGGACAAGCGCCACCAGGTTCAGCGGGTTTCGGCCATTAAGAGGCAGTTCGGTCGTCTTGCGCTCATCGACCACCTGGCCAAGAGACGAATTTTCGGGTTGCAGCAGTGGGGTTTGGGCCGTCACTTCAACGGTTTGGCTCACGTTGCCGACTTCTAACGCGAGATCGATCTTGGTCGTCGTTTGCGTTTGCACCGTGACGGGCGATCGCAGAACGCGCTTGAATCCAGGCTTCTCTACTGCAACGCTGTATTGACCGGGCGGCAGGTTTACGAACTGATAGAGGCCATCGGCATTTGTGGAGTCGGTCCGTTTTTCACTCGTGCCCAGGTTTGAGAGTGTTACCGGCGTGCTGCCGACAGCGGCGCCAGTGGGGTCAGTTACGTTTCCAACTATCGAACCAAAGGTACTTTGGGCATATGTCAATGAAGCAAAAAACAGCAGGCAAATGGATACCCCTAAAAGACGCAGACATGTCAATCTTCGCATACGACTAATCTCCTCGTTGTCATCGACTATACACAGATGAAACTAGAGATTCTATAACATGCCTGACGATTTAGGTGGGCGGACGAGTAAGGATTCGTAATTTCATTGCGAATATCTGTGAGCAGGAGCACTCGTATCTCACGACGACCACAGATTCCAGGTCGGCGCCAAACCGGCAGTCCGTTAAATACGGCGGTGGCTGCGTCCGCGTTTCGGCAGGTACTGCTGGTGGTACTCTTCCGCGCGCCAGAACACCGGCGTTGGAACGATCTCGGTCGCGATCGGCCGCCGGAATTTGCCCGATGCCTCCATTTCCACATCCCCTCCCTCTGTGATGCGATGAAGGCCGCTTAGAGTTCCAGCCGCTCAATCACAGTCGATTTGATGTGGTCCGGTTTCGTCCACTCATCGCGGTCGAACTTGATTGTCTGGGACGTGGCGCCCTTCGCGAAATTCAGCGACAATCCGCCCTTTGCCTGAGTTTCTTCCACACGGCAAACGACGCCGCGCTCCCGTAACTCGTCAAGGGCCATGACGATTTCGGCTTTAATGCGCTCGAATTCCCCGGGCTTCGTTGGCGTTGCGCCGAGAATTGTGTTGTTCATTCCGTGGGCTCCTCGTGTTGAGATGATACGTATCCGCGTCCCGAACCGCAACCAGGGTGATCCCGTATCCTGAACTTTGATGTTTCGGAAGATCCTGCTGCGCGGAGTCGCGCCCCTATGCGCCGCCGCCGTGCTGGTGCTCGGCACGGTCGGATGGATTGGCTCCGAGCGAGCGCTGCGGCCACACTATTATCACTACGAGCAATCGCTCGCTTCGTTCCCGGATCTGCACGCCGAACCGCTGAGCTTTCATTCATCGACCGGCATTAACCTCGTGGGCCGCTGGTTCCGGGGAACGAACCGGAGCACCATCGTCCTCGCGAACGGCTATGGCGATACGCAGGACCAGATGCTGTCGATCGCCGATTTCTTGCATCGCGCCGGTTTTAACGTGCTCACTTACAACATGCGGAGCCGGGCTGGCAGCGGCGGCGAATATGTGACGCTCGGCGTTTATGAGCAAAACGATCTCATTTCGGCGTTGGATTACCTGTGTACGCGGAGCGACGTTGACCCGCAACGCATCGGCGCGCTGGGCGTCTCGATGGGCGGCGCTGTCGTGATCCTTGCGGCCGCGCGGGACAAGCGCATCAAGGCGGTTGTGGACGATTGCGGATTCAGCGACGCGCCGAGTGTAATCGCCGCCAGCTTCGAACATTTCATTCATCTTCCATCTTTCCCGTTCGCGCCCGTCACCATCTGGATCGCGGACGAGCGCGCGGGAATCGACGTCGATTCGGTCCGTCCCATGGATGTCATCGCGCGCATCAGCCCGCGGCCTGTCCTCATCATCCACGGATTGGACGACTTTACAGTGCCGGTCGAGAACAGCAAACAAAACTTCGCCCACGCCCGCGAGCCGAAACAACTCTGGCTGGTACCCGGCGCCAAACACGGTAAAGCGCATTCGGTGGCAAAAGCGGAATACGAGCGGCGCGTAACGGCGTTCTTCGACAAGGCGCTGAAAAATGGCGGCGGCGAGATGCGCGGCCAGGCTATTCCAGATCCTCGCTGAACACTTCATCGACGTAACACCACGCCCAGTGTTCGCCCGCCTCGCCCGAGCGGATCACCGGATGTTTCGTCTGATGGAAGTGCTTCGTCGCGTGCTTATTTTTCGAACTGTCGCAGCAGCCGACGTGCCCGCAGGTGAGACAGACTCGCAAGTGTACCCACGAATCGCCGGATTTCAGGCACTCTTCACAGCCATTCGTATTCGGCTGCTTTTGCGCATCGGCTTCCGCCAGATGCTTGCATTCGCCGCTCACAAGCGTTCCTCCTGTTCTTTCGTCTGCAAGGCCTGCAGAATCTCGTCTTCGCGCGGGGGGTTGACGGGAAGTTCGATTTCAAAGGTGGTTTTCCCAGGCTTCGATTTCACGCGAATCTTGCCGCCGTGCCGGTAGACCACAATTCGGTAGGTGATATCGAGACCCAGCCCCGTTCCCCTTCCTGGGCCTTTAGTAGTAAAGAAAGGCTCATAAATCCGGGTGCAGATTTCTTCGGGTATGCCACGGCCGGTATCCGTGAATTCGACGAGAACACTCTCACCCGCGGCTCGTGTGCGCACGGTTAAAGCGCCCTGGCCATCCATTGCATCCACGGCATTGTCTATGAGATTGGTCCAGACTTGGTTCAATTCGCCAACATACGCGCAAATCTTTGGCAGGTCTGGTCCATAATCGCGCCGAACCTCCACGCCGCTCTTCAGTTTGTGGTGCATGACTTTGAGCGTGCTCTCGATTCCGTGATGCACATCGATTTCCTGGAAGCGCGCCTGATCCATGTAGGAGTATTCTTTGAGCGCTGCCACGAGTTCGGCGATCCGATTGGTGCTCGTTTCAATGTCACGAGCAAGGCTCGCCAGGCGCATCACCGTTTCCAGCCAATAGATGCCGTGCAAATAGCGCTCGCCCGCAGCGCGCTTCCATTGGGTCAATTCCGTCGGCGTAACTCCCGCTTCAGCAAACACGGGAGATATTTCATCCGACCGTGGCACATTGTTCGCTTCCAGCCAGTCGAGGAGCTCCTCCTCGCGATCGCTCAGCTCCAGCGGATCTTTCGGAGGCGCGGACGGACGATTCGTAATCGAGATCGCGAAGTCGCGCATCTTCGCCTTCTCCTCCTCGTTGTAACGAGTATCGATCGCCAGCATTCGCAGCGGCGTCTGCAGCACAGCTTCGGTCATTAGCTTCGATGCCCTGCGCGCCGCGGTAGCCGGGTTGTTTAATTCGTGCGCGAGTCCAGCCGCCATTTTCCCGAGCGCCGCCAGTTTTTCTTCCTGGATAATGTGCGAATCGGCCTGTCTCGCGCGGCGCGCCATGGTCTCAACCAACAACTGGCCCGTGGGCGAGTTATCGCCAATTAACTTTCGCAACGCGCCGGCATCCAGTTGCAGAAGGCAGCATTCTCCACACGACTGAATGGAAGCGGTTGCGCCTCCTCCAGTCAGCACGCCGATATCGCCCGCGAATTCGCCGGGGCCGTGATAGGCCAGCAATTCCTCGGCGGCGCCGAGGCGTTTGAATACCCGCAATTTGCCCGAAAGCACAAAAAACAGAGGATATTCCGGATCGCCTTCGCGGAGCACGATGGCGCGGTCCTGCGTTTCGATCACCTTGCCGAGCGGCTTCAGTGTTTCAATCTGTTCGTCGGTGAATCGGGGGAAAAGCTTACGATCTCGAAGATCATGCAGCATGGCGTGTTCTAGGTCAGGAATGAGCGGCGGCGGTCCTTTCGGCCAGCCGGCTCAGGTGCGCAAGGTGTTCGTGGATCATCTGCACACAAATGGAACCTGCGCCTACAGCCGACGCCACGCGTTTCACGGAGTTGTGGCGGACGTCGCCCGCCGCGAAGATGCCGGGCACGCTGGTTTCCAGTAGGAACGGTTCGCGGTCGACTTTCCAGCCGCGCGGCAATCGTTTGCCGTCCTCGCGCGGTGTGTCGGGACCTGTGTAGATGAAGCCGCGCTCATCCATCGCCAGGAGGTTGCCGAGCCAATCGGTGTGCGGTGTGGCGCCAATAAAAATGAACATCGCGGAAGCGCGAACCGTTTCCGTTTCGCCCGTTGCGCTATTGTGCAGCGCCAGACATTCGAGGTGCTCTTCGCCGAGAGCCTGGGTTATTTCCGTGTGAGTGAGCACTTCGATGTTCGGGGCTGCTTCGATCTGGTCGATAAGATAGCGGGACATACTCTTGGCCAGCGCGCCGGCGCGGAGGATCATTGTCACCTTGCTCGCGTATTGCGAAAAATGCATTGCGCCCTGGCCCGCGGAATTGGCCCCACCAATCACAAATACGTGCTCGTCGCGGCAGGAGACGGCTTCTGTCAGCGCGGCGCCATAGTAAACACCCTTACCGGTTAGCCTGTCGAGTCCGGGAACGTTCAGCTTCCGCCAGGATAGGCCGCTGGCGATCAGCAGTGCATGGGAGCTGATCTCGCTGCCGTCTCCGAGGCGGACAATGCGATACGGATCTTCGAGACGAACACCGGCCACCGTTTGCGGGGAAATGATTTCGACGCCGAAGCGTTTGGCTTGTGTCAAAGCGCGGCGTGCCAGATCGGCACCGGTCAAGCCCGATGGAAAACCGAGATAATTTTCGATGCGCGAACTCATGCCCGCCTGACCGCCGGGCGCCTCAGTTTCAATGAGTGCCGTTTTCAAGCCTTCCGACGCGCCGTAAACGGCCGCTGCTAGACCCGCTGGGCCGCCGCCGGCAATTACCAGATCGTAAAAGGAGGTGCCGGCCGTAGTCTGTAGCCCGAGTCTGTCGGCGAGCGCAGCAGGCTCCGGGCGTTCGAGCCTGGCGCCGTCGGGAAACAGCACAACCGGAAAATTTGTGGCGTCGCGGAGTTCGGTATCGAGCAGGTGGCGTATGCTCGGGTCCTCGTCACGGCCGGTTAAGTCGATCCATTCATATGGGAAAAAATTGCGGCCGAGGAAATCCTTTACAGCATGGCTATACGGCGACCAGCGATAGCCCACGACGCGAAGGCCGTCGAAAGGCGGCTTGTTTTGCGCGCGCCAGTCTTCGAGCAAGTCGTCTAAAACCGGATAGAGATGGGTTTCGGGCGGATCCCATGGCTTCAGAAGATAATAATCCAGCCGCACCTGATTGATTGCCGCGATGGCAGCGTTGGTATCGGCGTAGGCAGTAAGCAATACTTTTTTTGCGGAAGGAAAAACCTGCGTCGCCTGGGTCAGGAACTCAACTCCCGACATGACCGGCATGCGCTGGTCGGCAAGCAGCAGCGCAACTGTTTCGGCGCGCTCCTTCAGCCGATTTACGGCATCGAGCGCCATTGCGCCGGATTCGGCGCGGACGATGCGATAGCGCTGGCCGTAGTTCCGGCGCAAGTCGCGTTCGATCGATCTCAGGACTTCCGGTTCATCGTCGACAGCAAGTAACGCCGGCTTCGCCATAGATTAATTCTTACATTGCGCTTTTCACGAATGAGTGATTACGCGGCGCAGCGATAAAAACTTGAATTTGAGCTGGAAGCGTGGGGCAACCCGAGACAGAATGATTGTTCTGGAATTTTTGAGCATGAGCCGGAAGCGCCAGCAGATTTTGAAGATGCTTCGCTGGCGCTTGGCGGTTCAAAGGGGGACTATTCGATGGACAGTATCTGAAACTGCCCACTGGAAGCGTACCGGTGAAGAACTTGAGATCCGCTAAACCCTACAATCTCGTTCCGCCGGCTCTTGAGCGAAGCGTCTCTTCAGTGTCGACGCCTGTATTTTCCCAATACGGCCTCCGCCCGTAGTAGCTATAGATCTGCTTACCCCAGGTGGGATCGGCCATGTCGGGCCAATTGTCCTTGTCGAATCCGGGGGCAGCCTCAAGTTTGGATTTGTCGACATCAAGAATAAAGCATTTCCGGTCTTGATCGACTGTCAGCACATCCCACGGAACAGCGAATAGTTTGTTACCCATGCGCATAAAGCCGCCGAACGATAGAACCACGTAGGCCACGCGTCCAGACGGAATATCGATCATGATCTCGTCCACTTTTCCAAGATCCTCACCGGCGGAATTCATAACGGAATCTCCGGCCAGCGTGTTTGCGGCGAGTACCCGCCGAAAGCGGCGATCCGGATCACTTTGAAGAATTTTACTTTGCTCCATACCGTTTCATCTCCTTTTATTCAGATGGTTTCGATCTATATTGATTTTCGAAGGCTTACAATAATTTCCGGCGCCTATGCAAATGAGATGTCGAAACGGCTAAAAACTGATCGTCGGAATAACACTCGGTGCCCTGGTTTAAATGAAGTAACGAATTCGCGAAGCCGCCGGAAGTTCACGGTTACTCCGGTTCTTGCGGGAGTTGCCGCGCGGCGAGGCCCAACATCACTTCGGTCCATCCCAGGAAAATTAAATCGATGCCAATAAACAAGCCGATGACCCACAGACCCGACACCGGCCATTGGGCCCAAACCACGATGCCGAATATTAGAGTGACGATGCCGTTGGCCATAGCCCAACCCCAATGCGGAACCCTGAGGCTGAGCGAAGCGACAATCCGGAAGATGCCAATTACGACGAAGTAGGTGGCCAACAGAAGAGTCACCAGTAGCGCTCCCGCCAGAGGGTTCCGCAGCAGCATCAGACCTACGACGAAAGAGAGCACTGCATTCAGCAAATGCAGAAATAAGTGACCACCCTGGCGATGCCTGAACGCCTGCACCCCCTCGATAATCCCCGCTATCAACAACACCCATCCCAATACGATCATGGAGGCAACGGTTGCGGCAATAGAATCCACCAACGCGATTACTCCTAAAATGATCGAAACAACGCCTAATGTAATAAGCCAACCTCGGTTTTGGCGAATATCGTGCCAACCGCCAAAGAAAATCGGAGACCCTTTGACTGTCGTTCCCATGCTTGCATCCTCTTTCGACAAGACGGCTCGGGCTGCTCCGAATACTCCTTCTGCCGTGATGCCAATCGCTTCTTCCATCGGCGGAGCCGCCCAGATACGGTTGCTAGTAGACAGGAGACGGCATGCCAGTGTTACGCCTCGAGCTTTTGCTAAGTACGAGAAACGCGCAGAATAGCCCGATTCCCCAATAAGCTGGACAGTATGCCTCTCCATCTTTCTTGGGTCGATATCTCCATCCGAATCCTCTGTGCCTTTGCCGCCGGGCTGCTGATCGGCTTCAACCGCGGTGAACGCGGACGCCCTGCCGGTCTGCGGACGACCACGCTCGTATCGCTGGCTGCTTGCCTAGCGATGATCCAGGCCAATATTCTGTTGCCGCAAGCAGGGCGGGCTCCCGACTCATTTATCAATCTCGATCTGATGAGGCTCCCACTCGGGATCCTGTCAGGAATGGGTTTTATTGGCGCCGGCGCGATCCTGCGGAGAGGCAACATGCTCATCGGCGTCACCACCGCGGCCACACTTTGGTTCGTGACGGTGCTCGGCCTTTGCTTTGGAGGCGGCCAAATTGCTCTCGGCTTCTCCGGCCTGGTACTGGGCTTTCTCGTTCTGACCGGCTTGAGGTGGTTCGAGGTAAAAATAAAGCAGTACAGGCACGGCACCTTGACCATAGTCACGGGAGCGGACGGCCCGAGCGACGCCGAAATACGGTCTGGCCTTTCTGCCGCTGGCTATCAAATCGGATCCTGTGCGATTACGTATCGACCGGGCGACGCGGTGCAGGAGTTAAGCTGCAGCGTTCAATGGCGCAGCCCGATCTCTGAAACAAAAACGCCTGTGTTCGTGAGTACCTTGGCCCGGAGAACCGGCGTAGTCAGCATCGCGTGGACGCCTGAAAAGGCGTCATAGATGGACCAATCGGCTCGTTTGTGAATTTCGCGTTTTCAAGCTTTCCTGGCGGTGGTGGGGAAACCCGATGCGATGGTTTCGATCAGAAGTTGCACGGAGATATGCTGCGTGAGCTCGGCGTGATCCAGGTAAGGGTTTACTTCGACAATGTCGGCGCCGACGAGCCGCCCTTGTTTGCCAATTCCACGAAGTAGCTGCCTGGCTTGACGGAAACTCAGCCCGTCCGCTTCCGGGCTTTCAGTGCCAGGCGCGATGGACGGATCAAGGCCATCGATATCCAAGCTCACGTAATAATTCCCGAGTTCTCCAATCTCATTAACGATCGCGGCGATTCCATCGTCATGGACCCGGTCCATCGGAAAAACAAGATTGCCATGTTCTAGGCTTTCGCGATACTCGCGATCCGTGCTTTTGATGCCCCTCACGCCAATGGTCACAATGCGTTGGACGAAAGGTAACTCATGGGCGCGTCGGAAGGGGCTATTATTACTAAACTTCAGGTCCATCGATATGTCGCGATAATCCATGTGCGCATCCAGCAGAACAATCGTCAGCGGAGCATACTTTTCGAATGCGGCAAGCAGAGGGAAAGTGACCGAGTGGTCTCCCCCGATGGAAGCCAGAAGCAGACCACGATCGATGATGGAGCGAGCATGCGCTGTGATCCGTTCCCGCGTAACGGCCGGATCGAGCCGAACGTCAACATCGCCGGCATCCACCAGGCGGACGCCCGCCAAGTGAGTAGTGCCCTCGCCGATATCGAAGAATCCAGCGGAACCAGCCGGCTCCCCGAGCCAACCGAATCGAGCGGAGGCATCGCGGAGCGCTCTCGGAGCCTGGCGGCAACCGGGGCGCATGGACGCCATGTTGTCGAACGGCACTCCCAGAATCGCGACATCCGCCTGCATTTCGGTGGGCTCAAAGACATACGGGGCCTTGCAGAAGGTTGCGATACCCGTGTGTGGTAATGCGGCTGCTTGACGGTTTGCGGGTTTCACAATCTCTCCTTCTCTATTTTTATCTTGTCACGTGCATTTTGGTGTGATCCGGCGATCGGTTCCGCTTCGCAGGTCGCCGTTCCTTCGAGCGGTTGCGCCGGGAGAGTCAAATTCCAACAGGTTTCATAGGCTATCTTGTTCGGAAGCGGTTCGAAAGGCTTGTTAATTTGTCTTCCAGAGTAGGCTCCGGCTTGGCCGTGCGCTGCGGTGGAACACCGGGTTTCACCTTAGGCAGTTCAGATGCCTCCAATGCCTTTATCGATAGCGCAATGCGTTTAGCTTTCGCATCCGCCGAGAGGACTTTTACTTTCACGATCTGCCCGACCTTCACCGCTTCGTTCGGGTCCTTTACGAATCGGTTCGATAGTTCACTTACGTGAACCAGCCCATCCTGATGAACGCCGATGTCGACGAAAGCTCCGAAATTGGTGACGTTCGTGACGGCGCCTTCGAGGATCATATCGGGTTCGAGATCGCCGATTTCCTTAATATCCGCTCGAAACTGCGGAACAACAAACTGGTCGCGAGGATCGCGTCCCGGCTTTTTCAATTCCTCAAGAATGTCGCGCAGTGTGAACGCTCCGGTCGAATTGTTTTGAAAATCTTCAATACGGACCGAACTAACAAGAGTGGGATTAGCCACCAATTGTCCGATTTCCACGTTCAACGAGCTAGCGATGTTCTCAACGACCGGATAAGACTCCGGGTGCACGGCCGTCCCGTCTAAAGGATTTTCGCCATTGCGAATTCGAAGGAATCCAGCGGCCTGCTCAAACGTCTTCGGCCCGAAGCCGGGCACGGCCATCAGTTGTATGCGTGAGCGGAACGCGCCATGCTCATTGCGAAATTCTACGATCTTTTGTGCCGTGCGCTCGTTGATTCCGGCGATGTTCTTTAAGAGTGCAAATGACGATGTGTTTAAATCGACGCCTACGCGATTCACACAAATTTCGACCGTGCTGGTGAGCGCGTCGTGCAACTTGCGCTGGTCTACGTCGTGTTGATACTGTCCGACGCCGATCGATTTAGGGTCGATCTTCACCAACTCGGCCAGCGGGTCCTGCAAACGTCTTGCGATGGAGATGGCGCCCCGCACCGTCAGATCGAGACCGGGAAACTCCTGCCGGGCGATTTCGGATGCCGAATAGATCGAAGCCCCCGATTCGTTCACGACAACGCTGAAGACCGCTCCGAGCTTAGCTTCTCGCAGCAAGTCCTGCACGAAGGCGGATGCCTCGCGCGAGCCCGTGCCGTTACCGATCGCAATCGCGCGAACGTTGTATTTGTGGATGAGAGTCATCAGCTTGGCGGCCGCGCCCGCAACGTCGTTCCTTGGCGGCAATGGGTAGATGACGCTTTGATCGAGGAACTTGCCCGTTGCATCCACCACGGCGATCTTACAGCCGGTGCGAAGGCCAGGATCTACAGCGAGTACCGCGATCGTTCCCGCGGGAGGGGCCAGTAGAAGGTTCTGCAGGTTTTCACGAAAGACGCGGATCGCTTCGATGTCGGAGCGGTCTTTCAATTCCAGCCGCACATCCGTCTGAATCGAATTATTCAGCAGCCGCTTCCAGGCGTCTTCGATCGCCATTTCCAACTGGCGGGTCCAATCTCCCTGCTGATGCAGGATCCGGCTCTTGAGGTAAGCAACTGGGCGGTCCGAATCAAGCTCAATTTGAAAGTAGAGAATGTTCTCATTGGCGCCGCGCCGTATGGCGAGCATACGGTGCGATGGAATCTTCGCAGCCGGCTCGCTGTAGTCGGCATACATTTTAAACTTACCTTCAGGGTCGTCGGCGCCTTCCACCGTCTTGCTGACGACCATGCCTTCGTTCATCATCAACTGACGCAAGTGCTTGCGAAATTCGGCCGTTTCGCTGATCTGCTCGGCGATGATGTGACGCGCGCCTTCGAGAGCTTCGGCGGCCGACGCGACGGTCTTTTCCTCGTTGACGAACGTCTGTGCGTACGCGTCAAGCGGCACTTCGGATGCTTGCTGTTTCCAAAGATACTCGGCGAGTGGCTCAAGCCCCTTCTCACGCGCGATCATCGCCTTAGTGCGACGCTTCGGCTTGTAAGGAAGATAGAGGTCTTCAAGCTCACTTCGATCGAGTACCGCTTCAATCTTCGCCTTGAGATCGGGCGTCAGTTTGGCTTGCTCCTCGATTGTCGCGAGAACGGTTTGGCGGCGCTCTTCCAGCTCTGTGAAATAGTGAAGCTTTTCAGCGATCGCGCCGATCCCGAGTTCGTCAAGGTTGCCGGTCGCTTCCTTGCGATAGCGGGCGATGAACGGGACGGTCCCGCCTTCATCAAGCAACGTGATGGTGGCGACCAGGCTCTTGAGTGGAATATTCAACTGCTCGGCGATATGAATCAGGATGTGAGTGGATAGTTGTTTCAACTGCGGCATGCAAGGTAAATACCCATGATAGAGGCAAGCGCAGCGGAGGAAGCGATGCCCGAGATCCCGCTTTCCGGACGCCATAAGCGGTAGTCGCGAAAAACTTCACAAATTGTTTGAAACTTGCTGGGAATCGGTGTAATATTCATTTCATCCGCTGCGCGTAGCAGTCTCGTGCGATCTGGGAGAAGAACAATCTTAAGCAATGTGCATGACTCGTTCGCGGGGACCGGAACGAGATTCCGAAAAATCAGGCCATTCCTCACTTATCTGTTTCTGACAGGAGTTGCACTGGCATTTGCCGTTTCGCTATCCGCTCAGACGCCAAAGCGAAAGGGCAACAGGATACCGCCTGCTCCGGATCAGGCTGCCGTCGACCGCGGCCAGAACTTATTCAGCCAGAATTGCTCGTTCTGTCACGGCAGGGATGCCAACGGCGGCGACGGAGGCCCGGACCTGATTCGTTCCGTGCTGGTGAACCACGACGAGCATGGGAACCTGATTTCTCCGGTCGTCCTGAATGGCCGTCCCGGGAAGGGCATGCCGAAGTTCAACTTGACTCCGGCGCAGATTTCGGACATTGCAACTTTCCTGCACGCCCGCAATCGATATGTTCGTTACCGGCAACTCTATCAAGTCAAAGACGTAGTTACAGGCGATGCAAGATCTGGTGAGGCTTACTTCAACGGGGCGGGCCGCTGTAAGACATGCCATTCACCGGCAGGAGATCTGGCCCATGTGGCAAGCGAGTATGAACCGGAAGCGCTCTTGCGGGCACTTTTATATCCGGGGCGGAGCGGCGCATTGTCTTCAAGCGATCGCATTCGCAAAAAGGTGGCGGTGAAGCTGACTTCGGGCCAGGTATTTTCAGGGCCGCTGCAGCATATTGACGAGTTCACCGTATCGATGTACGACGAAGCAGGCGAGTATCACACGTGGCCGCGGGATACCGTACAGGTCGAGATACACGATCCGCTGGCAGTCCATGCCAAACTGTTGCAAATTTACACCGACACCGAGATGCATAACGTGCTGGCGTATTTGGAGACGTTGAAATGAAGCGCAGGTCATGGCTGCTTGCGCTCGTGTTGACAGCGG
>JAICLJ010000160.1 GCA_025927575.1 Bryobacteraceae bacterium | reverse complement strand
GTTATAGGAAAATCTTTTATCAGAAAATGCCGATACGTAAACCACTTTATGTAGTCCTGTCGCTTCTTGTCGGTAGTGCGGCGGTCGTCTGGGCACAAGAGCCTTCCGGCCAAGATGCGCATTACAAACAGGTGAGCGTGCCGGCCGAGGAACGCGTTCGAGATTTACTGAGCCGCATGACGGTTGCGGAGAAAGCGCGCCAGCTCGACATGTACGCAGGAATTCCGGATCTGGTGGACAAGGCTACGAACCGAACCCACGCGGCGCCCGATGCAGTTTTTCGGACGGAAGAAGCGGAACGGCTGTGGGGCAATCTCGGCGTCGGCAGCATTCATGATCTGTATCCACCCAATGCAACGCTTTCAAACAGTATCCAGAAATGGGTAATGGATCACTCGCGTCTCGGCATTCCAGCGTTGTTCATCGAAGAAGGGCTGCACGGCTATATGGGTATTAACGAAACCCTCTTCCCCGCCCCCATTAACCTGGCGGCGACTTGGAATCCGGAACTGGCGAAAGAAACCGGCGCGGCAATCGCCTCGGAAACGCGTGCGGTGGGCGTCGACATGGTCCTGGGTCCAGTGCTCGACGTCGCGCGCGATCCGCGCTGGGGTCGCGTCGAGGAGGATTTTGGCGAAGATCCGTATCTCAGCGGCCGGATGGGCTTGGCCTATGTCGAGGGCGCGCAAGGCTCGTCATTGGCCACCGATCATACAATCGTCGCCGAACCGAAGCATTTCGCTGCGTATGGCGCACCGGAAAGCGGAACCAATACATCGCCGGCGCACGCCGGTGAGCGCGAACTCCGCACCATTCTTCTGAAGTCGTTCGAACCTGCCATTCGTAACGGGCATGCCATGGCTGTAATGGCCGCCTACAACGAGATCGACGGAATACCGTGCACGGCAAATCCTCTGCTGCTGCTGGATATTCTGCGCCACGAGTGGGGGTTCAAAGGATTCGTCCTCTCCGACCTCGGCGCAATCCGGGAACTGGTCGACAAGCACCGCGTGGCGCCAAATGCGAAAGCGGCCATCGCGCTGGCGTTGAATTCCGGCGTGGACATGCAGTTTTACGATTTCAAACACGACGTTTTTCAAAATGCGATTATCGCCGACATAAAAGACGGCACGCTTTCGCCGGCGACTTTGGACCGTGCCGTCTCTTCCGTCTTGCGCGTGAAGTTTGAATTGGGATTGTTCGATCATCCAACGGTCGATCCCAACCTGGATGCGAAGGTACGGCGGAGCCCGGCGCATTTGGCGCTATCGCTCGAATCGGCGCGTCAATCGATGTGCCTGCTGAAGAACGACGGCCACCTGCTTCCGCTCCCGAAGACGCTCAAGCACATCGCCGTAATTGGGCCGAATGCAGACGTCGCCAGGTTAGGCGATTATTCCGACGCGGCGCAAGGTAAGCACATCACGATGCTGGATGGGATCCGGCAGTTGGCGCCCCAAGCGGATATCGCCTTCAATGACGGAACGACGATTCCGGCGGCCGTCGCGATCGCAAACAAGGCGGATGTCGTAATTCTCGGCTTAGGAGAAAAGCAAGGCATTTCGGGAGAAGGCTTCGATAGATCAAATCTGGATCTTCCGGGCAATCAGGAGCAACTACTCGAAGCAGTTGCGGCAACGGGCAAACCAGTCGTATTGGTTCTACAAAACGGACGGCCTCTGACGATCACATGGGCCGCAAAGCACGTTCCGGCGATTCTCGAAGCGTGGTATCCGGGCGAGTTTGGAGGAACAGCCATTGCAGAAACGCTATTTGGCGAGAACAACCCTGCCGGAAGAATCACCATGACGTTTCCCCAGACAGTCGGGCAACTGCCCGATTTCTACAACTATCATCCGTCCAAAATTCTCAAATATATCGACAGCAACGGCAAGCAGCTGTTTCCTTTTGGCTATGGCTTGAGTTACACGACTTTCAAGTACGATCGCATTTCGGCTATCGCCCCGCAGGCCGGCAGCAAGGCGGACGTTACCGTCACGGTGGACGTGACGAACACCGGCGCTATGGCTGGAGATGAAGTCGCTCAACTCTATATTCGTGACGACGTGAGCAGCGTGGAGACGCCGGTCAAAGCGCTAAAGGGATTCGCGCGCATTCATCTCAAAGCTGGCGAAACCCGAACCGTAACATTCCATCTTCCGCAGGATCAGCTTGCCGTGTGGAATACGAAAAAGCAATGGGCGATTGAGCCGGGCGAGTACACCGCGATGGTGGGTGGATCGTCAGCCGACATTGCGCAGCGGACGAAATTCAAACTGAATTAGATCCCGCTTCGCTCGCCTTGCGCCGTCAATTTTACGTGTTTGTCTTCCTGGAAGAAACACATCCAAACGAGAGTCGTCATCAGCACGGTTAAACCAAAACGGTTCTCTCCATTTCAGGCGAAACCTATTCACCCGTGGAGTGTAGAGCGCCGTTCATTCATAGCAGAGGTTGCTAATGACTGCATCTGACGTTCTCGTTGAGAGCCTAATCGACTTGAGTGTCGACGCTGCGCGTCCGTATTCCGCGATAAATTGACGAACATGCTCTCGAAGAACGAGGATGCCCATCGTTTACGAGAGCAGACGTTCGTCTTGAGCGATTTTCTCGCTCAGGTTGATTATCGATTTCCGGCTCTGAAGCGAAAGGCTCTAGTCCGCGGGCACTGCCATCAAAAAGCGGCCTTCGATATCGATAGCGAGACGACTTTACTGAGCCGGATGGGCATTAAGGCGGAATTGCTGGATTCCGGCTATCTGCTTTCGAAGAAAAACGGCGGCGGCGGGACGCGAGAGACGGAGGACAGGCTCGCACATTGAAATAGCCCTTGGTTGTTAGGATGCGAGCAACAGAATAAGCGCCCTGCGTAATGTGCTCCATGCCGCTCGGCGCTCCGCGCATCCGGTATCCTCTTTTCATGCACCAAACCTACTCGGTACTCACGGTCCACGATAAACAGATCGCGGCGGTCACGCGCGAACTTGTCAGCGCGAACACGCTCCGCGTGACAGTAGGCACAAACTGTCCGAAAGGACGAGAGGCAGAACAGGGCGGCCGCACCGTTCTGGTCCTTGAAGCCGATACCGGCGCCGACTTGACGTTTGAAGCCTCGGAGCGATCTAAGAAGGTTTCGCTGGTATTTGACGGCGATACGGAGTGCGACAGCTTGATCGACGCTCTGGAGTTTGCGGCCGCCACTCTTCGCACCATGCAGCATGCGAATCGGGCGGCGCGCCGGGCCGCCACCTCCTGATAGATCCGCACCCGAGCGCACGGGCTACGCTGGAAGCGTCATGGGCCAGACCGAGCGTGTCTTACGAATTCAGCAGATGCTGCAGGCGCGCCGCCTTGTGCCGATACAGATCTTCCTTGACGAGCTGGAAGTCTCACCAGCGCAATTCAAGCGCGATCTGGCCCTGCTGCGAGACCGCTTCCAATTGCCGATCGAATTCGATCGCCAGCGCCGCGGCTATCGTCTCTTGCAAGATTCCGAAACCGCTGAAATCGAGCTGCCCGGGCCGTTGTACACCGCCCGCGAGATACACGCGCTACTGCTGATGCAGGACCTCGTTTGTCAATTGCAGCCCGGCCTGCTCGATCGCGACCTGCAGCCTCTGCGCGAACGATTGAAACTGCTCCTCGACCGCAAGGATCTTCCCTCTGAGGAAACTCGCAGGCGCATTCGGATCCTGCATATGGCGTCACGACCCGTCGATCCACTTATCTTTCGCGAAATGAGCCAGGCGACTCTGCTGCGCCGACGGGTCGCCATTCGCTATTTCACACGAACGCGCGGGGAATGGACAACACGGGAGATCTCGCCGCAGCGCGTGGTCTACTACCGGGGGAACTGGTATGTGGACGCTTGGTGCCATCTGCGCCGGGATCTGCGGAGTTTCTCTCTCGATGCCATTGAAGAAGCCGCGATTTCGGAGCAAACTGCCCGGGAGGTGGACACGGCCGCGCTCGATGCGCATTTGGGCTCGGGCTACGGAATCTTTTCCGGAAGGGCGGACCTGCGAGCCGTTCTGCGATTCGAGCCACAGGCGGCCCGATGGGTGCTTGCCGAATGCTGGCACGTGAAGCAGGTCCAGGCAATTCTACCGACCGGGCAACTGATGCTGACGGTCCCGTATTCCAGTGAACCGGAACTCGTGATGGACATACTTCGGCACGGCCCTGACGTCGAAGTGATCGCGCCGGACTCGCTGAGAGAAGCTGTTAAGAAACGCCTGCAGGCTGCTCTGGCCCGGTATTGAGCCCAGAGCGAACCGATGTAGCACAATGCCACAGCCGACGGAGGTGACGCACAGAGATGGCGGCCTACGAGGTCAATGCCACTTAGTTTTCCCAGATTCGGGCATTTGCTCGTGGGGCGAGCCCTTGGCCTGCGCCGGGCGCCCGCCTGGCTCCTCGACAATTCTGCAAGATCCGAAGAGCGCGGCTGAGAGCCGCGCGCAGACGGAGCGTCTGCCCCACCAAAACTAAGTAACGTTGGCTTACGAGGTCGCCATGACCTGAAAGATCAAGCATTTCAAATAATGGGTTTCCGGCACGGTGAGCAGAATCGGATGGTCGCGCGATTGCGTCCGGCGCTCGATCACACGCAACCGCTTGCCGCTGTCGAGGGCGGCTGCCGCAACGATCTCCAGCAGATGAGCTTCGCTCATGTGATGAGAACAGGAACAACTCACCAGCACGCCGCCGGGGCCCAACAGACGCAGTGCGCGCAGGTTGATTTCTTTGTACCCGCGAGTCGCGCCCTCGAGCGCGCCGCGCGATTTCGTAAACGCAGGCGGATCGACAATCACGATGTCGTAGCGTTTGTGCGCGGCAACGAGGCCCGGTAAATAGTCGAGAACGTCGGCCTTTTGGAATTGCACATTACCGATTCCGTTCTTTTGCGCGTTAGCACGCGCCATATCGAGCGTAGGGCCCGATG
Source organism: Bryobacteraceae bacterium (assembly GCA_025927575.1). Classification (GTDB taxonomy): domain Bacteria; phylum Acidobacteriota; class Terriglobia; order Bryobacterales; family Bryobacteraceae; genus KBS-96. The sequence continues at coordinate 6,446 of JAICLJ010000160.1, read as the reverse complement.
AATCGATTCCGTCCACGGATTCGCACATGCCCGCGATATGCAAGGCGAATCCGCCGGTGGCAGTGAAGCAATCGAGAGCACGCCCATGCGCGTAGTGTTTAGCGGCCAGATAGTTCTCACGCTGGTCTAGAAAAATGCCTGTTTTCTGGCCACCGTGCAAATCCGCATCCCAGATCAAGCCGTTCATACGGACTGCGACACGCTCGGGGATTTCGCCGGAGAGAATTTTCACTTCGACCGGCAGGTTCTCTTTGAGCCTCGTCGGTACGTCGTTCCGCGCAACGATTCCGCGCACGGAGAACTGCTCGTTAAGCACGTTGACGATCTGCTCCGTCAAACGGTCCATTCCCTGATTGAGTAGTTGAATGACGAAGTAATCGCCGTAGCGGTCAACGATCAGCCCAGGCAGCAGATCGCCTTCGGCATGGATAAGCCGGTAGGCATTGGAATTGTCGACCACGAGCTCGCGATACGCTTCGGCGGCGGCAATACGGCGGCGCAGGAAGGCAGGGTCGATTGACTCGGCGCTTGTCCCCAGCAGCCGGAGAGTGATCTGAGAAGTGGAGCTGTAATGTGCCGTTCCCAGATTGCGGCCCTTGGGATCGATGACCCGCACGGCATCGCCCGGGGAAGCCGCGCCGCGATCGACAACATCGCTCGCGAAGATCCAGGGATGCCCCGATTCGACGCGAGACGCCGCCTTCCGATTGACACGGACTGCCGGAAGAGATGCCATGCACTCATTCAAACATTCCGGATGCTCCGCGACGTTCCGCGATTACTTTCAGGCCATACCGCGGCCTAAGCGTAATCACCGGTTGCGGCACTACGTTGGCATCCGGCGCCAGACGGAAGCGCCACTGCTGTCCGAATACGGCCAGCAACAGCACGCCCTCCATCCACGCAAAGCGTTCACCGATGCAGAGGCGCGGACCGGCTCCAAATGGGAAGTAGGCAAACCTCGGGCGCTTGTCCTCGGGCTGCACCCAGCGTTCGGGCAGGAAGCGTTCCGGCTCGCGGAAATAGCGGCCATCCCGGTGCGTCACCCATTGACACGCGAGACACAACGAGTTCGCCGGTATCTCGTATTCGCCGAGTTGGATCGGCACCTTCGGGATGCGCGCAATCGCCCAGGCTGGAGGGTACAGGCGCATAGATTCCGTGAAAACCGCCGTGGTGTACGGCAGCGCCTCAAAGTCGCGCACTTCGGGCGCCCGGCCCTCGCCCAGCACGCCCGCCAGTTCCCGATGGAAGCGCGCTTCGACTTCGGGATTTTGGCTCAGCAGATACCATGTCCAGGCGAGCGCGTTGGCGGTGGTTTCATGGCCGGCAAGAAACAGAGTCAGCAATTCATCGCGGACTTGCTTATCGTTCATCCGGCTCCCGTCGCCTTCCGGATCCTGAGCGGCCAGCAGCATCGCAAGCAGATCTTGTCCTGGATCGGATGCCGCCCGGCGCTCCCGGATCAGACCGTAGATCACGCCGTCCAGACGATCACGCGCTTTCCGGAAGCGGCGGCTAACCGGAAGCGGCCAGTTCTCCACGTTCTCCACAAACGGCAGAATCAGCCAGGGGAACATCTCCATGATCGTGTTGGTGACACGGCTCATCTCTTCGGCCAAAGGCGCCAAGTCGCTGCTGAACAGCGCCCGTACAACGATCGACAATGTGAGCTGCATCATTTCGCTGTGGAGGTCGAATGGAGTGTCTCCGATTCCGCGCTCCTGCCACTTGTGCAGCCATTCCTGGCCGGTTGTGATCATCAGTTTGCCATAGCCCTGCAGGCGCTCGCGGTGGAAAGCCGGCTGCATCAATCGGCGCTGCCGTGTATGCAGCGGCGGCTCGCTGGTTAAGAGGCCTTCTCCGAGGAGCGCCTTCGAACGGCGGAGCGCAAGGCTCTTGGTGGTATCGACGCCATGCTTAATCAGCAAATCGCGAATATGATCGGGGTTGGAAACGAGATAGGCCCGCTGGCGGATCAGGCGGAAGCGGACGAGATCGCCGTATTCCTGGTGCAATCCGGTCAAGAAGTGGAGAGGATTGCGTCGAAACGCACGTATGTGCCCGAGAGGGGACCATGAGACAGGCCCGGGAACGCACGGCTTGGAATTAGCTCCGCTCAACGGATTGCGAACCGTTTACGGCGGCGCCGATCAATGCGATTTCTTCCCCGCCAGGTACAATCTCGAGCGAATAACCCTGTAACGGAGTCAGCTTCACCATTTCGTGAAGGTAATCTCCAAGCAAAGTGATATTTAAAAACTTCGAATTCATGCCGGTGATAAAAAACTTGCCGGCGCCCTCCAGGTGAATGCAACTAGCCGTCGCCGCCGCCAGCGCCCGGTGCCAGAGCTTCACAAACTCGACACAGCGACGATCACCTTGCTTAGCGTGCTCAAATACCTCTTCCGGCTCGAGGTCCATGAAGCGAAGCCGCATGGCGCGCTGCCCCATAATTCCTTCAAGGTGCCCTTTGCCGCCGCATCCGCAGAAATGTTCTTTGGGATCGAGCGTCACCACAAGATGCCCACCTTCCCAGATGCCTTCCTGGAATGGGTATCGACCGAAGCCGATGCCGTTTCCAAGCGTCCAGACCCGGATCAGCCGGGCCAGGTGCCCACGCGTAGCGGCGAGCCCGGCAGCCACAACATCCGCGTCGTTGAAGATCGCGATCGGAATGCCCGCGGCTATTGGCGCCAGAACCTCCTGCAGGACGTTCTGAATGTGAACGCCTTTCAACTGAACCAGGTTGGGTGAGTCCTCAATGGCCCCGTTTCGGATAATGCCCGGAAAGCCCAGGCCGATCGCGGATGGTTTGGAGCCGTTCAGCAAAGGCTTCACGACATCGACAATGCGTTGAACGATGACATCGGACGGCATTCCCTGCAGCGCATCGCTGACTGAGTTATGCTCCGGAAAACTCTGAACCGCGCCCGCAATCTTGTGATCGATTACCAACGCGCCCGCGATGCGCTCCGCGACCAAAACTCCAATAGCGCTTTCCATGGATTTCCTATTGGAACCTCGTCAGTTTGTTTATGCCGTTGAACGCCGCGGCTTTGTAGCACTCCGCAAGAGTCGGGTAATTGAACACCGTATTGACAAAGTAGTCTAACTTACCACCCAGAATCAGGACAGCCTGTCCGATGTGGAGCAATTCCGTAGCGCCCTCACCAATGATGTGGACTCCTAGCAGGTCATGTGTTTCGCGGTGAAAAATCAGTTTAAGCCGGCCAGTCGTATCCCCACGAATTTGGCCGCGGGCCATTTCACGATAGTAGGCGACGCCGACCTCATAAGGAACATCCTCATCCGTGAGTTGCTCTTCGTTCTTACCGATAAACGAGATTTCGGGAATTGTATAGATGCCAAACGGGTAATGTGCCGGCTGCGATTTCGCGGGTTTGTCGAATGCCCGCGCCACCGCTATGCGGCCCTGTTCCATGGATACGGACGCAAGGCTCGGAAAGCCGATCACGTCACCGACAGCGAAAATATTGGGCTGCTTCGTCCGGTAATCCGCGTCGACGACGATGCGGCCGCGGTTGTCCGCTTCCAGTCCTGCGGCGGGAAGATTCATGTCATCGACGTTTCCCTGGCGACCGACAGCGTAAAGGAGCGCGTCACCCATCACTTTCTTTTTGCTTTCGAGATTCGCCACCACGCCGCCGTCCGGTGTTTCCGCTACGCTCTCGACTTCTTCGTTGAGCCGCATGGTCACTCGATGGTCCCGCAGATGGTACGAGAGGGCCTCTACTATTTCTGAATCGGCGAATTCGAGCAGCCGGGGCCGCTTTTCGATTAATGTTACACGCACGCCGAGCGTCGCGAACATACTCGTATACTCGACACCAATCACGCCGCCACCGACAACCAGCAGCGTCTTAGGAATTTCCGGCATTTCCAGAATCTGATCGCTGTTGATGATGGTCCGCGCATTGATAGCAACTTTCGGGGAAATTGCCGGCTTGGTGCCGGTCGCGATCACGATGACGTCGCCGGTCACCTCAGTCGCTCCAAGCGAGTTCGTGATGAGCAGGGTATGCGGATCCTTGAAACCCGCGGTTCCGGTCATCACTTCAATACCGTTGCGCGAAAGTTGCGCCTGCGTCACATCGATTTCGGTTTTGATGACGTGCTGAACGCGAAAGGCGAGATCGCCCATCGTGATCTTATCTTTTACGCGATAGCTGACGCCGTAAATATTCTGATAATTGTAGCCTGACAGGTGCAAGACCGCTTCGCGCATCGTTTTGCTGGGTATCGTCCCAGTGTTGATGGAAGTGCCGCCAACGACTTGACGCCTCTCGACGACCGCCACACGTTTGCCGGTTTTCGCGCCTTGAATTGCCGCCCTCTGGCCCGCCGGGCCAGAGCCGATTACAACGAGGTCATATTGAGGCATGAAGTCGTCTCGGTAGATCTATCGGCAGATGCAAATATTCCGAGTATAGCCCGGCTTCTATCTTGGAGAATTGAAAAGTACAGAGTAAAAGAAAAACGAGCGGCGAAACCCGGAGAGTTTCAGCCGCCCGGAGCAGGAATGCAACCAGGAGTGTCCATTCTCAGTGGTCCGTTTTCCGTTCGACCTTGTCTGCGCCCTTTTCTACCTCGTTCGCAGCCTTATTTGTACCTTTCTTGACGCCGTGTTTCGTTTTCTTCGCTGCCTTCTTTGTGCCATCCTTTACGCCTTTGCCGGTTTTCTTCGCGGCTTTTTTGGTGGCATGACCGGCATCTTTCATGTCCTGCTTCGCCGAGTCATTGTTTTGGTCATTTTGCGCCACCGGAGCGGCTGCGAGCGAGATCGCCCCGAAGGCTGCCATCAGAAGGATCGAGAGTTGCTTTTTCATTTTTCACCCCTACATTTTGTTGGAGCACCATATGCGCTTTGAGGTTCCCTGTAGAGTGATTAAATTCGATTTACCTCCGCGTGGCGGCGGGGGTTGCTCCGTCTGCGGTGCTCTGCTGTTCCCCCCATCGCCGGGGTTTGGCGCAAAGAGAGCGAGTCTTCAGCCAGCGTTGATGGGCGCCGGCGTAGACGCCCTTGACCGTGGCACCGTTACACTGGAGTTACCACAGGTCATGTCCGATCGACCCTTCGTTCACCTCCACTGCCACACCGACTATTCGCTCCTCGATGGCGCTTGCGATATCAAGCAGCTCATGAACGTCGTGGAACGGCAGAAAATGCCGTCGGTAGCGATGACCGATCACGGCAATTTGTTTGGCGCGGTAGAGTTCTATACCGAGGCGAACAGCCATGGCGTCCACCCGGTCATTGGCTGCGAGGTCTATGTTTCACAGCAGGGGCACAAGCTTCGCTCGGAAGCGGATCGCTACAACCATCTGGTGTTGCTCGCCGAGACACAGGAAGGCTATAAAAACCTAATCAATCTTGTCTCAACCGGTTATCTCGAAGGGTTCTACTACAAACCGCGGATCGACAAAGACCTGCTGGCTCAGCATTCCAAAGGATTGATCGCCATGTCCGCCTGCCTGCGAGGCGATGTCAACGAAACCTTGCTCGCGGACAAGTATGACGACGCCAAGCGGCTTGCCTACGAATATACCGACCTTTTCGGAAAAAACAACTTCTTCCTGGAGTTGCAGGATCACGGGCTCGATCAGGACAAGATCCTGTTGCCGCAAGTCAACCGGTTGGCCGCCGAAACCGGAATCCCGCTGGTAGTCACGAACGACGCGCACTATCTGACACAAGACCACGTTCGATCTCATGAAATCCTTCTCTGCATCCAGACCGGCAAGACAATGTCGGACCCGAATCGGATGCGCTTCTCGACGCCGGATTTTTATGTAAAGACGCGCGACGAGATGATGAAGCTGTTCAGCGAGGTGGAGCACGCGCTCGACATCACGTGGGATATCGCGCAGCGCTGCCACGTGAAGCTTGAAAAAGTGAAGGACCCATTCCCTCGCTTCGACGTGCCGAAAGGACACAGCTCCGATACGTACTTCGCCTGGATAGCCCGGCAAGGCTTTGAGAAACGCCGCCCATATCTCGAATCGCTGCGCAAGCAGGGCCGGCTCAAGCACGACATTCCCGATTATTTGGAGCGGCTGGAGCGCGAAATTCAGATTATCCAGCAGATGAAATTTCCGGGTTATTTTCTGATCGTCTGGGACTTCATTCGCTTCGCGAAATCGAAGGGCATTCCCGTGGGACCAGGGCGTGGCTCCGCTGCCGGCAGCCTTGTCGGCTACGCCATGGAAATCACCGATATCGATCCTCTTGAATATGGGCTGCTGTTCGAGCGCTTTCTCAATCCGGAGCGCGTCAGCATGCCGGATATTGATATCGATTTCTGCACGAACCGCCGTGGCGAAGTGATCCAGTACGTCACGGAAAAATATGGGCGCGAGCAGGTTGCGCAGATCATCACGTTCGGCACACTGGCAGCCAAAGCCGCCATCAAGGACGTAGGCCG
>JAICLJ010000212.1 GCA_025927575.1 Bryobacteraceae bacterium | reverse complement strand
GTTCAATCCGGAGTTTCTGAACCGGCTGGACGAAACCATTCTCTTCACCTCATTGCTCGATGAAGATCTGCTCAAGATCGTCGAACTGCTGGTTGAACAGGTGAACGCGAACCTGGTGGCGAAGCAGATCAAGATCAAGCTCGATTCCGACGCGGCGAAATATATCCTTGATAAGACCTGCGTGGACCGAAGCTACGGCGCCAGGCCTTTACGGCGCGCCTTGCAGAAATACGTTGAGGACCCGCTCTCGGAAGCGCTGATTCAGGGCACGCTGCCCCACCCGGCCGAATTCGAGATTTATCTCGGCGAAAACGGCCTGTACTGCCGCCAGATCGGCGACATCGAAGGACAACCGGTAGCGGCGGGTGTCGACGAAGAGATACTGCCTGCCGCCGGAACGCCGCTGTACGTGTTCTGAACCGCACGCAAAACTGGACAAAAGGCGGGGCTTAAATGCCCCGCTTTTTTTAATATCAGCAAAGCTTATTGAACCACCGTGAACTCGATGGTCCGGGTGGTAACCAGGTTCCCCAATTTCACCTTCACGGTAACGGACCACTGGCCGTCCGACGAGAACTTGGGCTTGGCGATAAACAACCCAGGCTGCACGAACCAAGCCTTCACAGTCTCGACAGTGGGCTTATCGACAGGCGATATCGACAGTTCGACGTGCGCCTGCGGCAGAGGCCGTTTGCGGCTATCGGTGACATGCACGTCGAATGGCACTTCGACGCTTGCCTGGAGTTTGGCCGTAGGCTCGAAACGGATGGTGAAGTCGCCGGGTTGATCGGCAGCCGCGACAAGCAAGCCGGCGAGGCAGAAGAACAGAGCGAAAATCTTCACGCACACATTGTAGCTGTTTGCGCGAGGGCCTAGTGCCTGTCGTAGACCAGGTCTGCTTCCACTTCACCGCGCAGGCGCACAATTTCCCGGTGAATTAACAAGCACCGACCCTCCTTGATGAGCTTCCATCGATCCATGAGCGTATAGCGATCCTGCTCCGTGCCGCCATCCACCAACGTGTCGAATAGCAGCGCGGCACCCTCCCATTTCAAGATGCTTTTAGCGGTCGCCGTTCCAATCTTGTTCGTGGTCTCTTTTCGATTCGTCAGGTACAACTCTTCGCGCGCTCCGTCGATCCGGCACCTCAGTTTTGGCCCGTTTTCTTCGATTTCGAGCGCATCGGCCGGCCTCGCGGGCAGAAGAGCGTGAAAATCGCTCCGCTGGCGATTCAGCTTCCAACGCCCGTGAAAGTCGCGATCATCCCAGGAATCGGCCGCCTTCACGACGAAGGCGACGCATAAAAGCGCAAGACATAGCACGGCAATGCTGTATTTCGAGAGATTCCCCATTGTTTGGCATCATAAATGACAGAATCTCCGCAACTCAATATCTCCTTCCCTTACTGCGGGCTACTGGTCACGGAACCTGTTCCGCGATTTGCAGGCTCAGAGCCGGCCTCGTTTACGATAGGGCGTGAGCCCCAAAGAGCTGCGGACTGCGAAGCGCGCGGCGATCAGCGCTTTTCTCCTATTCCATCTCGTTGCGATCACGTTCTGGGCGCTGCCCCTCAACTCGCCCCTGATCGGAGTAGTGAGAGACACGGTCCGCCCGTACATTCTTTGGGCAGGTCTTTTCCAAGGTTGGAACATGTTCGCACCCGAACCGATGAAGGTGAACGGCTACGTGGAAGCGCTGATTACCTATAACGACGGAGAGATTCACAAGTGGAAATTTCCGCGCATGGAGGAACTCGGGTACACGCAGCGCTACTTCAAAGAACGGTACCGGAAATTCGCCAATGAATACGTGAGAATGGACTCTTTCGCCGCTATTCGGCCGGACGTGGCGCGGCGCATCGCGCGGCTGAACAACCACGATCCGTCGAACCCGCCAGCCGTCGTGTTGCTGGTCTGGTACTCCTCCCAAATAGCGCCGCCCGGTCCGGACGGCTCGTACCGTTCAACGCCTTTGCGAGCGAACATTCTTTTCACGTACTTTGTGAAGCCCGGGGATTTGAAATGAGCGTGAAGGGCGCGGTAAAAGCATGGAACCAGTTCTTTTTTGCGCCGGTATCACCGCTGCCAATCGCCGTGTTCCGCATCCTTTTTGCGCTACTGGTGATTGCCGATCTCGTGCTGCTCAGCCCCGACTGGCTTGCATGGTTTGGGCAAGATGGCTGGGTCAGCATGGCGACCGTACGCAAGCTAGAGCCGGGCGTACGCATCAATCTGTTCGCGCTGATGCCGGCCGGCGATCTATGGCCGGAAGTGCTGTTTTGGGTATTTCTTGCATTCGCGCTATTCCTGCTGATGGGCTTTATGACTCGGGCAAGCAGCATCGCCGTGTTCATCTGTCTTGCCTCCATCCAGCAGCGGAACCCGTACATTATCCACCCCGGCGACACGTTCATGCGCGTCGCTGGATTCTTTCTGATGTTTGCGCCCGCGGGCGCGGCGTTCTCGCTCGACCGCCTCCTACGGATTCGCCGAGGGAGAGAGGGGCCGGAGATTGCGCCGAGGAGCCCGTGGGCGCAGCGCATGATCCAATTCGAACTGGCGTTCGCTTACTTGATCGCATGCTGGTGGAAGACGATGGGGTCCGATTGGGTCGACGGCACGGCGGTCTATTATGTCTGGCATCTGGACCAGTTCCGGCGTTTCCCGGTTCCGGCCTTTCTGCAGAACATGATCGCCGTGAGAATCGAGAGCTGGCTCACAATGTCGATCGAATTTGCTCTCGGCGTTTTTGTTTGGTTCAAAGAATTGCGGTATGCGGTGCTGTTGCTTGGCCTGCTGCTACATTTGTCCATCGAATACTCCATGAATGTGCCATTGTTTGAGTGGGCGCTACTGTCGGCCTACGTCCTGTTCATCGATCCAGACGACCTGCAGCGGGCAATGCGATGGGTTCGGGCGCGATTTCGTATGCGAGCAGCGGCGGTTCCGCAGTCGGAGTAGAGATTTGTCTGCCGGTTTGGCCTTCTGAAGCCGGCTGGCCTGGTGTTTCTATTTGAGCTCCTGGACTGCATAGGCGAGCAACTCGTCAGGATCCACGCCACCGGGTGTTTCCGCTCCAGTCCCGGCATGAAACAGACCTGCGTTCCAAGCAGCTACCCGGGTATAAGCCGCCACCTTTGCGTGATCGGCATCGCAGGCTTCGGCCAGTTGTTTCGCTCGCAAGTGCAAGTCCGCGCCCCAGTCGTTCTTCGCAACGGCTTCGGCTATGTCTTGTTCGGGTTCCCCCACCGACGGTATAGGGTCGATTGCCACTAGCTCTTCGTTATTGATAAGAAGATTTCTAGCGTGAAGATCGCCAGAAGCAGGACTGCCTGATTTTGTGGACGTTGAGCGCACCCGATCGCCTCAGCCAGCGCAGTGATTTTGCTGTGTCCCTGGCGCATTCGCAAACTCAAGCTATCAATGTGGCAAGCGTTAGCCTGCATGAAGCCGATGAGGCGTTGATGCCCGGATGGCAGTGGGCGGCAGATGGCGATAGCCGGCACACGGTGAAGCAAACGAATGCAACGGGCGATTTGCCGTACTGCCGGATCGTCGAGGGGCTGCAGCGCGCGGCCTGGATCGATCCGGCCGATGAGCAATGCGGCGCCATTCTCGTCGAAAAATTCAGCCAGTAGAGGGGCTGCGCCAATTCCCTCCCAGGCCGACAGCGCGGTCGCTTCTTCCCGGGCTCTGTGCACATCTGGAGTGAGCTTAAGGATTGCCGGGGTGCCGCCTGGTCTTCGACACGCCAGGACATAGCTGGCAGCGCCCTGCCGTAGCCATTCTCCAGTCCAGACCAAACTCCACCGCTCCAGGCAACTTTGGGCTGTTGAGTGCAGCATTTCGAGCCAAGGCCGCAGCGGACTTGCGGCATTCTCGGCGGCGGCATACGCGAGTAGGTCTTTGCCCGGAGGAGGGAACGGCATCGCCAACAGCTCACTCGTTATTTTCTCTAAGTTATCGGGAACTGGCTCCCGGCATCATCACACGATCGAGATTTTCCTGATCAACCAGACGGCTGTTCTTGTCGTGGGCGAGAGATGCTTCGATTCTCGAACAACGGGCATGCCCCTACGACAGCAGCAGCTCAAGATCTTCTCGCTGCAGATTGCCGATAAGGCGATTATCCTCCGAAATGATGGACGCCGCCAGATCGCGCTTTCTGTTCTGCAGTTCCAAAACCTTTTCCTCAACAGTGTCGCGGGCAATCATCCGGTAGGCGAAGACGGTGTTTGACTGGCCGATGCGATGCGTACGGTCGATCGCCTGCGCCTCAACCGCCGGATTCCACCACGGGTCCAGCAGAAACACGTATTCCGCGGCTGTGAGGTTGAGCCCGACGCCTCCCACCTTCAAACTGACCAGAAAAAGCGGGCACTCGGGATCATTCTGAAAGCGCTCAACGACCGCCTGGCGATCCGTCGTTTTTCCATCGAGGTAAGCATATGTCAATTGCTGGCGGTCGAGATGCTTGCGAACGATGTCGAGAAAGCTGGTAAATTGCGAGAAGATCAGCGTCTTGTGGCCCTCCGAAGAGATCTCGGCCAGTTGCGGCAGGAGCGATTCCAACTTGGCGCTCATGTCGTCGCTGCGCCCTCTTTGCAGAAGCGCCGGGTGGCAGGCCGCTTGCCTTAGGCGCAGAAGGGCCTTCAGAATTTGTATCTTCGATTTTCCAATGCCATCCTGCTCCACGCGACCGAGCAGTTGCCGCCGGTAGTGATCGCGCAATTCGTTATAGAGCCGCCGCTGGTCGGCCGGGAGTTCGCAATACAGAGTCTGCTCGATCTTCGGTGGCAACTCGCTCGCAACCTGTGATTTCGTCCGCCGCAAAAGAAATGGACGCACAGCCTTGCCCAGGAGCTGGCGTGTCCCCTCGTCCGGATTGCGAAGGCTGCGTCTACCGCCTCGGAAGGCCGAAGAAGATCCGAGCATGCCCGGATTCAAAAACTCGAACAAACTCCACAGTTCGCCGAGATGGTTCTCGACGGGAGTTCCGCTGAGAGCGACTTTCTGGCGGCCTTTTAATAGACGAGCGGCTTTGGCGGAATCGCTGTCGCGGTTCTTAATTGCCTGAGCTTCATCCAGGATGATGTAATCGAACTCCAGTTTTTGCAGCTCCACGATGTCGCGCCGCATTGTGCCGTAAGTGCACAAAACCAGATCGTAGCCGGCGATTTGGGGAAAGCTGTCGCGGCGTTCGGCGCCGCTGTAATCGAGGATGCGCAACTGTGGCGCAAACCGCGCCGCTTCCTGTTTCCAGTTGTAAATCAGCGATCTGGGCACCACCGCTATCGAAGGCGCCGGCGCGTTGCCGCTTGCTTCATCGGCTCGCAACTCACGGCGTGTCTCGAGAAGAGCGAGAACCTGGGCCGTCTTGCCGACGCCCATATCATCCGCGAGACAGCCGCCAAATCCGAACTCACGCAGAAAATGCATCCACGCGAGGCCTTCGCGCTGGTAATCGCGAAGCTGCCCTTCGAATCCGTCCGGCTGGGGCGCCGGTTCTATCCTTTGAAAACGGCCGAGATTTTCGCGCATGCGAGCGAACACTTCGTCGGTCTTCACTTCTTCCCGGCTAGCCAGCAGAGCATCCAGCAGGCTGGCGGAATTGCGGGCAAAGCGGATCGCCTGTCCCTCCGCCCGGCCCATTCCGGCGAGCACTCCATACTTTGCCTCGAAATCGGGCGGAATGATACCGATGGATCCATCCGGCAGATCGACCGTTCGCTGGTTCAGCTCAAGAGCGCGCAGAAGCTCAGGTATGCTGGCGCGCTGGCCGCCGCCGAAGTCCATGAAACCATCCAGATCGAACCAATCGATGCCGGAAGAAAGCGACGCCTCAACGGGGCCACCTTCGCGAAACGCGCGGCCCGCAACTTCCACGTGCCATTTTTGTGACATCAGCTCGCTGAGCACCGCCGGCAATTTCTTTTTTGTGAATTGCCAGAAGGGGCCCGGCGCCTGCCATACGTCATCGCGGTACTTCAACCCGAGGTCAGTCAACAGGGCGCCGAATTCTTGTTCTTTCTCCATGTCGCGCCACAGGATCCGGCGTCCGGATGCATCGTAGGAGGCATGCGGACCTTTTCCGAATACTGCCTCGGTGTCGCCATAACGGAATGACAGAACTGCGTCCATGGGCGGATTCTGATTCCACGAATAACTGGAATTCGCAATACGAACTATTGGCGAGGGCTCGGACCGGATCTCTTGCGGCTTCAGGTCCTCCGGCCAATCAATATCGGGAACAAACGGTTGTGAAACGAATTCTTTGAGGAACCGCTCGCCCTCGTCTTTCCGAACGACGACATCGTGGGTTCGGAGAAGTTCGATCCAACTCAACGACGGATCTACATAGAGCCGGGAGATCGCTGTCGACGTAACCAGCAAACCGGCCTTGCAGACAACCCAGGCCTGATCGAACTCCAGACGATCGCGCGACCGGAGGAAATAGCCGGTCAGCCGCCAGGCATTCCTGCCGGCAGCCTGAAACGCGAGCCGGAACTTCCAAGGTGGGCCATCGTCCCACAAGAGGCATTCGGAAAGATTTTCATCGCCGGGAGTTTCCCATTGCAACAGGCAGCGGCGCGTCCGGCACATTTTGGGAAGCAGCAGTTCAGCTTGGGTTCCAGCGAGCCTGAGTTCCGAGTTCAGCCGCGATCGCGTGTAGCTCCAGCCGTCGTCGGAACCGAGCGCGGTCGCGAGGATCTCCCGGTCGAGAGCGTCTTGCACGTTGGGGAGCGCGCCGGCTTCGACCGAATCGCGTTTGAGTTTACCCCAGTTACCAGAGCTGGTCCGGTCGCGCATACGGAGCTGTACGGTGAGGGTCGGCAAGACCGCCATCGACCGCTGGACGATGTAGTAAATTTCGCGTCCGGCGGGCCAGGCAACAGTGCGCGGACGATCGAACTGCAACGCTCCGAGCGCGTGCTTCCATTCCGGATCCGGCTCCGGCTTTGGAGAACGCAACGATTGTGGCTTTGGATTCCGCTGCCCATTGCCCTGCCCCGAGGACGCAAGCATCCGAATGTCCGAAACCCACTCGAGGGAATCATCGGCATACTTAATTTCCCGAAGACCGGACCCAATCGTGCCCAGTAGATAGTTTTTGCTATCGGCGACCAGAATGGCTGCCCAGATGTGCGGGCAGACGGCTCGAGATCTGCGCCCGGGGCAGGAACAGTCGACCCACAAGTCGGCGTCACGCCGCGATAGCGTGACGGTGTGGCTTCCTTCGTCTTGGACCTGAGCGAGAACCTTATGCTGGTTGCCCTGTTTCAGGAGAACGTCATCGTAAAGAAACTCACCGGCATTGCGGACCTGCGGACGGACAAGGCGGCTGAGTTGCCGCTCCAGGTAATCGGAGTGGGGCATGAACAACTTACGTGCGCGGCCGCGCACATATCGAGGATAGCGCGCCCGCACCCGCGGTTTTCGTGGAAGGAGCGCTTTGCCCGATTATGCAAGCCAAGTCATTTAAAGACTACTTGTAAAGACTACTTGTTCATGACCCACCGGGCGCTTTCTCCGCAAATTTGTTCGCCGTCGTAACGCTACCCGGCGATTTTCAGTGCTTCGAGAGCGGCGCCGCGAGCCCCCGCCGTGTCGCCATCGGGCATGATG
>JAICLJ010000189.1 GCA_025927575.1 Bryobacteraceae bacterium | reverse complement strand
CCATTCCGTCGGGACCTTTGCCAGTATGAATCCTGCTTTCGAGAGTTAGCGTTTTCAGGTTCACGACGGCGACGTTATTATCCGGCGTCGCGGCGACATAGGCGCGCGAGCCGTCAGGCGTAATCAGGATTCCGGCAATGCTATGCCCTAGATTGATTCGTTTGCGTTCTGCGCCCGTGTGCCCATCGAGAACAACCAGGTCACCTGTGCCTAGATCGGAAACAAGGGCAAGATTTCCGTCGGGCGTAAACTTCAGGCGGTTCGATCGCTTCGTGTGAATGTCGAATGTCCGCGCCACCCTTTTTGTGGCGAGGTCGATAACCGAGACGTGACCATCGCCGCCATTGGCGGCCCAAAGTTCTTTTCCATCGGGTGTGACGTCGAATCCTTCGGGGTCCTTTCCTACGGGGATCACAACTTGATTCCAGCTATCTCGCCCGCTGCTCCGCTCGAAAATACTGATGGAGCCCGAGCCGATATTCGCGGTAAAGATCATCGAGCCGTCTTTGCTCAGATGGACCATGTGCGTGGTGTTTTGCCCGGTTCCGAGCACCCAGTCGACTTGATTCTTTACAGGATCGTAGCGTCCGATCGCTTTATTCGCTTCGACTGTGAAGTAGAGCTTGCCCTCCGCAAAATACAGGCCGTGCGGTCGCTTCAAGGGAGTCAGATCGACGCGGTGAATTTCCTTCTGAGCCTCGAGATCAATGACGGAGATCGTGTGCCCCTCCATTCCAGGCTGAGACGAGCCATAGTTGCTGGTGAAGGCGAGCTTTCCATCGCTGGAAGCAGCTACTTCGTGAGGTTCACTTCCGGTGGGTACTCGCCCGGTGACCGCGCCGGTTGCAGGGTCGACGATGGCAAGCGATCCTTCCTTATTCAGAACAAGCAGAGCAGGTGACGGCGTCGCGCCCCATAGAGCCGGTGCTGCCGCGAACGTAATCGCAAGCATAATTATGGAGTAAAGGCGCATTTAATTCTCCTGGGTTCCTTCCGGCATCATACGCCAGTGACGAGGAGCCATCGCCGGCGCCGGCAATGCGGCTATTCATGAAGGCAGCCTGGAAACGGAGACGCCGCGGGTCAGCCCGCGGGTCAACGACCATCGGAAACAGATGACCACACAACCTGTTCTTCGCCGGCGGCGGTCTGAACTGAGGTGATGGCGGCTATTAACGCAACAGCATCCGCTGGAGTGCCGGCGATCGTTTCGACGATCTCCGAACCGGCGACGAACGATACAGATCCCCGCCGGGACACGAAGTATCCGGCGAGCAAGAGAAAACCTAGAACGGCAAACGGTATGCCGGCTTCTGCTCCTCCACCATCCCGCGACGCCGCAGCCGCGGAGGCGATGATCAGGGAAGCGGTAGCAATGACGAGCAAAAACGGGTAAGTCGTTGTGACCTTCTTCACGTGAGTTATCCGCGAGAGCGACAGGATTATCTGAGAGCGAGTCTCCGCATCTCGTAGCACCACGGAGTTCCGCGTGACAGTCGCCAGCGAATTTGAGTAAAAAACTACTTCGCCTGATAGTGCATCGACGATTCTGTTCGTCATTCCTGCCTCACCGATCAACTTAACCAAGCTCATCTTTATTATTCCTCTGATGCTCGCGGCATCATCGGATTCTTTTAGGCATATCGGCGCTCGGGAGCATTATCGGTACGGCGGGATAATGAGGTTGATGACGATAGATGCACACAAGGGAAATGGGATCGCCGCAGCGAACGGCTCCGGTTTGCTGGACCCCGCTGTTTTTCAGGAGAGACTGGATCGCCTGGCGGAAGTTGCCGTTCGGGTCGGACTGGGATTGTCTCGTGGCCAAGAGCTCGTCATGACGGCTCCGCTTGATGCGCTACCGCTTGCTCGCCGCATCACCGGGCACGCCTATAAAGCCGGCGCCTCGCTCGTAACAACGCTCTTTACCGATGAGGAAGCCACCTTGATGCGCTTTCACCATGCGCCGGATGAGAGCTTCGACCGGGCCGCGGAGTGGCTGCAGAATGGGATCGCGGCAGCCTACCGGAGCGGCGCCGCCCGGCTTGGGATCGCTGGCACGAATCCAGCGCTGCTCGCTCGCGAAGACCCCGGCAAAGTGGCCAGAGCGAACCTGGCGTTGTCGAAAGCCAGCCGCCCGGCTCTTGATCTGATTACCCGCCACGAAATTAACTGGACCATCGTGGCGTGCGCCACTCCCGCATGGGCGCGTCAGGTTTTTCCAAATGACGACGAACAGACTGCAGTAGCTCGCTTATGGACTGCGATCTTCGCGGTGACGCGTGTCGATTCGTCCGATGCGGTTCAAAACTGGCGGAATCATGATGCGCAGCTTCAGAAGCGGGCGCAGTTCCTGAACGAACGGCGGTTTTCGGCGCTGCACTTCCGCGGACCGGGAACCGATCTTCGCGTTGGACTCGCCGACGACCATCTTTGGCTGGGAGGCGGCACAACCGCGAGAAATGGCATTCCCTGCATTCCGAATATGCCAACGGAAGAGGTGTTTACGACGCCCCATAAAGATCGCGTGAACGGCGTCGTGGCGAGCAGCAAACCGCTCTCCTACCAGGGCACGCTGATCGAAGACATTCGCGTGCGCTTCGAAGGCGGCCGAATTGTAGAAGCCTCGGCGGCAACCGGAGAGGCGATCCTTCGACGCATGGTCGAAACGGATGAAGGCGCGAGGAGACTGGGGGAAGTGGCGTTAGTGCCGCACTCTTCTCCCATTTCGAAGAGTGGGCTCCTGTTCTGGAACACGCTTTTCGACGAGAACGCTGCAAGCCATATCGCGCTCGGGCAAGCGTATAGCACGTGTCTTCGGGATAGCGATACTCTCGACGCTTCGCAACTGGCGGCCAAGGGCGCGAACAGCAGCCTGATTCACGTGGATTGGATGATCGGTTCGGGCCGAATGGACGTGGACGGCATCCACGCGGACGGCAGCAGCGAACCCCTGATGCGCCTCGGCGAATGGGTGGAATAAAGCGTGTCCGGGTATGTTGTAGAGGCGCCGCATCCGCCGGCGGACTAGGCGGGCAAGTCTCCGTTATACGGCGGAGCGGTAGAGCCCCGAACGATCAGCTCGCCTTCGAGCTCCAGACTCTTCTCGGGAGAGCCACCTGTTAGCAGCATGAGGAGCAGTTCCATCGCACGCCGTCCAAGTTCTCGTTTCGGCTGGCGGACGCTCGTAAGCGGAGGCTGGAGAAATGGCGTAAAGAACAGGTCGTCGAATCCGACAATCGAGAGGTCACGAGGAACCTGCAGACCGCGCTCCGATGCGTGTTCGAGCACGCCGAGTGCAGACATATCGTTGTAGCAGAAAATCGCCGTCGGCGGCTCTGGCAGGGCAAGCAGTTCGCGGGCTGCATCCCGTGCTCCCGGAGGCTTTCCATCGCCTTGGATCACGAATTCAGGGCGGACAGGGAGGTTCGCCTCGCCCAGAGCCGCCGTGTATCCTGCGTACCGTTCCCTGTCCGATTGCAATCCAAGCCGGTCGCCGACGTAGGCAATTCTCTTGTGGCCCAGAGCAATCAGATGCCTTGTGGCGCTCAAAGCGCCGTCGACATTGTCCACGGTGACGGAATAGACAAACTCGCTAGGGTGCTGGTTGTTCAGCAGGACGATCGGGATTCCGAGTTCCGATAGCAGGGGCACATAGAGCGCTCCGACACGTGAGGAAGCAACTAGTATTCCGTCCACGCGGCGTTCCTGAAACGAGCGCACGACCGTCATTTCACGCTCCGGGTCTGCCTGTGATGTCGCAAGGATGATCGAGAAGCCGGCTTTATTGGCGATCTCTTCTATGCCGCCGACAACCTCTCCATTAAACGGATCGGAAATGCTGGTTACCACAACGCCGATGGCGTAGGTTTTACGGGTGACCAAACTGCGCGCGACCGCGCTGGCAGAGTAGCCGTATTCTTTCGCGATGCGTTGAATGCGTTCCGCCGTGTGTGCTGAGATCAAAGGGCTGTTGTGAAGCGCCCTCGATACCGTCGAGTGAGAGACGCCAGCAAGACGCGCAATGTCTTTAATAGAGACGGCCATCGAGGTGAGCGGCCCGCTTCATTCCGGGAACCGCCGCTCCCGCGATGTTACCAATCGATCTGAGCAGGGAAGTATTCCGAGACCAAATCTTCGTAATACGGCTTCAATTCCTTGAGGCTCGGCCGATCGGACCCCTTCGAGTAGAGATCGTAAGGGTTGAATTTACGCACCCATTCGAACATCTCTTCATCGTGCTTGTTCATCAGGTGGCGGTAGGCTCCGTGCCGGTGCGCCGCATAGAACGAGTGGTAACGCAGCATGTACTGCGCCGGCTCGGGCATATAATTCTTCGTTACGTTGTAGATATATTCGTCGTGGCCCCACGACATCAGCACATTGTCGAGCCCGCAATTCGGCTTGTAAATGCCGCAAAGCGTCTGGTATTCCGGAACCTTGCTGTCTGGGTTGGCAGCAAAGAACTCGGGGAAGACGATCTGATCCGAATAAGCGCAGCCTACAGGAAACGTGTCGCCGACAACAGCCCACTGTGGCTCGCCGTAAAGGCACAGAACTTTACCTAAATCGTGAATCAGGCCGGCGAGCACAAACCACCGCGGATGGCCGTCGCGTCGGATGGCTTCCGATGTTTGCAGCAGGTGCTCAATTTGCGTCAGATCCGTATCGGGGTCGCTGTCGTCCACGAGCGTGTTGAGATAGTCGGCAGCTTCCCAAATGCTTTTTTTGCCTCGATTCAGTTTCAGGTACTGATCGCGCTTTTCGCGCACGAAAGCCAGGCTCTGATGGGCGTGGTTCTGCCGATAAAATTCCGTCACTCCCGGATTGGCATCGGCGGCGTAGTTGCGAAACTCGTCCGCCGACTTGCCTTCCTGATAACGGGAACCGACGAAGTCATCCCATTCTTCAATATTCGTCATTGGATTCTGCGAATCCGTCACTGGAAGCTGACCGGTGGACATAAGTGAATACCCGCGACTTTCGTCTGATGCACACGTGTGCATCATCACCTTTAGCGTACAGCGGTTTCGCTGGAATTGTCAATATCCCGCGCGGTCTAGTTGAATTTGGTAATCCGAGCCAGGGCGATGCCCACGCCGGTCAGAACGGCCACCATGACAGCCACCAGGCTCGTCAGCCAGGTCCAATGAATTTGGATCGCCGGTACACGCGCCAGGAACCCGAGAGCCACGAAGCCGAGAATCGCCACCGCGACGATCAACCCGTCAAACCAAGTCCGGCGCGGGCCTTCGGATCCTGGGGATTCAATTCCTTCGACCCGGTTAGAAACGTACTCAGGATCGATGCCATAGCGGTCCGTCTCGCGCTGCGATGCTTCCTTCCAGCTCTCGTATTCGCTGCCGGTTGCGGACGACAAAGCCACGGCGGCCGCGCCGATGGCCATCAGCACGGAGCCGCCAATTACCTTGAAGTAAACGCCGGTCCCTTGTCCCTGCAACTCACCGAACACGAGAATCGCCCATAGGAGGCCCCATATCTGATTCGTATTCGAAAGGGGAATGCCACGGCTGATGCCGACATATTTAGTGGCGTAGTTCTGAAAAAGATCGCCGACGACCCACATCAAACCGCCGAGAAAAGGCCAGAACAGGATGTGCTCATTGATGACCAGTTCGTGCCAGAACGGCCCAACGCCGCCGAGAAAGGCGACTGAAATTGCGGTCATCGTGCCCAGTTCGCCAACCGTGAAATAGGTGAGAAACGTAAGCGGGTTCATACCCGTGACATACGCCTTGCGATACGGAATGTACATCGATCCCCAAACAACGCCAGCGCCGATGGCCGACAACAAGCCTCGCGTGGGATTCGTTGAAGAGCTCTGGGCGCCGGATGCGAGCGATAACACGATAGCGCCGGCAGAGATGACAATGGCTCCCACAACGACCGCGGCTTTGCGCGACCAGGGCGCCCGGCGCAACTCGCGGAAAAGAACGATGCCCCAGAAGATGCCGATCAGGCTGTTGCAATTCCAAAGAGGGAACGCGATACTGAGGCCCACGTCGCGCACGGCCAGTATGCTGAGCGTATTTCCAACCGCCCACAGGCAGCCGGCCATAACGCCCCAGACAATCAGATGCGGCACTTTCCGGGTGTCGACCAAAACGTCCGAGGTGCCGCGAATCAAAGCCGGAAGGCTCCATCGCGAAACGAACGCGCCGAGCACCATCATGAACGAAATGACGAACGGCGACACTGAAGCCGTGACGAGCTTGCTTGGCGCCTCCGCGGCGGCCAGCCAGACGGCCGCGGCAAGGCCGCAGAACACGCCCAGGATCTGCAGTTTCTGCTGGCGGGAACGCGGAACGCGTGCAACCGGTTTGGGGATCGCCGATGTCTTATCCACAGAGTGATCCTATTCCGCGAAGCGCAGCAGCACCAACGCTCCAACCAGTACGATGAGTGGAATCCAGAATTGTATGTCGGTCAGCATCGGCTTCAGCAGGCCGGGCTTGGCGTGCTGTCCGTACGTCGCGGGTTGGCCGTTGTTGTTAGTCACGGAGCAAATCTTTCTCGTTATTGTAGATGAGTTGCAGTCTCAATAGCGAAACCGCAAGAACCACGGCAGACAAACCGGAAAGATTTGGTCCGTCAGCGCTGGTTCGCTTTCAGGATCTTCTTGCGCAATCGGATCGATTTGGGCGTGATCTCGACATATTCGTCCTCGCGGATGAATTCGATCGCCTGTTCAAGGTTCAAGACGCGTGGCGGAATTAGCCGGATCGCATCGTCCGACGTCGATGCACGCATGTTCGTGAGCTTCTTTTCCTTCACAATGTTCACGTCGAGATCGTTCGTTCGTGAGTTCTCGCCGACGATCATGCCTTCGTAAACCTCAGTCGCGGGCTCGATGAAAATGACGCCGCGTTCCTGCAGGTTGTAGATGGCGTAGCCGGTCGCGAGGCCCGGCCGATCCGCTACCAGCGAGCCGGTGGGGCGCGTTTCAATGTCGCCCTGCCACTCGATGTAACCGCTAAACAGGGAGTTCATGATAGCGGTTCCCTTCGTGTCAGTAAGCATTTCGCTGCGGATGCCAATGAGCCCCCGGGATGGCACGTGAAATTCCAGGCGGACGCGGCCGGAGCCATGGTTCACCATCTTACTCATTTTGCCTTTGCGCGTGCCCATCTTCTCGATGACGACTCCGATAAATTCTTCGGGGCAGTCGATCACAAGCAGTTCAAGCGGTTCGTGTACCACGCCGTCGATCTTGCGGGTCAGAATTTCCGGCTTGCCGACCTGCAGTTCGTAGCTCTCCCGGCGCATCATTTCAATGAGGATAGCCAGTTGCAGTTCGCCGCGCCCCATGACTTTGAACGCGTCGGGCCCTCCGGCTTCCTCTACGCGGATCGAAACATTTGTTAGCAGTTCCTTATCGAGCCGGTCCCGCAGATTCCGCGACGTGACAAACTGTCCTTCACGGCCGGCGAATGGCGAGTTGTTGATCGTGAACGTCATCGCGATCGTCGGCTCATCAATGTGGACAGGCGGCAGGGGCTTGGGCGTCTCCACGCTGCTAATGGTTTCACCGATGGTGATGCCTTCGACGCCGGCGATGGCGAGAATATCGCCAGGACGCGCAACGGTTTCGTCAACGCGCTTTAGGCCTTCGAATGAATAGAGCTTCGTGATACGTGTTTTGTGAACGCTGCCGCCGATCTTGCAGATGGAAACTTCATCGCCGTGGCGCAGCGTGCCGCTGAACACGCGGCCAATGGCAAGGCGGCCCAGATAATCGCTGTAATCGAGATTCGCAACCAGGAGTTGGAGTACATCGTCCGGGTCGCCTTGGGGCGGCGGAATATTTTTCAAGATCGCTTCAAAAAGAGGCCGCAGGTTATCGCTTTCCTCCTCCATCGAATTCTTCGCGATGCCCGCCCTCGCGTTTGTATAGATGATGGGGAAATCAAGCTGGTCCTCGGTCGCGTCGAGATCAATGAAGAGATCGTAAACTTCATTCAAGACCTCCGGTACGCGAGCGTCGGGGCGGTCGATCTTATTGATGACGAGAATGGGAGGCAGCTTCGCTTCGAGCGCTTTCATCAGAACGTAGCGGGTCTGTGGAAGAGGCCCTTCACTCGCGTCAACCAGCAGCATGACGCCGTCGACGATCTTCAGGGCGCGCTCGACCTCGCCGCCAAAATCGCTGTGGCCCGGTGTGTCGACGATGTTGATCTTTGTACCGTGATAGCGCACACCGGTATTCTTGGCGAGAATCGTGATGCCACGCTCGCGTTCGAGTTCGTTCGAGTCCATCACGCGCTCGATGACTTCTTCATTGGCGCGGAATATGCCGCTTTGGCGGAGCATGGCATCCACAAGTGTGGTTTTGCCGTGGTCGACGTGAGCGATGATAGCGATACTTCGGCTGTTCAGGGAATCGGGAACTACTGGCATTCGGGAACTTCTATGGTCGCATGGAGGCCGGAAATTGCATTGGGCGGTGTGCGCGCGATGAAGTCTACCGTCGATTATGCGACTTTATGCGGTGGCAGGGCTCCCCGTCGTAGCAACGGTATCGCTATGCCAACGAGGTAACTCACGTCGGCTGGCCAGCAATGTGGGGTCCGTCCCTACGGCGCGGTCAATTTGGGGTCCGTCCCCATCGATTGCCATTCGTTTACCGGATCTCGCTGAGGAGTATCGGTTTTCGATGCCTCGGGTGAGCCGACAAGTTGGGGTCCGTCCCCTATTTTTGAGCCTTTGCGACCGGATTTCTCCGGAGCCGATGGCCTCGGTGGGCTATGCGTCTTGTACAGTGCTGAAGAGGAGAGAACCGTTGATCCAACTTCCCAGCATTGAATACGCCGAAGCGAAACGAGTGATTGACGCGATTACCGAAGAAATTTCGCGGCGCGGAAAGGCCGGAGTGATCGCCGT
>JAICLJ010000167.1 GCA_025927575.1 Bryobacteraceae bacterium | reverse complement strand
ATGCGCAAACCCATCGCCGACCAGGACGTTTATGTTGTCGGCGAAGCCTATTCCTACGGGCAAGGGTGGGTGGAAGGTGCGCTCGACACGGCGGAATCGACGCTTCAGGATTTCTTCGGCCTCGCGCAGCCAAACTGGCTGGAGAAAGGTTACGCCTTGATGCCGAATCCGTGTCCCGGCTGCGGCGAACTCGAAGGCTGTATCGAATGCAAGGACTGCGTGAAGAACCTCGCTTCGATGACTCCGAATTGCCTGAAGGCAGTGGAAGAAGGCTGAACAAGTGCCAACAAAATCTGAGCGACTGACAAGCGTTACCGGAACGGTGTCAAGCTACCTGATTACGCGATTGAAGCAGGCCGGACTGGAGCACATGTTCGCAGTGCCAGGCGATTACGCCTCTCCGTTTCTCCAGACCCTGGACGCAACACCCGGCATCACTCGCGTTGCGACGATCAACGAGCTGGGTTGCGGTTACGCCGCCGATGGATACGCGCGTTATCGAGGCATCGGCGCGGCCTGCGTTCAATACGGCGTCGGAACGTTTAGCCTGCTGAATTGCACGGCCGGTTCCTTCGTCGAGCGTGTGCCGGTGTGCGTCGTCTCGGCTAGTCCAAAGACCGCCGACCGGCGGCTCGAGCGCGAGAAAGGAATTCTCTTCCACCACAGCACAGGAGATCTGCGAGCGGATCAGATTGTATTCCAGAATGTCACGGTGGCTTCGGAGATCTTGGACGATCCGGGGACAGCGCCTGCTCAAATCGACCGCGCCATTACCGCCATGCTGACGCACCGGCGGCCCATATATATTGAGGGACTGAACGACGTCTGGACACTCCACTGCGAACCGCCTCGCGGGACGCTGACGCCGGTAGAGTTCGCAAGCGATCCGGAGTCTCTCGCTGCCGCGGTGGATGCGGCCTGGAGCCGTATCCAGACCGCACGCCTGCCCATCCTGTGGGCGGGAGTCGAAATCCACCGCTTTGGGCTGCAAGATGTGTTGCAACAGATTGTCGATGCAAGCGGCTTGTATTTCACCACCACCAGCCTCGGCAAAACGGTCCTGGATGAGAGTCAACCACAGTTCATCGGCACTTACGCGGGACCTGCCTCGCCAGCGCTCACGCGCGCCGTAATGGCTGCGACGGACTGTCCGATTGCGTTAGGCACAATCATCACCGACGATTATCTGGACATCATGAAGTCCAGTTTCGGACAAATTATCGAGGTGACCGATGAAGAGACTCGCATCGGTTATCAATATTACCGGCGCGTGACGCTGAAGAGTTTCCTCGAAGCGCTGCTCGCCAAATTTCAGGCAGAGTCGG
The DNA here is from genome assembly GCA_025927575.1 of Bryobacteraceae bacterium. GTDB lineage: Bacteria > Acidobacteriota > Terriglobia > Bryobacterales > Bryobacteraceae > KBS-96. The sequence continues at coordinate 9,622 of JAICLJ010000167.1, read as the reverse complement.
GCAGCCCGTATCACTATTCCCTGCCCAGTCCGCCTCTCGATCTTGAAGAGATATCAAAACAGGATAGCCCGCTCTCCTATAACGTCTTTTTCCGTGTCCTCTGCGATTTTCTCAAAAACGAACGGCTTCTGGATGAGATTGCGCTAGTGCTGGGCGAAAGCACATCTCTTTATGTCTTCGGCAACCGCTTCGGATTGCCGCGGGATAGCTTTGTAGCGCAAGCGGCCTGGGGATCGCTGGGACATGAGACCGGCTGCGCGCTCGGTGTGGCCCTCGGCAGCGGCAAACGGCCGTTCGTCGTTGCGGGCGACGGCGGTTTCATGATGATCTGCCAGGAGCTCTCCAGCCTGGCTCGCGAGCACTGTAACGCCGTCGTTTTCGTCATCAGCAATACAGCCTACGCCATCGAACAGGCGTTCGTGTACATTAACGCGTTTACTCCCGGAGGCGAGTTCGCGCCCTTCGATCTGCTTCCGAAATGGGACTACCTCGCGTTAGCGAAGGCTTTCGGAATAAAGGGATACCGTGCGGAGAAAGTGGAGGATCTGCAGACAGTGCTGGCCGAAGTAACAGCGTTAAAAGGCGTGCCGGCGCTGGTTGAGGTCGTGGTTCCGCAAAAGGATCTTGCGCCGCAGTTGAAGCGATTAGCCACAACGCCGTAAGATATCCTGGGCTGTCGCCATCGACACGGGACATCCAGCGCTGAGGGGTGACGGACACTTCGGAGCACCAATCGTGGCAAAAGAAAACGCAGCCTCATCATTTGACGGGCCTACGCGCCGGGCCGTCTTAGGCGCCCTTGGCGTCGCAGGACTCAGCGATCTTCCCAAAGCCGAGGGAGCGCCCGCTCCCGATGACTTTCAGGAGCGAAATGTTTTAATCGGCGACCCTAATCCCACCGCCGACGCCGGCACATTGTATTCCGAGATCGTTAAGTATGCAAACCGCGGCACATACCCTCTGTCTTTCCTGAAAGACACACATCGGGATGTTGATGCTTATCGCAAAGAAGCCCGGGCAAAAATCTTCTCGCTTCTCTGCTATAACCCCGGTGAGGTAGTGCTGGCTCCCACCGTTCTGAAACGCTGGGAATACCCCGACTACATCCAGGAAAAAGTTCTTTTCTCCACGACGCCATGGTTTCAGACAACCGCATACATCTTAATTCCGACCAACAGAACCAGCCCTCATCCGGCCATCGTGGATTTGCACTCTCACGGAGGAATGTTCGTTTACGGAAAGGAAAAAGTGATGCCGATGCCTGACGGCGAACACCCGTCAGTTACACAGTATCGGCTCGAAAATTATCAAGGCCGTTCTACATCGCTCGCCTTGTGCAAACGCGGCTACGTCGTCATTTCGATCGATGCCTTCTATTTTGGCGAACGCCGAAGCATGCTGGCGGAGGACGTTGCAAAGCTCGGTTCTGATCGTTCGAAGTACACAGCGAAAGACGTCGCCTATTTAAATGAGCACGCCGGGGACGGCGAAGGCGTGTTGGCGAGAAGCCTGCTATGGGCCGGAACAACCTGGCAGGGAGTTGTGCATTGGGACGATATTCGGACAGTCGATTATTTAGTAAGCCGTCCGGAAGTAGATCCCAAACGAATCGGCTGCGTCGGCATTTCTCTCGGCGGCTATCGAGCCGACTTCCTGGCTGCATTGGAGGATCGAATCCAGTGCGCCGTTTCCGTAGGGTGGATGGCTTCATTACGGCCTTTGATTGAGAACCATGTCATCACCCACAGCTTCATGCACTTCTTGCCGGGGCTTACTCGCTTTATGGACCTGCCGGACATCGCCGGTTGCGTAGCGCCGAAACCGTTTATGGTGCAGGAGTGCAGCCGGGATGAGCTTTATCCGCTTGACGCCATGAAAACCGCGGTAGAGCACATTAAAGCGATCTATCACAAGGCCGGCGCCCCTTCCCGGTTTCAAAGCGGATTCTATGACCAGCCGCATACGTTCAGCATCGCGATGCAGGAAGAAGCATTTGATTGGCTGGATAAATGGCTACAGCCGTAGAGCGCGCGAGGCGCTTTCGCACTTCGAGCATGCAAGTGAGGCGGAACGGCAAGAGTGATGTGTCCGTTCTATCGCAACTGCATTTCCCAGAAACTATGACTCGTATCCTGGCAACGCTGCTCCTTCTTGCGCCATGGCTGAGTCTGGCGGCGCCTGCTCCGCCGGGCGTCGTGATCGATCATGAACCGGCAAAGACAGGACGCTACATCGGTTCGCCGTCCATTGTGATTCTTCCCGATGGCGACTATGTGGCGTCTCACGATTTCTTCGGTCCGAAATCCGGACAGTCCGTTTCGGCAACCACCCGCGTGTTTCGCTCCGGGGATCGCGGCGTCACCTGGAAACAGACGGCGGAACTGAAAGATCAATTCTGGTCGAACCTGTTCATTGTCCGCCACGATTTATATTTGATGGGCACAAGTTGCGAATATGGCAGAATCGTGATCCGGCGCTCGCAAGACGGCGGACTCACCTGGAGCGAGACGTCCTTTCTCACTCCGGACGCCAACTACCATACGGCGCCCGTGCCGATAGTGGAGAAAGATGGCCGGATCTGGCGGGCGTTTGAGTATCATCCACCGGGGCCATGGGGGCACTTCCAGGCGTTTCTGATGTCGGCGCCCAGCGACGCCAACCTGCTTCAGGCCGAGAGTTGGACGAGGACACCGCGTTTGCCGTATCCATCCGCGGCAGAGAAAGGAACCACCTGGCTGGAGGGGAATGCGGTCGTTGCGCCCGACGGTTCGGTGCTGGATATTCTCCGCGTTAACAACATAGAGAGCGCCGCAATATTGAAGGAAACGAACCAACAACTCCATTTCCAGGGATTAGTCGATTTTCCGGGCGGCAGCAAAAAATTCACAATCCGCTACGACAAAAGAAGGCGCCGCTATTGGACACTTAGCAATCCGGCACTAGACAAATATCCTCTTTCGGCGACGAATCCTGCTTCGGTGCGAAATACGCTGGCACTGATGTCATCCAAGGACTTGCATCAGTGGAAGATTGAACGGATTATCCTTTCACACGATGATCCTCAGAAGTATGGCTTCCAATACGTCGATTGGCAGTTCGACGGCGACGATATTGTCGCGGCATCGCGAACGGCCTTCGACGATGACTTTGGCGGTCCGCCTCGCGCGCACGACGCCAATTACCTTACATTCCATCGCATTCGGAAGTTCCGGTCGAAATCGCATGTAAGCCGAAACGATTCCGATTTGCAATAGCCTATGCAGGCGAGACGATTCATTGCGCTCGCGCTATGCCATGGCTTGTTGGCGGCTTCCGCCGCCTTCTGCGCGGAGCCGCTGCTGGAAAAGACAGATCTGTGGCAAGCCGGTCAAGGCGGCTATAAGGTGTATCGCATTCCCGGAATTGTCGTCACAGCGCGCGGAACCATTCTGGCGTATGCAGAGGCTCGACGCTATACCGGCGGAGACTGGGACACGATCGACATTGTGATGCGCCGCAGTACCGATAACGGCAAAACTTTCTCGCCACAGCGTGTGATGGCGCATGTTCCACCGCTGCCTCGAAGCCGAGTCGCAATCGAAAGAAAACAGGGCAACGCAGACGATTTGACGTATAACAATCCAGTCGCGATCGCGGACAAAAATGGGACGGTCCACTTCCTGTTCTGCCGCGATTATATGCGGGTATTTTATATGCGGAGCGAGGACGACGGCCTGACGTTCTCTACTCCAGTGGACATCACCTCTACTCTTGACGCCTACCGTCCGCAATACCAATGGCGCGTCGCAGCAACCGGTCCCGGCCACGGAATCCAACTTGAAAGTGGCCGACTGCTCGTTCCGGTCTGGCTTGCGCTTGGCACGGAAGGAAATGGCCATCAACCATCCGTAGACTCCACGATCTATAGCGATGACGACGGCAAAACGTGGCGACGCGGCGATATCGCCGTCTCAAACACTCCCGACACGCCCGATCCTAATGAGACGTCGGCTGTGCAGCTTGCTGATGGGCGCGTGCTGTTGAACGTTCGAACGGCGTCGCCCCGAAATGAGCGGCTAGTCGTGGCCAGCAAGGACGGCGCTCACCATTGGAGCAAGCCCGAGTTTCAGCCGGGCTTGCCTGATCCGATCTGCTTTGCCAGTATTGTCCGCCTATCTTCGAAACGAGATAGCAGCAGAAACTGGATTCTATTTGCGAACCCGGATAATCTGGCGCGCTCGGATGGAAAGCCGATCGCAAGCAAGGATCGCCGCAATCTCACCGTCCGTCTGAGTTACGACGAGGCCAAAACCTGGCCAGTTAAACGGGCGCTGGAACCCGGCCCCTCTGGCTATTCGGATTTGGCAGTTTCGCCAAATGGAATTATCTGGTGTTTCTATGAAGCCGGCCGATCTCCTCACGAACGGCTGGTGCTGGCAAAGTTCAATTTGGAATGGCTAACCGGCGGCCGCGACTCACTCGCGCGAAAAGCCAACTGAGCGCGTCTCTTTTATAAATTTCCTTTCCTCCGCCTCCTCTCGCGCTCGTCGAGCCTCATAACACCTGAGATGGCCGTAAGCGATCTCCAGGAGTGGACTCGGAATACTTTGTTCATTGCCGCGCCGCAGCAAATCTCCGATGATATGGCCGGCTTCTACCGCAGCATGTGTTTCGATATGTCGAAGCATGGAAGCTTTCAATGGTGAACCTGCTTTCGTCAAAAACTTATCGTTTTTCCTCATGGCATCAGGTCCAAGCGGGAGTCCTTGCGCACCGGCGATCGCGGCGCACTCTTCGAGAAGCTTACGGGTCAGGTCGCTCGCCCCGGCAGCAACAATATCTCCGATGGAGCCGCGCATCAGACAGGTGATCCCTGCGAACGTAGCGATAAAGATCCACTTTTCCCACATATCCCTAAGGATTTGCATGCTGCAATGCGCTTCGAAACCAGCATTAGATAGCGTCGAAGAAATCTTTTGTATGCGCGCGGTTTTTGAGCCGCCGCGCTCCCCGAAAGACAGGCGATGCGTATCGTTGAAATGAATAATCCGACCCTCTTCATCTCGGGTTGCAGAGATAAAACACGTACCTCCGAGTACGCGATTTTCTCCAAACTGCGCGTCGAGATCATCCAGATGACGCATACCGTTTAGCAGCGGCAAGATGGCCGTATCGGTCCCGACCGCGGGCGCAAACGACTGAATGGCGCCCTCTACATCCTGAGCTTTGCAACTGAGAAGGATGAGGTCGAACGAATTGCTCAAGTCTTCACTCGTGATGGTTGGCGGCGTGGGCAGATGCGCGTTGCCGAAAGGGCTCCGAATTGAAAGTCCCGTTTTGGCTAGCTGTTTGGCACGAAGCTGTCGAACCAGGAATGTAACATCGCGCTTCGCTTCAAGTAGCCTTCCACCGAAATAACCGCCAACGGCTCCCGCTCCAACCACCAGAATCTTCATATCTGCCCTCTCCTTTCCTGTTGTATCGCGGGAAGGTGCGCCACGACTGCGGAACGCCGTTTCTTTATTTCTTTTGAAGCTGTGCCCAAAAGCTCAGCCATGGCGGCATCACGGAGGTGAAATGATCCCAGGTCCCCGGAACAGGATCGGCAACCGGCGGATGCCCTGCTTCTTCTTCGACGTGCAGCAGAACAAAACCGGATTCGATAAGGCCATTCAGCAGTGCGCTCAGAAGCTGACGATACTCACGCGGACCGCTTGGATGAGGCTCTTCCGATTCAGCCGGAAACACCCACGATTCATCTTGATATTCAAGCTCGACGCCCTGCTCATAGGGCAGCATCACTTCATACGCGTGTCCATTCCATGAGTGTGTTCCCAGCCCCGCGGCAAACGGGTTTGCCGCCCAGAACGAGTAAATACCACCCTGCCGAAGGACGCGCGCTACTTGATGGAAAACCTCGCGACAATCCGGAACAAAGTTAAGTGAATACGGTTGGCTCACGATGTCGAAAGCAGCCGCTTCGAAAGTCGCAAGGTTCCGCATGTCTCCCTGCAACTCCGATATGTTGTAGCCATAGTAACGGGCCGCCTCACGATCCCGATCCAATTGCTCTTGCGAGATATCGAACACGGTTACGCGAGCGCCGTTGAGCGCGAAGGCTGCCGACTGTTGGCCGCCGCCGCCTGCGAGGCACAGGACATCCTTCCCTTGTAAACTGCCGAGCCGTCCGGACGGATCGATCCGTTCGAGTGCGCTCTCTTTGGTCAGACCGAGCCAGGGACGGCTAAAGAGAGCGTTCGCCTTTGCCAGCAAATCCCAGCGCTCTTTATTGAAGCGATAGACAAGATCCATACCGCGACTATGCTTTCACATCAGTAGGAAAACAATTCTGATAAATTAGGCAAAGCGCTTGAGGCGCTTCCGGTCCGCGGAAAGGACTTAGTCCACTCAGAAGAGAACAGCAGATTCGTTTTTACGAACCTCTTTCAGCCTGATAGATGCGGACACCGGGCGTATAAGGAAGGACGTTCGTGATTAATAAGACACTACCCTTACGCCCCAGCTTGACGCATTTGCGGCATCAGGCGAAAGAATTATTGACGAAGAGGAACAACGGCGACGAGCAGGCCGCTGCACGGTTCGAAGAAGCTCATTCGCGGTTCAAGCCTGGCGCCGGCGAACGCGACAAGAAGTTCGCTCTTGCGGACGCGCAGTTTGTAATCGCCCGCGAATACGGGTTTGCAAGCTGGCCGAAATTGAAAGAGCATGTCGAACAGCTTGAAGATGTGGAGCAGCAAGTGAAGCGGCTACGCTCAACGTTTGCCGCAGCGGACGAGGCGACGAGAGAGCGACTCCTGCGATGCGTCCACACGAAAGAACGATTTGCGAACTATACGCCGGGTGCAACGACTCTGTCGGAAGAGGACGCGCGGCTTGTCGTGGCGAATGCTGAAGGATACGCACTCTGGGATAAATTTGAAAGCTACCTGGATCTCGCCCCCGAGGTTAAGCGAGTCATTCAAGCGGCGAAAGCAGGCAAATTGAAAGAGCTGGAAACTCTGCTCGCAGCCGAACCCGCTGCCGCGAATCCACGTTGGGTGGGAGCGAATCGACGGCACGGTTCGATCCCAAACGATTCCGTTCCTCTGTTTTGCACGTCGGAAGGCGTGTTTACTGGTACGAACCGCAGCGGAAACGATTATGAAATCGCTCAAGCGCTGATTCGAGCCGGCGCCGATGTCGAAATCGAAGGAGGGCTCCCACTGACCGGCGCCGTTAGCTACAACGCGGCGGGCGTAGTGAGAGCGCTGCTCGAAGGCGGCGCGCTGGCGGATGGCCCCGCCGGCAGGGGCGCACCGATGGCATACGCGCTTTATTTCGGCTTCGCCGCCATTGCCGAGCAACTGGCGCGGCATGGCGCGCAGGCGGACCTGCGCTTCGCGGCGGGCCTTGGCAGGCTGGCTGAGATGGAAAGTTACTTTGGAGCGGATGGATTGATCGATCCGAGCCATGCCGGCCGTTTAGGCGACCCCTACGAAGACCGTTTTCGCTGTGAGCGAACCAGAGAAAACGTACTTAGCCAGGCGTTGTTCTTTGGCTGCATGAATGGCAAGTTGGAAGCGGCAGACTTCCTGATTCGTAAAGGCGCCGATATCAACGCATTCGTGCCCGGATTGGACGTAGACCTCACCATTCTGCACTGGTTGACGAACATCTCCGGGGGTAAGGCGGCAGATGCTGAAGCGATTGAAGCTCAGCGAATTCCGATAGTTGAGTATTTGCTGGACCATGGCGCCACCGTCAACATTTGCGACCCGAAGTTCAACAGCACGCCGATCGGATGGGCCGATTACCACGGACGGACACAAATGGCGGCACAGATGAAGAGAGCGCGACCGCCCCTGTGAGGTAGCGCAGGGCGAACGCGGCGCCGCGCATGAGGTCTTTGAGTGTCGAGGCGGCAGACTGAAAGCCCTTGCCACGGAAGATGCAAGCTCGTTTCACGCTGCTTTTGGGAGGCGTGCCGGAGAGGCGAAGGCAGCGCGGCGCTGGATATGGCGCTCGATTTCTTCAGTTGAAAATTCGAAGCCAAACTCGATAGGATCGAAGGGTTTGTTTTCTTGTTTGGCTGAGAGATAGCTGCGGGCGGCTTCGTCGAGTTCCTGCCCTTCGCGGTCGAAACGCTCAGCCTGCAGCTCCTTCAACTCCTTCATTTCCTTTTCGAAGCGGCGGAACAGACGGGCTTCCTGAATGACCAGACTATTGAATTGCTTCTGACAAGTGAGGAAGGTGTGCGCCTGGATGAGTCCGACGGAAACGGAATCGGCTTCGGCGCTGAACTTCTCGCCGAATTCGAGTTGACCAAGGGCATAGAGATTGGCTTCGAGCGCCGGAATGCGCAGCAGGCGCCAACGGGAATCGGCCAGCGATTGCACTAATTCTTCTTCGCGAGCCGTAGCGGGCTCGAACTCGTCGATGAAGCGGCATACGTGGTCCTGATAGGCTCTGGCTTCTTCACCCGGCAGGAGAACGGTGCGCCCGGTGAGGCCGGTCTTGAGTGCATTCAGGGACGAGCGGCTCTTCCCTTCTTCGGATTTGGGCCCGGTGGATGCCCTGGGCATTCGCCAGGTTGGCGGCGATCTGAGCGGCGGTGGACATGAGGGTCTCCTAAGAATTTGCGTGGGAAGCGGGCGCCCGAAAGTCGCACGCGCTTCCCATAGGGTCGGCTATGAGGATCTGCGTAGCACGACCCCATCGCAAAGCCGAGCAGTACTGGCTCGACTTGGAGACACCATAGCATTGCCGGGGAACCGCGTATATCGTAAATGACTGATTTGTAAACAGAAAAAAGTTGAACTGAAGTTTGCGTCAATTAGCTCTCACGAATTCTCGCGACTTATCCGGCCAAACGACTTTCGCCTGGCGATCTTCCGTGATGGCACCCTCGCAGTAAAAGATAATAACCGATTAACTATCCGCTTAACGAATGAACCGCTCGCCCTTGGGGCAAGCCAAGGACCAACTGTGAGCCGGGACCTTACGAACTCTCAACTGGACTCGCGCCGGAACCGCGCGGCCATATGACCGACTTTGGGCCTCGCTATAGGATGGCGCCAATCCCCCGTCGATCATCACTATGGAGCAAGTCGCAGTCAGTTCCTATTCCGCGGAGACAACCGGCTTAGTTGCGCTTCCTTCGGCCTGACAACATAGAAAAGCAGCGAGATGAGAAACCGTAAGGTTGTTCACGAACTTGACAACGTTGAAGAAGCATCCATAATGGACCGTAACGTGCTTGCTCTTCCAATCATTTCGCCTCAATAGATCTCTGACGCTCGGAGGAAGTTGATGAGTAGGTTTCTCGCCGCGACGATTGCCACGATCGTCACATTTTCAGTTGTTGCAGGAGCGCACGAAAAGAAGATCCTGGAGCAGCTTGTCTTCCCTGACCCATCCGGGGAGTTTAGTACGGCCGCCACAGCCCCCACTTTCGAGACAGATAACCCGTTCTTTCACTCTTTGGGCACAAATGGCCGCGCCTGCAGCACTTGCCATCAAGCTTCAGACGGCTGGACCATCACGCCCGAACACATCCAGGAGCGCTTCCGTAGGACCAGGGGAAGCGACCCGCTTTTCAGGACGAACGATGGTTCAAATTGTGAAGGCGCCGACGTCTCAAGTT
>JAICLJ010000207.1 GCA_025927575.1 Bryobacteraceae bacterium | reverse complement strand
CGCTTCCCCGCCCTTGATGAGTATCCCGTGATTTGCCCCGCGGCCTGTCGCGACCATCACGGCCGTGGGCACAGCGAGCCCCATCGCGCAGGGGCAGGCAATAATCAGCACCGTGACCGCGGCTGCGAAAGCTCGAACAACAGGCGCATCCTGAGCGAGAAGGAACCAAAAGAGGAACGTCAACACCGCCAAAGCTACGACGGTTGGCACGAAGATGCTGCTGATCCGGTCGGCAATCTTTTGAATCGGCGCGCGTGAGCCCTGAGCATCGCGAAGCAGACGAACAATATGCGATAGCGTGCTCTCGGCGCCTAGTGTGGTGGCCTTGTAGCGGAGAGCGCCGCTCTTATTCGTGGAGCCGCCCACCACCCGATGGCCCGCGGCCTTATCAATTGGCAGGTTCTCGCCTGTCAGCATCGATTCGTCGACGCTGCTTGCGCCCGATACGACCTCGCCGTCCGCCGCAATGCGCTCACCGGGCCGAACCAGAATGATGTCTCCGGATTGAAGCTGCTCAACCGGAATGTCGAGTTCCACTTCACCCTGAATGATGCGCGCTGTCTTGGGCTGGAGTTGTACCAATTTGCGAAGCGCGGACGCAGTCTGGCCTTTCGCGCGCGCCTCCATCGTGTTGCCGCAGAGAACCAGGGCAATGATCAGAATGACGGCCTCATAATAAACGTCCGGAGCAACACCGTGCTCCAAAAAGAAACCGGGCATGATGGTGGCAGCTGCTGAAAACAGAAACGCTGCGCCCGTGCCTAAGGCGATGAGCGTATTCATGTCCGCGGTCTTGTGCTTTGCCGCGGACCACGCTTTCACGTAGAAATGCCGGCCTGCCCACGCCATTATGGCGAATGTCAGGGAAAACAGTACGTAGCGGAGAACCGTAGGATTGAAGGCGTACAGCGAGGGTATGGCTGACCGGAGCGCGGGGTCGAAAGTTTCCATCGACCAGTGAAGGAGCGGATCGGCGACCTGGTTGCCTGCCGGGCGATGGCCGGCCATCATTAATGGCATCGAAAGCACCATCGCGAAGGCTCCGGAAATCAAACTGACAATTGCCTTCGTCCGGAGCGACTTGTATTCACGGCCAAGCTCGCGGTCCCGCTCTTCCTGTTCCTCCAGCAGCGATTGATCGAGCCGTGGAAGTTCCGCGCCGTAACCGGCCGCGCGAACCGCTTCGACCAACGCCTCGGGAGTAACGGCGTCGGGCCGGTAGAGAACAGTCGCGTTGTTCAACATCAGGTTGACCGCGGCAGCTTCCACTCCGGGCTGCTTTTCCAGCGCTCGCTGCACAAAGGATTGACAAGCGGCGCATGTCATTCCTGTGACCGAAAATGTCATGCGTTCAGCTTTGGATATTTCGGGAGCTGCGTTGATCTGTTCAGCGAGACTCTTTGTTTCCGGCATTGATTTCCCTAAATAACCGCACGGTTGATGCGAGCTTGGAAGCACGGAGTGGATCGTTAGCCGATCAGCGGGGTGTCTTCAACTGAGCAATTTCAGACAACCGCACAACTCGCACGCTCTCGTGCGGCGGCTCGGTATCCAGGTTTCATCCACTCAGAGCCTCATTGCGTCGGCAAGGTCCGAAGAAACCGCAGAAGCCACACGTCTATCGTCCTTCTCAGCGCGCTGCGGGCGCCGCGTCGTACCCCACGTTTGTCACGGCCGCTGCGATCTGTTCAGGCGATGTCGTCCCCGGATTGTAAGAAACCCGCGCAGATCCGACCTTCACGTCCTCCACCTGAACACCGGCTACTTTGTTCAGCGCAGCCTTCACCCGGTTGACGCAATGATCACAAGACATCCCGTAAATTGTGAGATTGAGCTCGTCTGCCATATACCCTCCACCCCTATGATATACCCGGGGAGGGTATCTACCCAAATCGACACAAAGCAAACGGGCCGCGCTCGTTGGAACACGGCCCGATCATAAACATTCGAGAGAGCGATTTAGTAGCGGTAGGTTTCCGCCTTGAACGGACCTTCCACCGGAACGCCGATGTAATCCGCCTGCTTCGGAGTCAGCGTTGTGAGCTTTGCGCCGATCTTTTCAAGATGCAGTCGCGCCACTTCTTCGTCCAGCTTTTTTGGCAGCGTGTAGACGCCGACTTTGTAGCTATCTCGATTTTTCCAAAGGTCGATTTGGGCGAGTGTTTGGTTAGCGAAGCTGTTCGACATCACGAAACTCGGGTGGCCCGTCGCGCAGCCCAGGTTGACCAGGCGCCCTTCGGCAAGCAGGTAAATGCTGTGGCCGTCCGGAAATGTGTACATATCCACCTGCGGCTTGATATTGGTCCGCTCCACACCCGCAGCTTCGTTCAGCCGGTCGACCTGAATCTCGTTATCGAAATGGCCGATGTTGCACACAATGGCCTGATCCTTCATACGCTGCATATGCTCCAGCGTGAGGATGTCGAGATTGCCGGTGCACGTAACGTAAATATCGCCAGTGCCGAGCGTGTCCTCGACGGGCGCTACCTGGAAGCCTTCCATAGCGGCCTGCAAGGCGTTTATCGGATCAATTTCGGTCACGATCACGCGCGCGCCCATGCCCCGCAAAGAATGTGCCGAGCCTTTTCCCACATCGCCATAACCGCAGATCACTGCGACCTTGCCGGCCATCATCACGTCCGTGGCTCGCTTGATGCCGTCGGCCAGCGATTCGCGGCAGCCGTAAAGGTTATCGAACTTCGATTTCGTCACCGAATCGTTCACGTTGATCGCCGGAACCAGCAGCTTGCCTTCCTGCTGCATCTTGTAGAGCCGGTGAACGCCGGTGGTGGTTTCCTCCGAAACGCCCTTCCATTCCGCCGCAATCTCGTGCCAGCGCCGCGGATTCTCGGCGTGAACGCGCTTCAGCAAATCCTTGATGACCCTCTCTTCATGGCTGCCTGACGAGCTATCGACCCACTTGCTGCCCTCTTCCAACTCATAGCCCTTGTGCAGCAAGAGCGTGACGTCGCCGCCATCGTCGACCACCAGTTCAGGCCCCTTGCCGTCCGGATGACTGATCGCCTGGTACGTGGACCACCAGTAATCTTCGAGCGATTCGCCTTTCCATGCAAAAACCGGCACGCCCGTCGCCGCGATAGCAGCGGCGGCGTGGTCCTGCGTCGAAAAAATATTGCAGCTCGCCCATCGAACGCTGGCGCCAAGTTCGACTAACGTTTCGATCAAGACGGCTGTCTGGATAGTCATGTGGAGCGAACCCGTGATCCGGACGCCCGCCAGCGGCTTCTCTTGTGCGTATTTCTTTCGGATTGCCATCAAGCCGGGCATCTCGTGCTCGGCGATTGAGATTTCTTTTCTTCCCCAGTCAGCTAAGCCGATATCGGCGACTTTGTATGCGGCGGATGTGGATTCCGTGACGACAGCGCTCATGCAGATTTTCTCCAGGGACCAGCATAGCACATATATCAATCAATCATGATTCCTTGATAACCTAGGCTTAAATGCCAGAATTTTTGAGATCGTTTCGCGTGCTGGGCGACGAGGGGCGAGTTCGTATTCTGCGACTCCTCGAACGCGAGGAACTCAGCGTGGCGGAGCTTCAGGAAATTCTCGGCATGGGCCAGAGCCGCATTTCCATGCAGCTTTCCCAATTGAAACAGGGCGGATTCGTGGAGGTACGGCGCGCCGGCCAGAAGAGCCTTTACCGCTTAGTAGTGCCCCCGGGGACTGACGGCATTCTGGCCGAGGTGCTGCGGCGCAGCGCAGCGGAAATTCGTGAGGCCGCAAACGACGATGCGGCACTGCATCTGGCGCTTGGGCGGCGCAAAGATAAATTGCGCGGCTATTTCGATGATCTCGCCGGTCGTTTTGGGCGCAATTACGTTCCGGGACGAAGCTGGAAGGCGTTGGCCGAGGTGCTGCTCCGGTTGTTGCAGCCGCTCGTGATCGCCGATTTGGGCGCCGGTGAAGGCACGCTTTCTCTCATGCTGGCGCAGAGAGCGGAACGCGTAATCGCTGTGGACAGCTCGGAGAAGATGGTTGAGTATGGCAGAGAAACCGCTAAGCGCCACGGCGTCGAAAATGTAGAATACCGGCACGGCGACCTCGAAGAACTGCCGCTCGCGGACGAAGAGGCCGACATCGCGCTGTTGCACCAGAGCCTTCACCACGCGCTGCATCCGCAGAAGGCAGTGGAGGAGGCTTGGCGGATTCTGAGACCGGGCGGCCGTATTGTCATTCTCGACCTTTTACAGCACAGTTTTGAGCAGGCGCGCGAACTCTATGCCGATGTGTGGCTTGGCTTCTCCCAAGTACATTTAAGCCAAATGCTTGCAAACGCACATTTTTCTTCTGCCGATATCGCCGTTGTGCGCCGCGAAGAAGAAGCGCCTCATTTTGAGACGGTGATGGCCGTCGCAACGAAACGGCATTCGAGATCCAAGGACTAATCTGCCTGCTGGCGAGCACCATGCGGCACCCCCGTGCCGGTATGATGGAGCAGCAAGCCGCTTAGCCGGCGAAGACGGCGCATGGACAGGAAAAACACTCCAGGCAAGGAGGAGATTACTCGGCTGCTGAACGCACTGCTGGCGTCGCCCGGCGTGGACGGTCACATCGAAGTACTATCCACCACACCGAACTGGATCAGCCTGCGCTTCGATTGTGAGCCGAGACTTGGGGAATGCATTCTGGAGTTGGTCGACAACTTGATGTGTGATCTGGCCGAGCACATTCGCGAGAGGATTTCCATCGCCTTGCGGGAAATTCTAACGAACGCGATGGAGCACGGGTGCGGCTTCGATTCGAAGAAACGAATCTGCGTCGGGTACGTGCGAACAAGCCGTATGATTTTGCTGCGGATCGGTGACGAAGGGGGAGGATTTCAACGTGATGACATACCGCACGCGGCTTCGGCAAATCCGACTGGTCAACCATTCAGCCATCTTGAATACCGCAGTTCCCACGGAATGCGACCCGGCGGCTACGGCCTTATGATCGCCGAACGGGGAGTGGACGAACTTCTGTTCAATGAAAAGGGTAACGAAGCTTTACTAATTCATTACCTTTAAAAGCCCGGGTTACCGGCGCCGTTCCCGGTTCATAATCCCATATTTCCAAATCGCAATCTGGCCAACGATCGAATTCCCCATGGTGGCGTCAACCGCCAAACCGGGCGATGACGCAGTACTGCCAGGCACACTTATGCAGAACAAAGCTTCTGGGATCTCCGTAATCCTAAGTGGATGAAGCAGATCTACGACTGGGCTTGGGTAGAGAGCCAGGTTACTCAGACCATTGATGTTTGGAATCGCAGTCCTTCACAATGGCGGCAGGTTGGCCGGCTATATAGCCCGAAAGAACAGCGGCAACGCGAGCAGGCGTACGACGATGAGCTTGAAACTGTTGAGTACGAGGCAAGGCGAGCCCCTTGGACCAAAGCGGAACGTAACCAGACGCACAATCGGCTGGTGTCATCGTTTGCACGGTTCTCTGCTACGGCGCTAGAGCTTGAGGGAGAAACGATTAAGATCCTCACGGACGAGTTCGTGCCCGTGGGCGCCAAGCTGGCGCGGTGGGCGAGATGCTTCGATGCGGACTTGAGCATGGCCGATATCATTCAGGCGTGCCGGAACGCATGGACCGCCTGTGGATTGCAGCCGCTACTCGGAGCGCCTATGGCGCTTACGCCGTCGATCCTGGGATATAGCTTGCTGTATCCATATAGCGACAATTATCTCGATCAAGAGGAAATATCAACTGAAGCAAAGCTCCAATTCAGTGAGCGGTTCCGCCGTTTGTTGCAAGGTGAAGACTTTTTTGCGGCTAACAAACAGGAGACAGCCCTACACACACTGATTGGCGTGATCGAAGGGCAATATCCTAGAGCGTCCTATCCGCATGTGTACGATTGCCTGCTGGCGATTCATCGAGCGCAGGAACACAGTATTCAATTGCAAACGACCGGCAGGAGCCATAGCGGAGATATTGACGTGTTGCGAGTGAGCTGCGGAAAGGGCGGCAGTTCCGTGCTCGCCGACGCTTGCTTGGCTTATGGGCAACTGAGCGAAGAAGAAAGCCGATTTGCGTTCGAGTGGGGCGTGCTGCTTCAACTGGGAGACGATTTGCAGGACATATGCGAGGATATGCGGCGAGGTTCAGCCACACTGTTTTCACGGGGGGCCGCATCCGGTAAGCCTCTGGATGAGCTTGCAATTCAACTCTTGAGTTTCAGTGAGACGGTGGGAACCCGGATGGATCGCTTGCCGAATGGATCCAAGGTCCTGAAGGAGCTGCTGAAGAAGAGTTGGCGATCGCTCATCATTGGGGCCGTGGCTAACTCGCAGGACTTTTTTTCGGCTGCATTCTTATCGGAAGCAGAGCGGTATTCGCCGTTTCGCTTTGGATTCCTCCTTGCGCGGCAGAAAAGATTGGTTCGTCGACAAGGTTTGTATGCAATGCTCTTCGAAGCATTCATCGAGGCAGGCGAGGGAGATAATGGCGGGATGCAAGTGCCAGTTAAAACACACGGTTTCCTTCGGGCTGGCGCGAATCCTGCGCTGTCGCCGATCTTTCCGGAATAGGGCCGGAACGGCGACCAAGCTAGCCGGCCCGCTTGCTGCTCTCTCGCCGAAGCGTCGGCTTGCTCTTGCTCAAATTGAGCGCCACTGCGGCGCGGATGAGATCCTTTAAGGCCGCCTCATCGATTTTGTCGCCTTCGTGGATGTCGATGGCGCGCCTGACATTCCCGCCGAGGCTGGAGTTGAACAGACCGGAAGGATCCTTCAATGCGGCTCCCTTCGCAAACGTCATTTTGACGATGTTCTTGTACGTCTCTCCTGTGCACACGATGCCGCTGTGGGACCAGATGGGAGTGCCCATCCACTTCCACTCCTCAACGATCTCCGGGTCTGCCTCGTGGATGACTTTGCGCGCTTTCGCGAGCGTCTCCCCGCGCCAGTCCCCTAGCTCTTTGATTCTCTCGTCAATTAACGCAGAGGCAGATTCCACCGGGACGGGCTTTTTCATGTATCACTCCAAATTCTCAGCTATTTTAGCCGCGAAGCTTCTGCAAGCGGAAGCCTCTTCTGGGCAGTATCTTGTTGGGGCGATCCTTTCGAAAAGAGTCGCCGAACGACATGGCCTTTCCACATCCATAAGCCCGAAAGGACCAGTGCAGGAACGAAGACAAACCGAGTAGCGGGGGCGTAGTTTGGAATTTGGTCAAACGGACTGTAAATGTAACCGGCTATCGGAATGCCCAAGACGATGTGAATCCACCGAATAATCGAACGCTTGGCGGCGTTACTCATATGCAAATTCTCCTTTGCTATTGGTTTTGCATACCGAACTGCTTTGCGTACTCGGCGTTCAACCTCTGCCAGCCGTCGAAGTGTATGACCTCGGGCCCGGCAATGCGGCCGATGGGACTTCCGCTGAGAAGGCGGTCCAGAACATCGAAACAAATGTGCCAACCCGCGGCGCCCCACGAGACGAAGCGGCGATCGATACTGGTCCACAGCGTTAGGCGCGTGCCGCCACTGTGAGCTTCGAGTTCCCACCGCATATTGTTGCCACCCCAGCCGTACTCAAGCAACCTGGGGGCATCGGCTCGCGTTACCTTTGTTTCGGTAACGCGCGGCCCGGGCGCTCCCACAGTGGTGAGCTTCACCGCGTTTCCAACAGTACCCAGGTTTCTATCGGCCTCAAAGGGCGCCCACTCGCGCAGTTGCGTCGGCTCCGTAAGAGCCTGCCAGACTTTTTCAGGCGAGTGGCGCAGCTCTCTAACGAGAACGAGTGTCCACTTCTCTCCGTCCTTTTTTACCTGCGCCCCGCTGGCGGGACCGGGCGTGTACTGCTTGCGATCGGTCATCTTCTTCTCCGCCCTACCAGCGCACGAGCTGCACGACCTGAATGAGATTGCCGCAGGTGTCGTTCAGCATGGCGATCTTCGAGGCCGTCACATCCGTTGGCGGCATGGTGAACTGAGCGCCGTGCGCTTTCATACGCTCGTAATCGGCCTGCATGTCGTCGGTGTAAAACATGGCCGCGGGCTGGCCTTGCTGGAAAATGGCCTG
>JAICLJ010000168.1 GCA_025927575.1 Bryobacteraceae bacterium | reverse complement strand
CGAACATTCCGGAACAGGCTTTACAAGCGACGCTGGTCGTTGACGCGGTGCTCGGAACCGCCATCAAAGGGGCGGCCCAGGGTGCGGCGCTCGACGCCATCCGCGCCGTCAACACTCGGTTCCCACACGCCTTGAAGGTGGCGGTTGATATCCCATCCGGATTCCCGACTGACGAACTTACAGTCAAAGGGGAATTTGTACACGCTCAACATACTGTCACTTTCACAGCCATGAAGCGTAGCCAGGCGCTATCGCCATCCTACGAAGCCATGGGACGCCTGGCGGCTTTCCCGATTGGGACCCCCGACGAATTGTGCGAGGAGAACGACCAATACAAACTACGGCTGACGACCCCAGGAGATATCGCCCCATTATTCGGCCCTCGAACGCGTAATTCAAACAAGGGCATGTACGGTCATGTGCTGGTTGTCGCGGGATCGGTCGGCAAGACCGGAGCCCCAGCAATGACAGGCCTTGCCGCTCTCCGAATCGGCGCCGGCCTTGTCACGGTGGCGTCGGCTGAGAGCGCTATTCCCACTATCGCCGGTGCTTCACCGGAACTGATGACGGAGCCATTGCCGCAAACGAAAACGGGCAACGTCGCCAAAGCGGCTCGAGAAAAAATAGAAGTTCTGCTGAAGAACAAGACGCTGCTTGCGCTGGGCCCCGGGCTTGGCACCGATCCGGAAACGGTCGAGTTGATCCGCGGCCTTTACGAGCATGTCGAACAGCCTATCGTGGTGGACGCCGATGGACTTAACGCGCTCGCCGGCGGCAATCTGAAAACGAGCAGAACCCGCATCCTGACACCCCACCCTGGCGAGATGGGACGCCTGACCGGAAAGTCCGCGAAGGAAGTACAGGCAGGGCGCCTCGAGCTTGCGGAAGAACTCGCTCAACGATCGGGCGCAACAGTTGTGCTGAAAGGCGACCGCACGATAATCGCCCTCGCCGATGGAGACACCTGGGTGAATCCGACCGGGAGCCCGGCTCTCGCGACGGGCGGCACAGGGGACATTCTCACAGGTATGATTGGGGGCCTGGCTGCGCAATTTCCGGGAGATTGGAAGCGCGCCGTAGCCGCCGCGGTCTGGCTGCATGGACGCGCTGGAGAACTGGCTGCCGAGGAACTCGGCGAACAGCCGGTGGTTGCCACAGACCTTCTGCGTTATCTGCCTGCGGCCATGAAGAAGTGCCGTGCTGCAGTTTGAAACGCATTCCGAGGAGGAAACGCGGAAAATTGGCCACATTCTGGCGCAAAGACTTCCCGCACGCGCCTTAGTGCTGCTGACAGGCGAGCTCGGCGCGGGGAAGACGACGCTGGTGAAAGGCATTGTCGAAGGCTTGGGCGCCGCCGGCGCGGATGACGTATCGAGTCCGACTTACACGATCGTTCACGAGTATGGTGAGCCTGTCCGCGTCTATCATGTGGACCTCTACCGACTGGATTCGGCTGAAGAAGTGCGAGGCTTCGGCTTTGAAGACTTGCTCGATCAGCCGGCGCTGCTATTGGTCGAGTGGGGCGAACGGTTCCCGCAACTGCTGCCGCAAGATCGGATTGAGATCGTGATCGCTGCTACGGGCGAATCAAGCCGCCGCATCCTGGTCCAAGGACTGCACTAACTGCTTGGCCCGTCAAGAAGGCGGCAACCGCTTTGCCGCATGCGGCCGACCTGCTCCACGGGGCTGCTAAGATAGTTACTTTGTCGAGTTAGTAGGCCGCTTGCAGGTTTGTATCGCAAGCGAATGGCGCCGAAGCTTATGGAGCGTGTGTGTTTCCTGCTTCAGGTAAAACCCGATCGCCTGGACGAGTACAAGGCGCGGCACCGTGAGGTGTGGCCTGAGATGCTCAACGCTTTGCGAGAAACGGGCTGGCGCAACTATTCATTGTTTTTGCGCCACGATGGGCTATTGGTCGGCTATCTGGAAACAGACGGTCTGGCACAATCTCTACGCGGTATGGCATCCAAGGATATTAATGTTCGGTGGCAGCGCGAAATGGCGGGATATTTCGCCAATTTAGATACGCGTCGTCCCGATGAAGGCTTTTTACGGCTCGAAGAAGTATTTCACCTGGATTGAACCCAGTGGGCGCGCCTAACAGGTCTGGCGCGGGCGCCGTAAAAAAGCGACGACAACATCGTATGGGGTTCCGATCTTCGGTAACAGAGTTATTGTTGAAACACTCTCCCTATGCGACGGCATCTCTGAATTTGCGGCTGCATCGATTTCCCTTGACCGGCTCAGGTTCGTCGCGTTTAATTGGTGAGTGCGCAAACCTGAGGAAGAATTAGATTCTCAACGATGGGCAACCCAAAATAGTCTTACCTATTTGTGAATCCATCTGGGTTGCGGCTCCGCTCGTGATGAGAGGAATTAGGCGGGAGGCCAAAAGACAAGAGCAGATGATACGTCGATTAACTGTGCTCACCATGGTATGCGCCGGAGTGGCTTTACCCGATGCTCCGGGCGCGCACCGGATTGAGAACATATTCCGGCCGCTATCAACGCCTGCGCGCGAGATCTCCGATGTTTCAATTTTGGCCGTCATCATCTGCGCGGTCATTTTTACCGTAGTGGCCGGGCTGCTGACGTATGCCATCATCCGTTATCGCCGCCGCCCGGGAGACAACGACGCCGAGCCTCCGCAGGTTTACGGCAGCAACCAGATTGAAGCAGCCTGGACGGTTATCCCGTTATTGATCGTGTTTGTGCTGATTATGGTGAGCGCCCGCGTGATTGCCTCGGTGCAGAACGCGAAGCCTCCGGCAAACGCACTGCATGCGACGGTCATCGGCCATCAGTGGTGGTGGGAGTTCCGCTATCCGAGTCTCGGTATCACGACCGCCGACGAGCTTCACGTGCCGTTAAGCGGTGGAGCGCAGCCCGAGCCTACTTTTCTGAAGCTCGAATCCGCAGACGTCGCTCACAGCTTCTGGGTGCCGCGATTGAATGGCAAGACAGATGTCATTCCTAACCGCGCCAATGAGATGTGGATAGATCCCCATGAGGCCGGCGACTTCATCGGCAACTGCGCCGAATACTGTGGGACGCAGCATGCAAACATGCTGATACACGTCATCGTTCAGCCAAAACCCGAGTTCGATAAATGGGTAGCGGAGCAGCGGCTTCCGGCCGTCGACAATCCCGCCGTAGCGGCGGACAAGCAAGCGTTTCTCTCGGTCTCATGCGTCAACTGCCATACGGTACGAGGCACCTCCGCGGCGGGCGTATTTGGTCCCGATTTAACGCACCTCATGAGCCGTAAAAATCTGGCTTCGGGGGTGTTGACGAACACGCCCGAAAATCTGCGCGCCTGGATCAAAGACCCACAGGCAATTAAGCCCGGATGCCTCATGCCCGCGATGCATCTGACCGACACGGAACTGGATTCGGTAGTAGCGTATTTGCGCACTTTGAAGTAACGAAGACTCCATATGGCATCTATCGACTATCCCTTGGAAAAATCCCGGCGGCGGCAGCGCGACTTCTCCCTGTCGGAGGCGCTGTATAGCTGGGTTGCAACGGTCGATCACAAGCGGCTTGGCCTGATGTACATGGCGACGGCCATCATTTTTTTCCTGATCGCCGGGACCATGGCGATGGTCATTCGAGCGCAACTCATCGTTCCCGAAAACCACGTGGTCGGACCGGATACGTTCAACCGGCTGTTCACGATGCACGGCACCACGATGGTCTTCCTGGTGGGAATGCCGATCATCGCCGGAATGTCGAACTACCTCATACCGCTGATGATCGGCGCGCGCGACATGGCCTTTCCGCGGCTGAATGCATTCGGCTACTGGATTTTTTTGTTCGGCGGGATTCTTCTCTATTTCAGCTACCTCGGCGCGAACGGATTGTTCGGCGCGGGCTCGGCGCCCGATGTTGGATGGTTTGCCTATGCGCCGCTGACGGAGCGGGCGTTTTCACGCGGCACAAGCACCGACTATTGGATTCTGGGCATTCTGGTGAGCGGCGTCGGAAGCATCGTAAGCGCCATCAACGTGATCGCCACCACATTCTGCATGCGCTGCAAGGGCATGAAACTATCGAGGATGCCCTTGTTTGTCTGGGTCATGGTTGTGGATGCCTGGATGGTGATCCTGGCTCTGCCGCCTCTCTCAGCGGGCCAGATCATGCTGTTGTTCGATCGCTATCTTGGAGCCAACTTCTTCAATACTCAAGCCGGGGGGTCCGCCGTTTTGTGGCAGCACTTCTTCTGGATATTCGGGCATCCCGAGGTTTACATTCTCATCTTCCCGGCATTTGCGACAGTCTCCGAGGTTGTGCCTGTGTTCTCTCGCAAGCCGATTTTCGGGAGACAGGCGATGGTAGGCGCTGTGGTCGCCATCGGCTTCATCAGCTTCGGCGTCTGGGCACACCACATGTTCGCCGTGGGCATGGCCCCGATTTCGAATATTTTCTTTGCAACGGCGAGTTTCCTTGTCGCGGTCCCCACCGGCGTTAAGATTTTCAACTGGCTGGCGACCATTTGGGGCGGCAAAATCCGTTTCTCAACGCCGATGCTTTTTTGTATCGCCTTTATTTTTCAATTCCTGATCGCCGGCCTGACCGGAGTGATGCTGGCCGTCACGCCGTTCGACTGGCAGTTGACCGATTCTTATTTCGTCGTTGCCCACTTTCACTACACGTTGACCGGTAGTTTTCTTTTCGGCGTCTTCGCAGCGATCTATTACTGGTTTCCCAAAGCGACCGGAAAGATGTTGAGCGAGACGATCGGAAAATGGCACTTCTGGCTGCTCGTCATTGGGTTCCATCTGACATTTGATCCGCAGCACATACTGGGCATCCTCGGAATGCCCAGGCGCGTGTACACGTATACGCCCGGGCGCGGCTGGGAGCCTTGGAACATGATGTCGTCGATTGGCGCGGCGATTCAATTCATCGCCATTGCCTGTTTTGCCTGGAACGTGATCCGGGCCCTGATCAAGGGTGAGCGAGCGGGCGACGATCCGTGGGATGCCTGGACGCTTGAATGGACGACGACGTCTCCACCCCCGGAATATAACTACGAAACCGATCCCGAAGTCCGAAGCAGCCGTCCTCTGTGGGATCTGAAACATCCGGACGATCCGGATTGGAAGTACGAATAGAGATTACAATGGCTACTTCCGTAACACAACCTGTTGAAGCCGAATGGAAACTGCCCGATCGAGGCACGGTCGGTATTATCTCGCTGATCCTCACCGAGATCTCGCTCTTCTCGATTTTCGTAATCGCCTACCTTTTCTACATCGGCAAGAGCCTGACCGGCCCTTTGCCGAAAGACGTCCTTGAATTTCCGGTGCTGGCGACTATCTGCCTGCTCTCGAGCAGTGGAACCATCGTTTTTGCCGAGCATGCGCTGAAGCATCGCAAAATGGGGGCGTTCAAACTCTGGTGGGCCGCCACAGTGATCTTAGGTCTTGTGTTTTTGTACGAAACCGGAGTCGAATGGCACGACCTGATTTATGACAAGCATTTGACAATCGCCACCAACGTGTTCGGGACCACCTTCTATTCGCTGGTCGGATTGCACGCGACTCACGTGGTCGTGGGCATGACGTTTTTATTGATCGTGTTAATCGTAACCATGCGAGGCTTCCCGATACACACCCAGATCCGGCGGGTGACTTTTCTTTCCTGGTACTGGCATTTCGTCGATGCGGTCTGGGTTGTGGTCTTCACGGTTGTCTATATCGTTGGCAGGTGACAAATGGCGGAGGAAAATAAAAATCACGATTATCCAGACAGTGTGGACATGCCGGCGCCCTCGTTCTGGCCGATGATTCTTGCGTTTGGAGTGACTCTGCTGTTAACCGGCATTGTCACGAATTACGTCGTGACGCTCGTCGGATTCATTTTGTCGGTCCGCGCCGCTGTGGGTTGGTGGCGCGATGTAATTCCGCACGAACTGCACGAGGAAGTGCCTGTACGGCATCCGGCCGATTGGGCCGTGCCGATTCGGACGACGGGACGGTCCGTCGCGACTTTGCGAGTCGGCGCCGCGCACCACCGTATGAGGATTCCTGAGAAAGTTCACCCATACAAGGCCGGGCTCTGGGGAGGAATTGCGGGCGGCATCGCGATGGCGATCCTCGCCTGTATTTACGGGCAGATCGCGCACGGCAGCATCTGGTATCCGGTGAACCTGCTCGCGGCGACAGTGCTGCCGTCCATATCGCATGTGGACGACGCCGCGTTGAACCGATTCGACCTCAGCGCGTTCGGAATTGCCGTCTTAGTTCATGCGATTACGTCGATTCTGGTGGGCGTTCTCTACGCCATGACCCTTCCGATGTTTCCGCGGCGAGCGCCCTTGTGGGCCGGATTCATCGTCCCGCTATTCTGGACTGGGCTGATCGCCTCCACTCTCGCCCTTACCAATCCCACACTGAACGAGCACATCAACTGGCTTTGGTTCGTCATCTGCCAAATTGCGTTTGGCTTGGTTGCCGGATTTGTCGCGGCCAAAACTCAAAGTATCGATACGATGCAGAACCTTCCTTTCATTGAGCGCGCCGCCATTGAAAGCCAATGGGCGGACGGGCCCGAGGGGAAAGGACGGCAATGAAGGCTGCCGCATTTCCGCTGATCGCGCTGCTTGGACTCTCTGCCGGTTGCGGCAAGCCGAAAGGGCAAGCGGAGCGGCCTCAGGCAGTGATAAATTTTCATCAACTCTTCTCTGAAAACTGTGCGGCTTGCCACGGAACATCCGGTAAAACGGGGGCTGGCCCGAAGTTGAACGATCCGCTTTACCTTGCTTTGGCGAGCAGGGAGGATATGCGGAACGTCATCGAGAATGGCCGGCCCGGGACACCCATGCCGGCGTTTGGCTTTGCCAGAGGAGGAACATTAACTGAGAAGCAGATTGGCGCGATCGTGGACGGCATGGAAAAGGAGTGGGCCAAACCCGTCAACCTGCAAGGAGCGACTCTGCCGGTTTATGGTATTGCGAAAGCGCCTCCCGGAAACGCCCGGCGCGGGCAGGCACAGTACATGAGGAACTGCATGATGTGCCATGGCTTCGGCAGCTTTAAAGGTATCGCGGGGCCGATTACGGATCCGAATTATCTGGCGCTCGTCAGCAATCAATATCTACGAACAACTGCGATCGTCGGAAGAATCGACTGGGGCATGCCCGATTGGCGGCACCGGATTCCCGGCCACGTCATGAACGATCAGGACATCTCGGACGTTGTTGCATGGCTTGCTTCGCAGCGCCCGAAAGGATACATGATGGCTGAAAACCAATCGACCGATAACTCTTTTGCGAATCAGTCGAGCCCAGATTCGGAGAGGGAGCCCAAGCGATGACCGAAAAAAAAGAAGATGACGCACAAAACCCGACCCGCCGTAACGTCCTTTTCAAAGCGGGTGTCGCGGTGAATGCAGTCGCGGGCGTGCTGCTTGCCATACCGATTGTTGGTTACATATTCTCTGCTTTCGCTCATCCCAAGCTGGTGGGAGCCGAGGCCTGGATTGCTCTGGGCGATGCTGACTCCTATGTCACAGGGCAGACCCGTCTCGCAACGTACCGGAATCCGTTCACCCGCTCATGGGACGGAGCCACCGCGGAAATTCCTTGTTGGGTCCGCCGCGTCGAGGACCAGAAGTTCCAGGTGTTCGCCATCAACTGCACTCACTTGGGATGCCCGGTCCGGTGGTTTCAGGAATCAAAACTGTTCATGTGCCCATGCCACGGAGGCATCTACTACGAGGATGGTTCCAGAGCCGCTGGGCCGCCGCCGCGAGGCTTATTTGAATACAGCACGAAAGTCGAGAACGGCACACTGTACGTGAAGGGTGGAATCCTGCCGACGCTCTCCGAACCCTTGTCGTCGTAAGAAACGCTACTGCCCCCTATGCTGCGATCCGTTTACAACTGGCTTGACAAGCGCCTGTACCTGACGAAACTGTTTCGGTCGACGGCGGGCCATCATGTGCCCGCCAGTTCGGGAAGCTGGTTTTACGTATTCGGAAGCGCCACTCTGCTCTGTTTCATCTTGCAAATCATCACCGGCACACTGCTCGCTCTCGTCTATGTGCCCTCTACCAACGAAGCCTGGAACAGCCTGCAATACCTAAACCACGTCCAATACCTGGGCTGGTATTTGCGCGCCCTTCACAACTGGGGCTCAAATTTCATGGTGGCGCTGATGACTATACACATGGTGCAGGTATTTCTGTTCGGCGCTTATAAATATCCGCGCGAGCTTACCTGGGTCAGCGGCGTTTTTCTGCTGGTGGCGACCCTGGCGATGGCATTCACCGGCCAGGTGATGCGCTTCGATGAGGATGCCTACTGGGGACTCGGCATCGGCGCCTCCATCACCGGGCGCGTGCCGTTGATCGGAGATAGGCTGGTGCACCTACTTCTCGGCGGGCCAATCATCGCGGGTGAAACGTTGTCGCGCTTTTTTGCGCTGCACGTCTTTGTCATTCCCGCGATCATCATCGGCATCGTCGGCATGCACCTGCGCCTGGTGCTTACAAAAGGCATCAACGAATATCCGGTGCCCGGCAAACCGGTACGCCGGGATACGTACGATGGCGAGTACGAAAAGGTCATTGAGAAACAGGGCGTCCCATTCGTGCCGGACGCAATCGGCAAGGATCTTATTTTCGCCGCGCTGGTGCTGGTCTTGATTCTCGCCTGTTCGGCGATTTTTGGACCAGCGGGGCCATCCGGCCCCCCGGACCCCACGCGCGTCGATACCGTTCCCCGCCCCGATTTTTATTTCCTGTCCGTCTTCGCCGCGCTGGCCCTGTTGCCGGACTGGATGGAAACCGTTGTCTTATTCGTGACCCCTGTAATGATGGTCGGACTCCTGTTTATACTACCGTTCATTTCGGGAACGGGAGAAAAGAGTGCGCGCAAGCGGCCGGTTGCGGTGCTCAGTGTGATCACCATTTTTCTCGTTCTCGGCACGCTGACCTACATGGGAGATACGTCCCCATGGTCGCCCAAAATGAATGCGTGGAGTAGCCAGCCAGTCCCCGTCGATTTGCTGCAACATCGAACACCGCTTGAAACGCGGGGAGCACTCGTTCTACAAAACAAACAGTGCCGCAACTGCCACAGCCTTGAAGGACATGGTGGACAGCGGGGTCCCGCGCTCGACGGCGTCGCTTCACGGCTCACGCGCGATCAGCTCATTCGGCAGGTGATTCAGGGCGGCGGCAACATGCCCGCCTATGGTAAGAATCTGAGCCCTCCGGAGGTAAACTCCCTCGTCGCGTTTATGCTGACGCTCCACTCGCCCAGCCGCCCGCAAGCGCGCGACTCCGCGCAGCCGCAAGTACCGGCGTCCAAAAAGGTGAGCGGCAAATCGCAGTAAATGTAGTGGACACTGTTGCAAGCGCGGCGTTCAGTTCGTGGTCCTTCGATGCTCAGGTAATCGTCCCGATCCTGCTGGCGGCCGGCCTTTACCTGCGAGGATGGCTGCGGCTTCGGCGCGTGCTCCCGTCCGAGTTTTCCGATTCCCAACTGGCGTCTTTTCTTTCCGGGCTGGCGCTCGTCTTCATCGCCATTGAATCGCCGCTCGACACGTTCTCCTCACTGCTGCTGGGGGTTCACATGGTGCAGCATCTTCTGCTGATGATGATTGCGCCTCCGCTCATCCTCTACGGGCAGCCGATGCTTCCCATGCTTCGCGGCTTGCCGCGCAAGTTCGTGCGCGACGCTCTAGGGCCGTTTCTCCGCTGGCGTGTTCTACGAGGCGTGAGCGCAGCGTTGATCTCTCCCGCGTTTGCCTGGGCGGCGTATAACGTCAGCACTGTCGGGTGGCATCTTCCCGCTCTCTATGAGCTTGCGCTGAGTTCCCCGCCATGGCATCGCCTGGAGCACGCCTGTTTCTTCTGGACGGCGATCCTGTTCTGGTGGCCGGTGATCCAGCCCTGGCCGAGCCGTCCTCGGTGGAACCGTTGGATTGTGGTTCCGTATCTTCTGCTGGCGGACCTGGTGAATACGGCGGTCGCCGCTACGTTTATCTTCGCCGATAAAATTCTGTATCCGAGCTACGCGAATAACGCATTCGGTGGCATCAACCCGCGCACCGATCAGAGCTTCGCAGGCGGCATCATGTGGGTGCCCGGCTCGGTCTTCTACCTGCTGCCTGCTGTCGTCATCGCCACACGTCTCGTGGGCGGAGCCCCCAGGCGGATGGCCTCGTCGAGAGCGGCCGCCGGCCTCGTTCAAATCCAACGAACTCGCGAATCGCGGAAGCGCTTCGACCTGCTCCACATCCCCGTACTGGGTGCGGCGCTGCGATGGAAATACAGCCGCCGCATGGCGCAAGCGGTAATGCTATTCATCGCCTTCGCGATTGTGGTTGACGGGTTCCTCGGCCCCCGTATGGCGCCCATGAATCTTGCGGGTGTGCTGCCCTGGATCCACTGGCGCGGCCTGGTAATCCTCGCGCTGTTGATCGCCGGCAATTTCTTTTGCATGGCGTGTCCCTTCATGCTGCCCCGTGAGTTTGCAAAGCGCATCCTGCCCGCCCGGCTGCGTTGGCCCGCGCGATTGCGGTCGAAATGGTTCGCCGCCGGCCTGCTTGTTCTGTATTTGTGGGCGTACGAGGCGTTCAGCCTTTGGAATAGCCCGGCCTGGACGGCATGGATCGTCGTTGGTTACTTCGCGGCGGCATTCGCGATTGACGGCCTCTTTCGTGGCGCGGCGTTTTGCAAATATGTCTGCCCGATCGGCCAGTTCAATTTCATCAATTCGCTGGTATCTCCATTCGAGGTCAAGATTCGCGAAGAGAAGACTTGCCAGAGTTGCCGGACATACGATTGCATTCGCGGAAACGCTACCCAGCGAGGCTGCGAGCTGTATCTTTTCCAGCCGAAAAAGACAAGCAATCTCGATTGCACATTCTGCCTCGATTGCGTTCATGCCTGCCCT
>JAICLJ010000221.1 GCA_025927575.1 Bryobacteraceae bacterium | reverse complement strand
GCAGTTTCTGGAAAAGCTGCCTCATGTGGATTTGCCGGCCGTAAGCGATATCCGATTTATTGACGACGGATCGCCACAATCGGGTGAATTGATGAACCTTCTCATTCGCCGGAACCTGCTGTTCCGAATCGCCAAGCCCGGAGAATCGGGCAGCGGGCCGGTTGTGCGGGTCGGTTCGAAAGAGTATCCCAAAGCCGAGGCCGCCAATCCGAGCCTGCTCGCCGAGAAGGTGAGAGCGAACCTGACGGATGAAAAGCGTTCTTTGCGTATCTACGGCAGCGAGGTTGTTATCGCCCGGCTTCTTGCGCAAGACGGCTCAGCTCGGCTGTACCTCATTAACTATCAGTCCGGCCGGCGCGCAGTCGAAGGCATTCGCGTTCGTGTCGCCGGCGACTACTCGAAGCATTCCATTTTGGCGTACGGCGCGCCCGGGCGCGCCCTGATCGACTACAGTATGAAAACCGGCGCGACTGAATTCACGCTACCGGAATTGAAGACCTACGCAGTAATTGACCTAACACGCTGAAAGAGTACAGGAAAGATGAAGCAAAAATCCGGTCGCTTATCGAACTTGCTCCAGACCTCCATTACGATTGGCATATTTGTCATGTCCACCGCATTAGCATTCGGCCAGAGCCAGTACGACCTGCTTCTGCAGGGCGGTCACGTCATCGACGCGAAAAACAAGATCAGCGGCATCCGCGATGTTGCCGTCAAGGACGGAAAGATCGCTGCTGTCGCGGAGCATATCGATCCAGCGAAGGCGTTCAAGGTCATCAATGTGAAAGACCTTTATGTGACGCCCGGGCTGATCGATATCCATGTTCACGTGTATGCCAGCACCGGGGAAGCCCACTCGTATGCGGGCGACAATGGCGTCTGGCCGGACGGCTTCACGTTCCGCTCTGGAGTGACTACCGTGGCGGACGCTGGTAGTTCCGGATATAAGAATTTCGAAGATTTCAAGATGCACATCATCGATCGCTCGAAAACGCGAGTGTTGGCGTTCTTGAATATCGTTGGCGCAGGCATGCGTGGTCCGAAATACGAAGACAACCTGGCCGACATGGACCCCAAGCCCGCGGCGGCTATGGCGCTGAAGCATAAGGGATTGATTATCGGAATTAAGACCGCTCACTTCACTGGGCCCGAATGGACGCCGGTCGAGCATGCGGTGCAGGCGGGGGAGATCGCTCACATTCCGGTGATGGTGGATTTCGGCGCGAATCGACCCCAGCGGCCGATTTCGATCCTGCTGACCCAGAAACTCCGGCCCGGCGACATTTATACGCACATGTATTCCGGACTGCGAAACGAGCTCGTGGATGGCCACGCAAATCCCGGCTTTTGGGAGGGCCGGAAGCGCGGCGTGATTTTCGATGTCGGTCATGGCGGCGGCAGCTTTGCCTGGCGCGTCGCGGTCCCAATTATTCGTGAAGGTTTTCTGCCGGATTCCATCTCGACGGACCTGCACATCGGCAGCATGAACTCGGGCATGAAGAATATGTTGAACCTGATGAGCAAATTTCTGGCGCTGGGGATGTCGGTGGACGATGTGATTGCGCGCTCGACCTGGAATCCCGCTCGGGAAATTCACCACGACGAACTCGGTAATCTTTCGGTCGGCTCGCCGGCGGATATTGCAGTTTTGCGCGTGCAGCATGGCGATTTCGGGTTCCTCGATATGTATGGCGCGCGCATGGACGGTCACGAAAAGTTCATCGATGAATTGACCTTCCGCGATGGAAAGCTCGTCTACGATCTCAATGGCCTGGGCCGTCCGGATTGGACCAAGTTACCGAAGAATTACACGAACACAGGCGATGCGCGATGGGATGCCATCCGGCCCGCGCACAAGGGCTCCGAGTAAGACGACCTGCCAGCGCGGCGGGAAGCAGTTGTGGTATGACAATTTGAACACTGGTCCGTGAGACGGCCTTTTGTTGGGTGCTCCTGATCCGATTGGAAACGATTCTTTATTTCAAGGATTGAACATGAAAGACAATCGTCGTAAATTTTTGGCCAGAGGCGTGGCGGCTTCAGCGGGTGTGGTTGCGGCGGCGGGGCCAGCGGCCGCGGCGGAAGAAAACCCCGCGAAGACGGTTCTACGGAAAGGTTCCCTGTTTAGCGGCACCATTCTCTACGGGAATCTGGTCTTTATCTCCGGCGTGGGCGCACACGTTCCCGGCGATATCAAAAGTCATACCAAGATTGTTCTCGATTCGATCCAGAAGCAACTGGAAGAAGCGGGATCGTCCATGAAAAAATGCTTAAAATGCAGCGTTTTTCTCGCGGATTTGAAGGATTACGACGGTATGAACGAAGTATTTCGAGGCCGCTTTGGATCTGAGCCGCCCGTGCGTACCACGATTGCGGCAGCAGGCGTTCCCGGCAATTCGCTCGTCGAAATCGACGTGATCGCGTACAAATGAAGCAAATTAGAAACCGCGCCACCGCACATGATTCTTACGGTGGCGCGGTTATCTATTACAGCTTTGCATTGCGGGCCGCAAGTTTCAAAGCCGGTTGATTAAGCTCGCGACGTAGCCGGCGCCGAAACCGTTATCAATATTCACTACCGTTATGTTGCTGGCGCAGCTATTGAGCATGCCGAGTAGCGCTGCGAGGCCCTGGAAACTGGCTCCATAACCGATGCTCGTCGGCACCGCAATCACCGGGCAAGAGACCATGCCGCCGACAGCGCTGGGCAGAGCTCCTTCCATCCCGGCGCACACGATTACCACACGCGCACGGTCCAGTCGTTCCTGTTGATGGAGCAGACGATGAATCCCGGCGACCCCGACGTCAGCAATCGTTTCCACCGGGTTACCCATCACCTCGGCGGTGACGCGCGCTTCTTCGAGAATGGGAAGATCGCTTGTCCCGGCGCAGACGACGGCAATTGTGCCCTTGCCGTGCATCGTACGATCCCGCCAAACACGCACTACCCGGGCTTCGGGAAGGTGCTCTGCTTCCGGCGCGATGCTCTTTATGCGTTCCGCCATCTCAGGGGTCGCTCTGGTCAAAAGGAGGTTGCTCGATTTTGCCAAAAGCGCGCGCGCGATCTGTTCCACCTGGTCTACCGTCTTGCCCATCCCGAAAATCACTTCAGGCATGCCGTGGCGGAGAGCCCGGTGGTGGTCTACCTTTGCAAATCCTAAATCTTCGAACGGCATATGCCGCAATTGATCGAGTGCTGCATCAACCGGGGTCGCGCCATCGCGAACCTGCTCGAGCAGGTGTTGTATCTGTTGGGGATCCATTTGTCTGTGACCGCCGGCTCCAGGAGCGAGACGGGCATCTCTTAAGATGGTAACTGGAACCTTTTCTTTTACCGCTCATGCAAGCTTTCTGGAAGCGCCTCCGGCTAACGCTCGATATGATCAAGTTCGAGCACTCGATCTTTGCTCTTCCGTTTGCGCTGACAGGAGCGTTGCTGGCCTGGCGCGATGCACACTTCCAGATCCCCGATCTGGCAATCCGCTTCGTGTGGATCGTGGTCGCAATGGTGGGCGCGCGTTCGGCGGCCATGGCGTTTAACCGCATTCTGGACGCCGATATCGACGCTCGCAATCGACGTACGGCGAGCCGCCATCTCCCGGCCGGTTTACTGTCACGAAGATTTGCGTGGGGCTTTACGATTATTTCGTCGCTCGTGTTTCTCTGGGCTGCCCGCGAATTGGGAATGTTGTGCTTCCTGCTCGCTCCGGTGGTGCTTTCAATCCTGTTTTTCTACTCGTTTTGCAAGCGTTTTACGACCTTTTCCCACGTTGTGCTCGGCTTTTGTCTTGGCATGGCTCCGGCCGGAGCGTGGATCGCCATGCGTGGATCCCTCGATCCTCGGATCCTGTGGCTCACCGCTGCCGTAACATGCTGGACCGCCGGATTCGACATTATCTACGCCTGTCAGGATTATGAGTTCGACTGTACACAGGGCCTTCGCAGTGTGCCCAGAGCGATGGGCATTGCGAGGTCGCTGCTGGTGGCCCGGTTCCTTCATTTTCTGATGATCGGATGCCTGCTTGTGCTGGTGTACGCATTTCAGCTCGGGGCATTGAGCCTGGTGGGAGTTGCTTTGATTGTTGCGTTGTTGATTTACGAGCATGGCTTGGTCCAGCCCAACGATTTGAGCAGGGTCAACGCAGCTTTCTTTACGATGAACGGCTACGTCAGCGTGTTATTCTTCGTTTTTTGGGCCGCTGACATCCTGTTGCACCGTAAGTTCATTTAATGGGCGTGATCCCGGAAACGGCGCAAAATCCAATGGAACCAATAATCGACGATGCTCGCCTAAAGCCGATTCTCGAAAAGGTGAAAGCCGGCCAGCGCCTGGGCTTCGAGGATGGCGTGACGTTGTATCGGAGCCCGGACATTCTGACCTTGGGTTACATGGCGAATCTGGTTCGTGAACGCCTGAACGGCAACGTCACTTATTTCAACGTCAATCGTCACATCAACCCGACCGATGTGTGCATAGCGAGTTGCAGGCTATGCGCATTCGGGAAGAAGGCTAGAGATCCGCACAGCTACACGATGTCGCTCGAGCAGGTTTGGGAAACAGCCGGTCATGGTTACAACGAGGCGGTGACCGAGTTTCACATCGTGGGGGGCTTGCATCCGGAACTGACTCTCGAATGGTTTTGCGAGATGATTAGCGGCCTCAAAGTGCGCTACCCGCAAGTTCATCTAAAGGCATTCACGATGGTGGAAGTCGCCTACCTGGCGAAGCGCGCGAAGGTGTCGGTTCGTGAAACACTAGAGCGGCTGAAAGAGGCGGGCGTGGATTCCATGCCGGGCGGCGGCGCCGAAATTTTTTCCGAGCGCGTGCGCCGCATTATCTGCGATCACAAAATTGACGGGAACGAGTGGATCGAGGCGGCTCGCATCGCCCACCAAATCGGCCTGAAGAGCAATTGCACCATGCTCTACGGCCACATTGAAACTGAAGAGGACAGAGTCGACCACCTGATCCGGCTGCGCGCCTTGCAGGATGAAACGCACGGCTTCGTGACGTTTATTCCGCTTGCATTCCATCCCGCCAATACGGCGCTCGGTCATCTGCCCAGCACGTCGGGCTTTGACGACATCAAACAGATCGCGATTTCACGTTTAATGCTCGACAACATCCCGCATATCAAGGCGTACTGGATCATGATGACGCCGAGCGTTGCGCAAATCGCCCAGCGCTTTGGCGCCAATGATCTGGACGGGACGGTCGTCGAAGAAAAGATCTACCACGATGCGGGTGCTGAAACCAAGCAGCACCTGAACCGCCAGGAGTTGCTGCGCATCATCCGGGAAGCCGGTCGCGAGCCGGTGGAGCGCGACACAACATATCGTCCCGTCGAGCGGACCGAGTCGGCATTTACAGTTCTGGTATAGAGCAGCCCAACGGAGAGTGCCGTGTGCTTGAGTCTCTTGGTTGCAACACAACGCACAGTGAGCCTACTGATGATTCTATGTTTGTTGGTAGGCGCTCTCCCTGCTTAGCGGACCGCGGCGGCGTCTGTGGCGCTTCGAGAAATTTGGGCTAATAGCTCGCCGGCGTCCGCTGCGGTGAAATCCGGCTTTACGACTTCGAGCGATTCCGGCTTCAGTCCCCAAAGTACCCCGCATGCTTTAATTCCCGCGTTCCTCGCGGTCTGAACATCGACGTCGCTATCTCCGATCATCAAGGCTCTGTCGGGTGTAAGGGCAGACTCCTGCAGGAGCAGTTCGATTCCGAGGGGATCGGGCTTCTTGACCGATAGTGTGTCGCCCCCAATCACGCGGAAAAAGTAATTGGTCACTTGCAGGGCGCCAAGAATATCGTTGCTGATACGGGCAGGCTTATTAGTCAGAACGGCCATCTTGTACCCGTAGGATTGAAGTTCCCTGAGAGCGTCTTGGATGCCGGGATAGAGCCGTGTGTGTTCGAGCGAGTGCCGGCGATAGAACTTGCCGAAATAGTCGTGAGCACGTTCGAATTCGGAAGTGAAAGGATCGACCCCCAATGCCCGTTGCACCAGCATGCCAACCCCGTCACCGACGTACGAATTCACAGTCTTTGAGTCTATTTCGGCTCGGCCCATGTGCCGGAGCATTGCGTTCGTAGAAATAACGATGTCCTCGCTCGAATCGATCAGCGTGCCGTCAAGATCGAAAATTAATAGCCGCAAATTAGACAATCCTCTGGTTCTTTGATGGCTGAGGAGCCCAGCGGCGCTTCAGCTTCTGCATCTGCTGCTCGAACTCCTCGCGAAGCTCATGCGGTGCAAATTCCGCGAGAACGGAAGAGACGTGCGTTGCGTATGGTGCGACTCGCGATTCGGTCAGGAATCCGGGCGGGGATAACGGGCTGAATGCGATGACCGCGGCCACGATGGCGGCTACGATCACGACCCCACGTAAGAATCCTGCCCCGCCGCCGAGCAAATGATCCAGCCAGGTAAGACCGATTAGGGTAAATAGCCGGGCGATCAGCCATCCAGCCAAAGATCCGGCGATCATAACGCCGATGAAAATGAGAGCGAAACCGGCCACCTTGGCTGCCACGGGGTTATGTACCCAGGGCATAAGCTCATTTGCGGCAATGCCATAGAACCAGAAGCCGGCGAGAAAACCGGCTATGGTGGCCACAAGATGCATCACGACGCGAGCCAGTCCTGTTCGCAGCCCTGATAATACGGATGCAAGGATCAGTATCGAAAGCACCACGTCAAACCAATTCATAAGACCTTCCCGGTAAGCCTCCGGTACGCTTCCTGATATTTCTCGCTCGTTTTCCTGACAACGTCCGCCGGCAGCGTAGGCGCAGGGGGGCGCTTGTTCCACTTCAAGGTTTCCAGATAGTCGCGCACGTACTGCTTATCGAAAGAGGGTTGCGGACCACCAGGCTTATACCCATCGGCCGGCCAGTACCGCGAGGAATCGGGCGTCAAAGCCTCGTCAGCCAATACCAGCTCGTCGCCGATAAAGCCGAACTCGAATTTCGTATCCGCCAGGATCAATCCGCGACCGGCGGCATAGTCCGCTGCCCGCTTGTAAATCGCAAGCGTGAGGTCACGCAAACGCGCAGCCAATTCCGCTCCAATTGTCAAAGCGATCTGCTCGAATGACACGTTTTCATCATGTCCGGTCTGGGCCTTGGT
>JAICLJ010000065.1 GCA_025927575.1 Bryobacteraceae bacterium | reverse complement strand
GGCCTGGGCGCTCCAGAATTTTCTGCTTTCAGTTGTGGCGCGGCCGTGGCAACGAGACCTTATGAAGGTCGCTAGCGGATTGTTGTTTTTCTGGCTCAAGTATTTCGATCGCGTGCTGGCGAACACGCCCGGAGGTCTCGATGCGGCAACCGGAACATTCCTGTTGGCCCGAAAAAGCGACCGTGTCATATCTGATCGCGAGTTGATTAAGAGATATAGGGGCGCTGTGCCCGCAACCGCGATTCTCTGAAACCGCATTCACGAGCAGTGCCTCGACTACACAGAGTAGCTAAGACCCGGATGCTGCAATCGGCCCCCGGGCAAAGTTGCGATTCGCGAGTGAGCACGTGGAACGCCTCGATCGACGGAATACACAACGTGGCCTCATTTCGTAACCTACTTCTAATCTCCCTGGTAACACTTTCCACTCCATTTCTGAGCGTGCCGGCGATAGCAGCGCCGGACCCGGCGACTGTCATCCTGACGTCTTTCGGAAATGCAGGAAAGGGCGCGGACGACACGGCCATTTTTCAAAAGAGCTTGAACAAAACCGCCATCAAGGGACAGACACTCGAAATCCCCGCTGGTACATACAATGTGCGGCCTCTTTACATTCCTGCGAACTCGTCCGTGGTATTGGACGCAGGCGCCGTTATTCAGGCAACGGCTGGATACGGCGAAAACGACCATCTCTTAAATATTTCCGATGTTCAGAATGTTTCCATCTCCGGCACCCCGGGCCAAAGCATTTTTCGGATGCGGAAAGCTGAATATACGTCGGGCGAGTTCCGGCATTGCCTGGCTATTGAAGGCGCAACGAACGTAACAATCGGCGGCATCCAATGCAACGACTCCGGTGGCGACGGCGCATATATCGGCGAAGGAAAACAAGGATATAGCGCGAATATCAAAATCCTAAACTCCGGTTTTGACAACAACAGGCGCCAAGGGTTAAGCCTTATCTCCGGTAGAGATATTGTCATTACCAATTGCACCTTCTCAAACACGAGTGGAACCGCCCCGTCCGCCGGCATCGACATTGAACCGAACCAGACTAGCGACTTCTTACAAGACATAGTAATTGACCACAGCAGCTCCACCGGGAACGAAGGAAGTGGCCTTGTTTTCGGAATCGAGCGATTAAATGCGAGCAGCCCTCCCGTCTCGATAAAGGTGTCGAACTTCAAATCGGAAAGAAATACGGAAAGCGGATTCTCTGCCACGAACGGCCAGGACGGCGCGACATATAGCGTTCCGGGGACTATACTGGTCACGGATTCAACATCCATCTCCGACGGCAAATATGGAGCTATCGCTTCCTACTGGGAAGCAGGCGGCGCGTCATTGACGTTTCAGAATCTTACAGTGGTAAATGCTAACGGCTGGAAGAATAACGTCGACAACGCCGCTATTACGGTCAAGCGCGGAGGCGGAGCGACACACCCAATGGGCAACGTACACTTTTCAGGTACTTCTATCATTGATACAACCGGAAACCTGGATGTCTATTTTACCGTGCATGACTGGTCCCATATTGGCATAACTCAGTTGCAATTCTTAGATCACCGGAAACTAATGGGCGCAAAACGAGGCGTTGGCCTACTAAACGGATTGCCAGCGCTCGCCGTCAACATAAAGTAAGCTCGGCGTCCGAAGGTAAACAGATGGACTTAAATGTCTCTCAGTTGGGGCGTTGGCGAGAATACCGAATGAGTAGATGTATGCTTCTTGCGCGGCGCGGCAGAAACCCTATGGCTTGGACGGGAATTTTGCCCGTGTGGATTGGGCTTATTCTTTTTTCCTCTACATCGCTTGCCGGAGAGGTGTCGGATGCTGCGTTTACACGGCTCGTTGCTGCCCATATACGTCGATATGACATCTTCGATCTGTATCACCGCTGGCATGTCTATTTCTTAGCTGAAAAGACGGTGCATCTGACTCTATTCATTGTCTTAGCAATAGTATTGTGGCGAAGCCTGCCAAATGGCCCCTGGCGGTTCGGTGTCGTCTTATTGTGTGGGTCGCTGGTCGGCTGCTGCAGTGAGCTTGTGCAGTGCCTGTTCCCTGATCGCGATCCGGCCGTCCGAGATGTGCTGATCAATGCCGCCGGAACCGCGATTGGCGCGGCGATAGGGTTCTTTTATACCCGGCCGCAACGCCGCTCGGCGGTGCGGATGTTGAGTTAGTGCGCTTCGCCGATGAACGCGGCTATGCGCCTTTTCCGCTCGCTTATTTTCAACGGCGGCCAGATCCTCTCATTTCGGACCGTCTCTTCGTTGCATTCCGCGCCGATGTGTTGTGCCGCTCCGGCGCCATATAAGCCGATTGGCGCCTTTGACACTTACGCGATTTGGTAGGAAGCGCCGAATTCCTCGCTCTACCCACAATGCGCCGCTTGCGGGCAGGTCTGTAGCGGTGTCTCATACACTTGAGACCTTCCCGCACCGCTCGACGATCCGCCGCTCCTTCCTTCCTGCAATGGCGGCTTGCATCTCACGCGTCCGGCCTCAAACCATTCCCGCCCGGGGTCCGGTACTGTTCGCGCCAACGTGCGACAGTCTGACGAGCCGCTCTCACGCGTGACGCCATCCCGGCCACTTCAATTCCTACAGCACTTCGAAAACGGTGTTTCTCCATCCCGTCGAATTTCGGCTGGGCTTTGCTCGTCTCGTCAGATGATCCAATGGCTTAATAGCGTGTCGAAATATTATGCGCGGGTCAATAAGCGATTCATTGACGTGCGGCTCTGATCTAAACAACCTACTTGCGTTCCAAGGGAAAGCAAGTTAAGTTAGCCCGTCGTCGAACCGCAACTGTAAAGGAGTTACCATGGCCCCGCTGGCTGCGGAATCGGATGGGCCTCAGTGCTGGTACGTAATCGACGGTATCTCAGGCACACTACAGCAGTGCTTTTCTGATCTCTCCCCGTAAATTAGGCCCAGCTCCGGAGTCGTCGTAGCTTGGCGTGCTGCCAATTACAGAAAGGGAGCCCGCTTTGTCGGCTCCCTTTCTGCTTATGTCCCTTCGGACCTACGGAATGTTTACCGAATCAACGCGACTTCCCTGCAGCAGCCCAAATGGGCTGCCGCTGGCTAAGCCAGTCGTGCTGCCGAATGAGTCGACAACAATATTCGCCATGCCGCCACTATTGTACGGATTGACGCTGAAGTAGGCGGGGGCCTTTGTTCCGTCGCTGTATTGGATGTTTGTTCCCCGGAACTCGATGTTCCCGGCGGGATGGCTGTCGCCGCCGCCGGCGGTTACGGCCAGTGCGGCGCCCTGAAGTGGCTGGAGGGTATTGTAGCCCCGCATTGGGTTGACGATCGTGTTATTCTGAGCGGTCAATGTTGCTCCATTGGGGGCGTAGTCCCAGAAATAAGCCGCGATGCCCCATTGACCATCGTTTGTCGACGTAGAGTTCTGTAAATTGACAGAACCTGGCACGGGGCCCTGGCTTCCGATTCCGTTAACGAATATAAAGCCGCTCGCTAAGTTATTGGTCGAATGTAGGTTTTTGAGTGTAATTCCGATCGTACCGCTATTCGGCCCGAGCGCGCCCGTGTTCAAGGTCAGCCCAGCGCCGCAATGAGAGCACAGACTGTTGCCCGATGGTAAGGGGCGGCCATTACCGCTTAGAGTCGAGTTTTGGATGACAATGTTTTTTAGATAGTCACTCGATCCGTTCGGCTCAAAATCGATGCCGGCCCACGGGCCGTCCGGCGCGCTTCCGCGATTTGAATTTCCCACGGTATTGGAGAAGGTGCAGCCGTCCACCAGTAGCCCGTTTACTGAGATGATGGACATCGCATTGCGGCTGTTGTTGTTGAATGTGGAACTCTTCAAAGTCACATTTGTGCTCCCATTGATGTATACTCCATCACCCCCGGAATCGTTGCAGAAGATGCCGCTGATAGTGACATCGCTTGCATTTGCGATGTTCAAGCAGTGCCGGTATTCGCTGCCGTCTCGATATTGACTCTTTAACATCTCAAAGCCGCTCTTTCCCGGCGTGCCTGCGATCGTCACGTTAGAGGCGCCGTACAAGTCCAGCATGACTTGGCCCGCGCTTCCATAACCACTTGATGTGGCCTGAACCGTTGCGCCAGCATCGAGGTACAGATTTGTATTTGATGGGAGGCGAAGGGGCTGTACATGGTAGGTTCCCGAGGGTATCTCTAGTGTTTGCCGATTATTCGCAGTCGATTGTATAGCTTGCCGGAAGATTGATGTGTCGTCCCCCCCGTTACCGACTGACCCGAATGAGTCAATCGAAATGGAGTTGCCACTAGGCGCGGGGGCTGGTGCCGGAGCAGGTGCTGGTGCCGGAGCAGGTGCTGGAGCCGGAGCAGGTGCTGGAGCCGGAGCAGGTGCTGGAGCCGGAGCAGGTGCTGGCTCTGGCGCCGGATCTCCTGAAGTCTGAGTTAGCGTGATGCTGCAAATTTCTGCCACCCAGTTTCCATTTACCGTTCCCAGCTTTACCGAATTCTGGCCTTTGGCCAGCTGTATGGATCCGGAAGCTGTCTTCAAGTTTCCCCAATCACCAGTAGGTGGAAGATCAACCGTCTGATTCTTGCCGTTTACGGCGACACTGACCGGAAGATCGTCCGAAGCACCGTTTCCATAACGGATCGACAGCGCGTACGAACCGGCTGTGGCGGCAATGACATTGTTGAACGTCACCGTTCCTCTTTGGGGGCCGCCGAGATTCTGAATTGTGAATCCGCTGCTACAAGTTCGACATACGCCGATTGTAGCTCCACCACCTAATTGATTCGATCCCGAATAGCCGAAGTAGACCGATTGAGCGGAGGCGTTCGACGACAGCGCTCCTGAAGCGATTAGGCAGACTAGCAGACTCGCTTGCGACGTGGACGAGGCGAGGCGCCTCAAATTGAGTTTGTGTTTCACAAATAACATCCTTCTTTGTTTAGTTCTGACATTTAGCTTGTACCCGAAAATTTACTAGTCACTTGGATAAAACGAGATGTCGAAAACTAAGTTTCTGTTTCACAGATAAATTACATCTGTCATACATTTTTTTCGGGTCGACTTATTCGTACAGACACACTTACCGCTCGATGCTTCTTAATGTCTGAATTTAAGACACGAGTATTTAGAAGGGGATTAAACAGCCCTTACTGCTTGCGGGGCAAACCGCCGTGCCCTCTTTCATTCGAGTGGGAACGGTGGCTATTTAATCTCAAATTATGAGTGCGAAAGTGAGCGTATTCGATAAGTCCAAAGCTTCCGTGCTGGCCAACTATTTACACGGTGACGGACAAAGGAAGATGTTTTCTTAATTTGATAAACCAGGTTCTGGCGAGTTCAAGGTGAATACTTTGTACGCAAATTGTCCACTCCCCCCTTCAATCAGGTTCTAATCATGGCGCAACAAGGCAGAGCAGCACTACCCGGTTCGAGAACTAAGTAGCCGCGACTCCTGACGAATTCGGTTCAATCTGAAATTGACGGTTTGCAGAATTCGTAAGCGCGCCTTCGGAAAAGTGTACACGAAACTGCAAGTAACCGCAATGCTGATCTTACGCATTTCAGCACATCGCCAATCGTCCCAAAAGACGTAGGCCCTTTCCTTTCAGTTATTTGACAGGGTATTGAGAAACTTTCTTTTCACAACCAAGCGAAAATTCATCAGCGATTGCCAGAAAGGTGATATTGGACTTTAGAAGAAAGTTGAAAGAATTCTTGAAACCTTTTCCTCTTAGCCCTGCTGGGAGGCTGCATTCACGATGCAAAATATTTTGTCGTACTTGGGTTTAAAATATTTACTGCCGACGAATATGGTCAGACCCGCATAGTTGGCGCTGCTCTGTTGGCGGAGTGCAAGCCGGAAAGTATGGCCCTCGTCATTGCGCCGAGTAAGCCGACGTGTAGAGTCCCCCCTGCACGGTGACGTGGCATGGAAAAGGCAAGTGTCTGCTGGCGCAGCCAGCCGATCACAACAGGCTGAGCGCACCGGCGGCGCAGGAAAAGTCCAAATGAAAACGACTGGCGCCGCAGTCACCGGTAGAGTGCGGGGAGCGAATGAAATCGCGAAGATTCGATGACCTCCGGCCCCTGCGCTCCGCGTTTGACGATCAGCGCCGCGACGTCCAGTTTCGAATCCACAAACTTCAGCCCGCGCGATGCGCCCAGGACGCTGACAGCCGTTGCGAGTCCGTCGGCTTCAATCCCGTGCCGCGCGACGATCGTCACCGTAATGCCCTTGGTAAGCCCTACGTCCGTCTTCGGATCGATCACGTGGGAATAGCGTTTTCCGCTTGCATCTAAGTGCTGTTCAGTATCGCCGGATGTCGATACAGCCGCATTATTCAACTGCAAAATGCGCGTGAACGGCGCATTCGCACGATCAAACGAGTCAATGCCGATGCTCCAGCCTGCGCGCCCGGGCGGCGCGTTGCTGAAGGCCAGGTCGCCGCTCGCAGCAACCAGCGCGCTTCGAATTCCGAGCTTGGTTAGCGCCGCGAGCGCTTCGTCCGCTGCGTAGCCCTTCGCAATGCCCCCCACATCCAGCTGCATGCCGGGTTTGTCCAGCTCCACTGTGTGCGCGGCCGGATTGATTTTCAGCTTGCGATACCCGCAATAAGCCGACGCCCGCACGAGTTCAGCGGTATCGGGCACGCGGCCGTCCCTGCGAGCCTGCCGCCACAAATGAATCACCGGTCCTAGTGTGATATCAAACGCGCCGCCTGTCCCGGCTGCGAGCTGCTGCGAAGCCGTGAGCACCCGCATCAAATCATCGCTGATTTTAACCGGGCGGCCAACGGCGTTTTTGCAGATTCGATTCAACTCGCTCGCGGGTTTATAATCGGAAAGTGTGTCATCCAGAGCCGCGACGCGATCGAAGGCCGCCCGAAAGGCGCGCTCCGCCGTTGCTTGATCACGAGCGTAGAGCTTGATACGGAACAACGTACCCATGTGTGGCTCAACGGCTTCGTAGGGCGCAAGATCCGCACGGTTCGAGGAGTCCGCTGCTTCTGACGCGAGGCTAATAGCAAGGCTGAAGATCAGCGCCCGAATCGCTATATTCCGAAAACCGCTACTGCTCGTCGTTCTCAACGCCGCTGTTCCAGTACTTGTACATCTCCTCCGCGCTCGGGACCTTGGCCGGACGAATCAGCCGGAAACCCAGCCACTGCGCGTCGGTTTCATACCAGATGCTCTTCGGCAATTGGGGGTCTTGCTGCTTCCACGACGGATCGGATGCAACCCGTGACGCGCAACGCAGCATGTCGGCAGGATCGTTCCAGGAGCCGCCGCGCACCGCATGCGGATATGGCGCGGTCGCTTTCACCCATGGGCTCGTCTCAGGTCCGGGCTTGTAGGGCTCGTACTGGTCGAGGGTCCATTCCATAACATTGCCGAGCATGTCGTAGAGTCCCCACGCGTTCGGCTTCTTTGTGGCTACTTTCTGATATTTCCCGTCGCTGTTCGCTGAGTACCATGCGTATTCTCCAAGTTGTTTCGGATCGCTGCCGAAATAGTAAGGCGTGGTTGTGCCGGCGCGGCACGCATACTCCCACTCAGCTTCCGTGGGCAGGCGGTAAAACTCGCCGGTCTTGGCGCTCAACCACTCTGCGTATTTGTTGGCCGCATGCTGGGTCATGCTGATGGCGGGAAATCCATTGATGCCCATTCCAAAGCTCATTTCGACATAAGGCTTGGTCGGGCGGCTGACTGCGTCGACAACCTCGTCCTTGTGCGCCACCTCGCCCGCCTGGTTTTCAAACATGAACAAGCGATATTCATCCCAGGTCACCTCATGCGCCTGCATCCAGAAACCATCCACACTGGCCTCGTGCTGCGGCTGTTCGTCTTTTCTATGCTGCGGATCGGAGTTCGGAGACCCCATCTCGAAACTGCCTGCGGCAATTGGAACCATGTCATAGGAAACTGTCGTATTCGGGATCGTGACCTTGTAAGCCGCCACCTTACCCGCTACCTGCTCCCGCTGTTTAGCTAGAATACGGTCCCGAATCTGCCGAACGTTCGCCTCTTCTGCCTTTTCCGGACTTGCCGCCGCCTGCCCGGCGGCCCGCTTCTCGCTGGTTGGTTGCGGCAGATGCAGTTGGACATCGGTTGGCCAAGCCGCCCCTTCGGCGATCCATCGGCCGACTATCGCAATCTGATCTGCGGTAACTCTTGGCGACCCCGGCGGCGGCATCAAGCCGTTCTTCATGGTGTTGTATAAAACGCTCTGATTGGGCTTGCCGGGCACAATCGCGCGCTGGTCCAGCAGTTTCTGCCGGGAGGTGATCTCCAGATCGGCGTGTGTGCTGCCACCGAAGTGGCACTTGATGCAGTGCTGCTCGAAAATGGGAGCGACCTCAGTCTTGAAATCTACTTGGGTGCTCGTTTGCGCGGGCGCCAGAGCAGGAAGAAGTAGCGCGGCGGCAATCAGCAGGCAGGGAATACGGTTCATAGAAATCTCGGACAACTGCGAGACAAAGGAGCCGACTGTGCGCCAACCGGCTCCGCACAATACATGGGATGGTTAAATGAGCTTTGTGATGCCTGGTTCCGCGCGTGGGGGTACAGGCAAGCTTCCGTTCCAATCCAGGTTATCCGGGTAGAGCTTCTCTTTCGAGTTGAGCGCCTCATCCCAGGTGACTTGCTGGCCGGTATACGCGGCCATGCGGCCCATGATCGCGAGCAGCGTGCTGGTTGCCAGACGTTTTCCGTCGTTGATCGGCTGATTCTTACGGATGGATGCGAACAGCAGGTCGTGCTCACGTTGGTACATGTCGTATTTCTGGCCGGTCCAAGTCCAGTTCGTTTTGCCTTCGATCTTCGGAGTCGGGCCGCGCCCAATTGTGCAAGTGCCGTCCGTACCGAGAATGTAATCAGAATTCTCGTTGTAGCAGCCAACGATCTGTCGATTGGCGAGAAAGGCACGCACCCCATTCGGGTAGATGTAGTTCACTTCAAAATGGTCGTAGATATTGCCGCCTTCGGCGGGAATGACACGGCCGCCAACGGCCACGCAGCTCACAGGCGGTTCGTCATGCATCACC
This sequence comes from Bryobacteraceae bacterium, assembly GCA_025927575.1. GTDB lineage: Bacteria > Acidobacteriota > Terriglobia > Bryobacterales > Bryobacteraceae > KBS-96. The sequence continues at coordinate 16,791 of JAICLJ010000065.1, read as the reverse complement.
CACGCGATCTTGTCTGCGCTATGCACTGCCTGCTCGACGAGGCTGTCGCCGCAGAGCCATACGAAGTTGTACCAGTTTCGGATTTGCCATTCGGTGTCGCTCATGCCGGCCGGGCGCTCGCTCGCCGGAGGCATCGGCTTGACGGGATTTGTGTAATAAGTCGCGTAGTAGGCGACCACCCGGCCGATGGCGCCGTCCTGCACTTGCTTCACCGTTGCCTCGATCATGTCGTTGTAACGCCAGCAGAAGCCGGCAACCAGCGAGATGTTCTTCGATGTCGCCTTTTCGGTCGACTCTAGCACCCAGCGAATGCCGGTGGGGTCCGTGGAAGCTGGCTTCTCGCAGAAGATATGCTTTCCGGCATCGACGCACGCGGCCAGCATCGTTGGCCGAAAGCCCGGAGGCGTGGCTAACAGCACCACGTCGACGCCGCTGTCGATTACTTTTTGGTACGCATCCAATCCGAGAAACTGGTTCGGCTGCTCGACTTTGACGCGGTCCGCAATCTTGCTAATTCGCTTCAGGGTTCCCAGCGAGCGATCAACATGGGATTGGTCCACATCAGCGACCGCTGTTAATTCAGCGTAATCGTCCGCGTGAAGGGCCTGAGACGCGGCGCCCGTTCCACGCCCTCCGCAACCGACAAGGCCAACCTTAATTGCGTTGCTGACAGTTTGGGCGGAGATAATCGCGGGGAAACCCGCTGCCAGGGCGACGCCGGCAGCGCCCGCTGTGGTCTTGAGAAAGTTGCGGCGGTCTGGAGAGAGCGGTAATTCTTTCATTTCTTTCCTTTCATATCATTCTGCAAGAAAACGTAACTGTTTGTGTAGAAAAATCGTCCGGCCCGGCTGGAAAAATTCCAGCAACCCGAGGCGCGAGCGCTTTCAAGAGTATATCTGTCACTTTTGAAGGAGATCGCCGGGCGAAACCCAAAACGGCGCTTAGGCTGTTTCGGCCGCAACCCGGCCGAGGGGTTAACGGCTTCTCTTGCAAGTTCTATAATCCATTGAGACTACTGCGTGGAGATATTCCCAATAGCGCATCTGAACCTTCGAGACGTGCCTGTGGTGATTGTATTTCCACCGAGCTCTTTTGACTTAAAGACGGCCGTGGAACGTCGACGGATACAGGCAGAGTTCCGGAGCCGCACGGAGGGCGCCGGGATGCTCGGCGATGTCGTGCTGGTTTGGCGGGATCAATATGGCACGATGAAATTTATCGCGCCTCCGCAGCAGCACCCCTTTTTTCAAATTGTCAAATACGAGCAACTTTACGCGCAGCTGACCGGAACGATCGCCTGCTAAAGAGCGGCGCGCATCAAACTTTCGCCCTTTGTAGCTGCCCTTCCAGCGATTGCAGCCGCGTATCGCGATTTGGAACCAGATTAAACCGGCGCGCCACCTCAGCTCGCGCTTTCCACAACAATTCACGATCGAGCATGTTCAACCGGGCCAAATCGGAATAGACGCGGGCGCCACAGGCTTTTTCGAGTTTCTGAAGACGCAGTTGAAGCGCATCGTCCAGACCCCCCGAGGCGTTCACGGGTTCTACTGCGCATACCAAGCCGGGGAACGCCGGCTCCAAAAGATTTTGACCTCCGACAATGCTCTCGTTAAAGCGATCCACCACGCCGAGCCACGATGTCTCCAGCATTCGCTTTACCGCGCGATCCAAGTCGGCTTGACCTGGGGGGTGATTGTAATCGCCGGCGTTGGCGAGGAGATTGACTTGGACGTCGTTCACCTGATGCGGCATCGTCTCGATCACACGGGGAACAAACTCGGCCAAACTCCACCTTCCCGCGAGATCGCTGAGCGGATCACCCACAGTGGGCTTCGCGCGAAGGTAGTCGTAGATCGATCGTATCCGGTCGAGCGGATCGCGGAAGAAGCAGAGATCGAAGAAGAGGAAGCCTCGAGCGGCCGGAACGGGATGTCGGAGGTGATGACTTGAGATTGCCTGTATCTGACTATTCTCTTTCAGGAAGGAAAGGAGGGCATCTTCCGATAAACGGCCGTCGCGGTCAGCGGTATCCAACCGATAGAAGCGTTCCCCGAAATTGCGATCGAGCATGTTCTCGATCGTGGAACCCGCATTCTTAAAGAGGTGGTAGTGGAGGATGACGAAACGCATGGCTGAAATCAGCTGTGCCGCCCAAACTGGCACGTACCTTCCATACCGGCTTCACTATCGCGCCTTGTCAAGACGTAATGCACCAGCGGGTTGATGCCTTTCGCCGCAAGCTTAGGATGATCGCGGCGATAGCTTTCGCAATCAAATAGCAGGTGGGGGCTGGCGCAATCCTCAGGGCTGCTCCGCAAGAAATGAGTGAGAGGATTTCCCCCGGGCTTCATTGCCTCCGGACACCGGCTCAAGTAGTAATCGGGCTGAAACAGCGGGCAAGGCTTACGGCCTTCAGCCGCACCGTACCGGATGAAGTGAAGCAGCGGGTTCACGCCAGTTTCCCTAACGTCCGGGTATCGCTCCAGGTAGAAGGCGGGATCGAAGAGTGGATGCGGTTTTCGACCATCGAAAGCACCTGCAGCCAGGAAATGCATGAGCGGCGCGACTTTGGCGGAAAACTCGGCATTCGTCGAGCGATAGAACTTCCGATCGAAGAAAATTGCGGATGCGGCACGAGTGCGAAATGGCAAAACTCCCAGATAGGGAACAACCTGAAAGAGCCGCTTTAGCGCCATCATGAAACTGCGCCCTGTGGTCGACGTTGATTTCTGAATCGTGCTCATGACCATAACCGTCTCACGTGCTTCCACCGCATACTGCTCAGGCGCTTTCGCCTGTAGGCACATTTTCTCACCAGTTACTGAAAACACTTTCACGTGTGAATTTACGGGGGGTTATGGCTCTAACTCGATCAGATCAGCCGGCCGGCCCGGTTTGTAGCCACGAAACAGCTTCCAGGTACGCTGTCGAAAGGCCCTCCGCGGATACGCCAAGAGAACGTGTTTCCACATCCACTCCGCTCCAATCGCCTTTCTCATATGCCTTTACGAGTTTGAGCAATTCGCCGAGCAAACCATTTCCTCCTTGATCCCGGATTGCGCTCTCAATCTCGCCGGAAAGTCCGAGGTGCGGAGCCAGTTCTTCGAAGGGCGCTCCAATAATTAGATCGATGCTGGAGAACAAGCCGGTCAGAAAGGCAGACTGTTTCTGTCCGTCCTCGCCAGCCGCACTGGCGGCGAGCAGTTCCATCATGCGAGCGCGGATGACACAACGCCGGACCAGTTCGCCAATCTGTGTGCCGGCGACGTCAAGAAGCGTCAGCAGGAGTAGCATTCTTCGCGCCTCAATCTCACCAAGAACCGTGAGGCACCGCCGCAAAGAATCTACCCGGCGAAGCTGGTTGTAGCGAGCCGAGTTAGCATGGCGGATCAATTGATACGCGAGGACCGGGTTTCGGGACAGAATTGCTTCTAGCTCATCCCAATCGAACTCGGTGGAAACCAGGAAGCGCAAGAGCTCCATCCGCTGCATGCGAATTGCGGGCAGCTTTTCGCCGCGAACGAGCACCGGTCGGTCAAGAAAAAAGCCTTGATACAAATCGAAGCCGAAGGAGCGGCAACGGTCGAACTCCTCGTGCGTTTCGACTTTTTCAGCAAGCGCCTTGATGCCGCGAGAATGGAACCAGCGGCACATCTTCTCCAACTCCTGGGGTGTGGTTTTCCGGAGGTCTACTTTCACGCAATCCACAAGATCCAGAAAGGGAGCAAGATGTGGTTGACCGCTGTAATCGTCCAAGAAGAGAGAGAACCCGGCTTTACGCAAACCCGCGCATGCGCGGAGGGCCTCCGCCGTCGGTTGAACAGTTTCGAGGATCTCCAGGCTGATTTGGTTTGCGGGCAGAGCTTCTAGAACCGGGTCCGCCAGCAGTTCTTCCGGAATGTTTAACAAGCCCCTTGCGCCTGACAAGAACTTGTCCAACCCAATTCCGAAAACAATATTCCGGATGACCTGTCGCGTGGCGGCCGCGCCTTCCATTCCATGATCTGCCGTGAGTGCTTGCGGCGATCCACGATAAAGAATCTCGTGGGCGACGACGTTATATTGCGAGTTCAAAACTGACTGCCGAGCCACCCAAACAGCCGAATTTTCATGATCCTTATCGCAAGACATTCATCCGTTTAACTTAGCACCAGGTAACGCGTGCTTCAGCCGCGGCCCGAACGATTTAGCAAATCTGAGATCGCGTCGATCACCAGTTCGGGCTCGTCCAACTGGAGCCAGTGACCGCTTTTCGCCGACGGCCTGTGTACAACGCCGGGCGGTACATCGGGACACGCGTCATGGGCCGTCAGCAAAATGGTCGGCACCCCAGGCGGGAAACCGGTCTCGGCCAAGGTCGCAATATTCTCGGGTAGTCGCTCCAGATAATCCGCCATCGTTCTGAAGCACTTCTGGCCGCTCCAATGCATCCGAACCATGGGCCACGCCTCGGGCGGAAGCTTGCGGACTTCGCCGGTCAAACGTTCGGTAACGGACGCGCCTTTACCGGCGCTCAGGCGGGCGATGGCGCGGGGCAACCGTCTGCCGCCGGAGACCAGTAGAAATAGTGCGAACCGGACAATGCCAAATCGCGCGAGCAGAGCGCCCCGGCGAGAAAGCAGGACGCCCCTGGCCAGACGCCTCCGCTGGAAATCCGATAAGGGAAGCCACTCGCCGCATTCGACGGGGTCCACCAGGACCAGCCCTGCAACTTCGTCCGGATAGATGTTCGCAAACTGGCGGACAATCAAGCCGCCGTAAGAGTGACCCACAAGAATATAGGGTTGTGGCAGGGCCACCGCATCGAGCAGTCGATGAAGATCGTCAACTACATTCGCAAGAGTGCGGGGTTTATCTGTCGCATCGCTCCAGCCGAGGCCCGCGCGATCATAGCTAAACACGCGTGCCTGCGCGGCAACCTTGTCCCGCAGAAGGGTCCAGCTCAGGCTGGTTCCGGCAATTCCGGATTCGAGAACGACAGACGGCCCTCTTCCGCATTCCAGAACATGAAATCTTTTTCCGTTTATGGGGATCAAGCGGCCTGGCGGCGGAAGTCCCTTGTGGTCGCGCTTTTTACCGGCAAGTTGATAAAGAAGTCCTACGACGGGCAGTCCAATCAGGAGCGTAGCGATTATGGCAGACACAAGCATGGAGAGAACCTGTCAGTGTAAACCGCGAGCCCGATGCGACTGTTCGTCACCATCGCAAATGGCACCGAAGCTTGAGTTAGGAAACAAACATGCCAGGTTCGAGGGAGAGGAAGGCTGAACAGAAGGCTCCGGCGAACACTCAATCAAAAAAGTGGGACGCTTAGTTTCTGTCCGGCTATGAACGCAAGATGGAAACAGCCGGACAAGAGCCCTGGTCAAGAAATCATGCGGGGAATGACGCCCTTCTGGCGCAATCCCGTCAGCGCAAGTCCGTGACGGCCGTGGATTCCGGTTTTCTCAAAGATATGCTTCAGATGAATTTTGACGGTTCCCGGGCGGATGCCAAGTTCGGCCGCGATTTCCCGGTTCTTAAAGCCCTGCTCTACCAGTTCAAGAACCTGTTGTTCTCGGGGCGTCAGTTCCGTGTGAAGATGTGTTTCCGCTACGTTTCCAGATTCGCGGAATACGGTGTCTTGCATCCAGCTCCCACCTTGAGCGACCATCCGGAGACAGGCGAGTACAGCGTCCAAATCGGCGCTTTTGCGCAAAATTCCTCGCGCGCCCGCTTGTAGAAGGCGCAGCGCCTCGGCTTCGTTCAGTGATACACCCCAGACAACAACGCCGGCGGTCTTCTTGCCGCTCGCCGGAATATGGGCCAGGGCGTCGAGCAAGACTTGAGCGCCCAGAGCCTTATCGATGATGAGGATGTCCGTATGATCCGCCACGGGACTCATCATCCACTCAGCTACCGTGCCATGCCATGACCCCAGGCGGAAATCCGGCGTTTCCTCCAGCAGATTCTTTAAGCCTCGAATCGTAAGAGGCTGCGTTTCACAAACGGAAACTGTTCTGTAGAAAGGCGTTGACGCTTCCATACACCGCTGCCTGATTACCTTTTCGGCTTGGGCACTCCTGAATGTGAGTGGCGGGAGCGCGCAAAATTTCTCAAGAACAAATAGGGAGATTCTTTAGGACGCCTATTCGACGGGAAGGCCCGCGATCAGAATGGCTCGCCATCCTCCGTCGAGCGACAGGACATTCGTGTAGCCCATGCGCTGAATATTATCGGCCGCGAGCGCCGAGCGGAACCCGCCACCACAATAAAGTACGAGTTTGGCGCTTTTGTCGGGAATAACGTCCTCGATGTCGCGCTCGATCACGCCTCTTCCGAGATGCACTGCTCCCCGGGCGTGGCCGGCGGCGTATTCATTATCCTCCCGGACATCGATAAGCTGAGCCGCCGAGCCGGATTGGAGCATCTCGCGATACTGATCGATTGTAATCTCCCGAATCCGTGCTTTCGCGTCATCCACGATCTTCAGAAAGGCGTCTGTGTGATGCTTCGGCGGCGGAATTTCCATACGTCCTCACAAGAATCTTTGTGTACCGAGATGGCCGGTGCAGTTATTGAACCACTCGTTCGATTCCGGCGCCGGCGGCGTTCAGCTTCTGCTCCAGCTTTTCATAACCACGATCCATGTGGTACACGCGGTCGATGTACGAGTCTCCCTCGGCTACCATGGCCGCGAGCACCAGAGCTGCGCTCGCCCGCAAATCCGAACCCATCACCTGCGCACCCGTAAGATAACGCTCTCCCGCAACAATTGCCTGGCGGCCCTCAATCCGAATGTTAGCGCCCATGCGCGCCAGCTCCGGCGCATGCATGAACCGATTCTCAAAGATAGTTTCGGTGACGAAGCTGATGCCTTCGGCTACCGCCATCCATGCCATGTATTGCGCCTGCAAATCCGTTGCGAAGCCCGGATATTCCTCCGTCGCAATATCTACCGCTTTGGGGCGGCGTGAGCAGCGGACGCGCAGCGATGTGGCTGATTCCTCCGTAATCTCAGCTCCGGCCAGCCGCATTTTGACGACGAGCGCGCCCAAGTGCTCGGGGCGGCAGCCAGTTACCAGCACATCGCCCCGTGTGATCGCCGCAGCCAGAAGGAACGTGCCGGCCTCAATGCGATCCGCGATGATGGTGTGATCCGCACTGTGGAGCCGGTCAACGCCTCCTATGGTGATGATGGGTGTTCCGGCGCCCTCAATCCTCGCGCCCATTTTGATCAGCAGCGCAGCGAGATCCGTGACTTCCGGCTCGCGGGCGGCGTTCCGGATGACAGTTTCGCCGCGCGCCAGGACCGCGGCCATCATCACGTCTTCCGTGCCGGTGACGGTAATGCGATCAAAGTGAATCTCGCCGCCATGCAAACCGTTTGGAGCCGTGGCTTCGAAATAGCCGTGAGTCTGCTCAACCTGCGCGCCAAGCTGCCCCAATGCGGAGACATGCAGGTTAATCGGCCGCGCTCCGATGGCGCAGCCACCTGGCATTGAAACGCGTGCCCGGCCACAGCGTCCGAGCAGCGGCCCCATCGCGAGGCTCGATGCCCGCATTGTCTTCACAATCTCGTAGGGCGCCTCGGCGTTTTTAATGCTGTCAGCCTGAACGGTAACGGTTCCCGCTTCGTCCCGAACCGACGCGCCCGTATAACTCAGCAGCCTCTCCATTGTGCGAATATCACGTACCTGCGGAATCCGCCGGAGAGTGACCTTTTCATCCGTCAGCAGGCACGCGGCCAACGCGGGAAGCGCTGAGTTTTTTGCCCCGCTAACCGGAAGCTCGCCCTCGAGCCGGGCGCCTCCACGAATCCGAAACTTATCCATAAATTGTTAGTAAGTGCCGCGAATGAAACATCCGCAGTTTATTCATTTTCACCCAGCGCGGCACGCAGACTCCCCTGCGCGGCGTTCAGCCGCGCTTCGGCATCCGAACGCCCGATCCCAAACTTGTGCATAATAATCGCCACACGCACCGAACCGGATTCGTCCAGCAGCCGTCCGGCTTCCTCGTTTGAAATGCCTGCGATGGTCGCAATGATGCGGCGCGCCCGATCGGCCAGCTTGCCGTTGGTCGGTTGCACATTCACCATCAGGTTTCCGTAGACGTAGCCTAGACGGATCATGACCGCCGTGCTGATCATGTTCAGAACCAGCTTGGTGGCCGTTCCGGCGCGCATCCGCGTGGACCCGGTTATGATCTCGGGACCAGGCATGGGCGTGATGGCGATTTCCGCTGCACGGGCCACTTTCGAATCAGGCGTGCAACTCAATCCGATGGTTAAAGCGCCGAGCGATTCTGCGTAGGCCATAGCGCCTAGCACATAAGGCGTCCGGCCGCTGGCGGCGATACCCACCAGCACATCACCGGTGCTGAATCCGCGGGCTTCAAGATCTTTCCTGCCCTGCTCCGGGTCGTCCTCAGCGCGCTCGACCGAGTTTCGCAGGGCACGGTCTCCACCCGCGATGATGCCTTGCACCAAGCTGGCAGGAACGTTAAAAGTCGGCGGACATTCGGATGCATCCAGTACACCAAGTCGACCCGAAGTTCCCGCGCCGATGTAAAAAAGCCGGCCTTGTTTCCGAAGTCGGTCGACGATCGCGTCAACGGCTTTCGTAATTTCCGGAATCACTTCCGCTACTGCATTCGGAATCTCGCGGTCAGCCTGATTTATGACCGCCAGCATTTCGGCTGTCGATAGCCGGTCGATGGCGCTCGACGCCGGATTACGCGTTTCCGTCAGTAAATCTTGAAGCATCCTGGTTTATTATTTCGCAGGATAGTATCCGGCTTTTTCCATGAAGGCCCGAAAATCCTCATACTGATCCGTCGCGATTAGGTTCACTCCATCCTGCAGAGCAGCCTTCCAACGAAGCTGAGCCGCCTGAAGAGAACCGAAATTGTAACTGGCTCCCCATCCCTGATCTTTCGCGGGGGCGAATCCGTCAAGCGTATAGAAGCGAATCCAGTAATCCAAGCGGTGAGCGTGATCAACCAGGGCTTTCAGGCGCCGATTGTCGGCGATCGTCCAGTCGGCCGCCGCTCTCTGGCCGCCATCTTCGACAACGCCCCACGGATTGTTCCACCACCGGCGGTAATTGGTTGCGGGTTCCGGCAGCAGCAGATCAGGAGCGGCATGCGCCATCGCATGCTCTTTCTGACGTTCGTTCAGTCCCTGGAAGACTTTGTCGTTTGTGTGTGCCGAGCCGAACAGCCTCATCTTGTCGCCGGTCGCCAGTTTCCGGTAAAAAACCTGCTCCTGGTTATCGTTATCCTCTGTCAAAACCAGAATCGGTTTCCAGTCGAGGTGGCTGAGGTCGCTGTCCTTTTCCGTTTTTGTGCCGGTCGTAATCCAATCCTGATATTCGTCGAGCACTTTCCAGACTGCCTCAAGTGTCGGCGTCGTGTTGTCTTTGAAGTCGAAATGGAGAACGATGAGGGGCCACTTGCTCTTATCGCCGTCTTTGATGGCACGCTCGATGATCGGCTGGACGCGGTCGAAAAAATGGTGTTTCAGGGTCGGGTCGGAGGCATCTGCCTTGCTCCGATGAGTAATTTTCGCGATCACCTCCCCGGTGGCTGGATCGACGTAGGGAGCAATGTCCTGCTCTATCCCGACAGGAACGCCCGTCGAGAGTGCGCGATCGATCCGATTTGCCCACTTGCCATCGTACGGATAACAATTATGCGCATCCAGCAACGGCTTTCCATGATTTACCTGAAAGAAATCGTTTCTGGATTGAAAAAACTGGGGAGCTAGGAAGAGGGCGGAAAGGGCAACCAGTGTTTTGAGCATTCTCTCTTCAACTAATTGAACACACCCGGACCCGGCAAACACCAGATTCGCACGCCGCGCGAACAGGCGAGCCCTGACCGATTGGTCGAAGTGTCCGCTCGATGGATGACCCTGTGAAACCGGGGATTGTCCTGTTATCCGAACCCGCTTGCTGAGCGGACGCAGCCTGGAAACGGAGCCGCCGCGCGAGAGCGGGTTGCATGTTGTCCCAAACCGCTCTGTCGAAAGATGGCCCGAAAGCGCGGAGTTATTGCCGAGGTGCGTTCGGCGTTGGTCGCTGGCGTTTAATCTCCACCGCGAGGGATCTTCGAGTGACTATTGCTTTTTCGTCTGGAACCGCACACCGAGCATCCCACCTAGCATCGACGGGAACGTGAACAGGCAGAAATACACGAGCAGTTGCCCCATCAAGAGCAGAATGAATTTGCGTGGGTCGTTCAACAGCTTGGCAAGTTCCTGGGTGGCAGGGCTGCTATTGGCAGAGGCAACAGACAGAAGTTCTCGTCGAAGCCCAGGATCGGATACCAGCACCGCAAGGAGCACCGACAGCAGAACGACGACCAGGAACGCCCAGAGCGCCGTCATAAAGCCGAGGCGCGCTCCGCTTTGCGGCGATATTTTTTCGCCCGTTTGCCGGATATAGAGGTACGCCGCCCCAAACCCGGCCAGGCAGAACAGCGGCAGCAATAAGATTCCCGCGGCAAAGGGAATCGTTACGGCGCACATGGTGAACAGGACCAACGTGAGCATAGCGATCACGATGCTCACCAGCACTGCCCGGCGGTTGCCAAAATCGATTCGGGCCTGGATCGGCGGCACGGGAGGCTGCGGTGGTTGGGGAGGTGGAACGACGACCTGCTCCTCATGAAAGCGGGTGAGGTCTTCCTCAAATTGTGGTCTGCCGCATCGGTGGCAGAACCGGGCGTCTTCGGGGAGCGTTGCTCCACAGGTACACTGCATGGGGCTACTACTTATAGTGTCGCTTGCCCGGACCTGAGCGGCAAGCACTGTGAGTTCGAAGGCCTGCCGGTAAGATGACAATTAACGCTCATGTCAAAGCCCATCGTCCTAGTGGAGTGCGATCCTGGTGAGTATTACCTGCGCAATCTGGCGCCAATTCGCGATGAGGCGGATTTCCGGATCAGCGCCGACCTCGAATTTCTAAAAGAGAACGCGCCTGAGGCCGACATCATCCTGGCCATTGGGATGAAGCCTAATTCATTGCGTGAGCTGTGGCCCCTGGCTCGCAAAGTCCGCTGGATCCATTCACTATCGGCAGGGGTGGAAAAGATGTTGTTTCCTGAACTCGCCGAGAGCCCCGTGCCGATGACGAACGCAAAAGGAGTTTTCAAGCGTTCTCTGGCTGAGTTCGCCGTGCTCGGGATGTTGTATTTTTCGAAACGCGTGCCGCTCCTGCTCGCCCAGCAGCGTGAGTGTCGATGGGAGCAATTCTACGTAGACTGGCTGCCCGAACGCAAGGTGTCGATTGTCGGCTACGGAGAAATCGGGCGAGAGTGCGCGATTCTGGCGAAAGCGCTGGATATGAAAATTCTGGCAACTCGGCGGCGGGTGGAGCTTCTGGCGAGCGATCCGATTGTGGACAAGGCCTTCGCGATCTCAGAGCTCCACCAGATGCTCGGCGAATCGGATTTTGTGATCGCAGCGGCGACGCTCACGCCGGAAACGCATCATATGCTCTCCGATGCCGAATTTCAAGCGATGAAACCATCCACCGTCGTAATCAACATTGGGCGCGGACCCGTGATCGACGAGGCAGCTCTCATTCGCGCACTGCAGCAGCAGTGGATCGCAGGCGCTGCGCTCGATGTATTCGAAGATGAGCCGCTCGCTTCGGATTCGCCGCTCTGGCGTATGAGCAATGTCCTGATCTCCCCGCATTGCACCGACCGGACGATCGCCCCCGATTGGCTTGATCTCTCCATGCAGCGCTTCGTCGATAACTTTCGCCGGTTCGTAGCCGGGCAGCCGCTTGAATACCTGGTCGATAAGAAGGCGGGCTACTAATTCGTGCCTGAAATCAGCTTGGCCGAAGTTCAGGAGGCAGCCGAGCGGATCGCGAAGATTGTTCATCGCACTCCCGTGTTCTCATCGCGGCGCTTCAATGAAGCGGCTGGCGTCGCATGCTTTTTCAAAGGCGAGAATTTGCAGCGGGGCGGCGCATTCAAATTGCGCGGTGCTGCGAACTTTCTGCTTTCGATGACCGAGGACGAGCGGAGCCGGGGTGTCGTGACGTTTTCATCGGGCAACCATGCGCAGGCTGTCGCGATTATCGCCCGCGAATTAGGCGTCGTAGCCACAATTGTGATGCCGGCGGACGCGCCGAAGGCCAAGCTGGAAGCAACTCGATCCTACGGCGCGCAAATCGTTCCATACGATCGCTTGCATGAGGACAGAGAGGCCATTGGACGGCGGCTCGCTTCCGAATGCGGCGCCACGGTTGTGCCGCCCTTCGACCATCCGTGGATCGTCGCGGGCCAGGGAACGGCCGCCTTGGAACTCCTGGAGGATATCTCCGGCCTGGACGCTGTGGCGGTGCCGCTTGGCGGCGGCGGGCTGCTATCGGGAACATTGATTGCCGCAAAATCGCTGCGCCCCTCAATCAAAGTGTTCGGCGTGGAGCCCGAACTAGCAAACGATTGGGCTCTTTCGCTCGCGGCCGGTGAAAGAATTGCGATCTCCGTGCCGGAAACCATTGCCGATGGCTTGCGAACGGTGCAGCCGGGCGCGATCACGTTCCCCATTGTCAAAAGTCTTGTGGACGATGTTCTGCTGGTCACCGAAGACGAGATGAAACAAACGGTCCGGTTTCTTCTGACTCGCTTGAAGATCCTGGCAGAACCTAGCGGAGCGGCAGGCGCCGCGGCGGTTCTCCATCAAAAGCTGCCGCGCGGGTTGAAGCGCGTCGGCGTGATTATCTCCGGTGGAAATATCGATCTCGAGGTGCTGGCAGGGATCTGCCGGGAGACGGCTTAAGGCGACAATTTCCTGGCGCTCTTGGCCATTAATGCTGGCTCGGAATCAGCATTCACGTTCAGCCGGATCGGCGTGCTCACTTTCAAAAGCTAGACTTGGCTGTAAAGTTCCCTGTATTGGCTCGCCATTGCGTTCGCTGAGAAGTGCGCAAGAACGCGCTTCCGGCCTTCCTCTGCAAATCGCAGGCGCAGGAGGGGATCGGATAGCAGTTTAACGATTGCCGACGCCAAAGCCTCCGGATTTCTGGATTCGACCAGAAGACCTGTTTCACCGTCTCGAATCAGTTTCGGCACGTCTCCTACGGCAGTGGCGACGATGGGACGGCTCGCGGCGAGAGCTTCTATCAATGTCATCGGCATACCCTCGTTTATCGAAGGCATGGCGAGGATATCGATTCCCGCGTACACAGCAGCCATATCGGATTTCTGACCGGCGAACGTGACGTTGCCGCTCAGGCCGAGCGCCGCAGTTGCCTGCTCAAGACTGGCCCTGTCCGGCCCGTCACCAACGAACAAAAATTCAACTTGTGGAAAGGCCGATAGGATCGAGCGTGCCGCTTGAAGGAGATAGATATGCCCCTTCTGGGGAACCAGCCGGCCAACCACGCCTACAACGGTCTTCTTTGGTGATTCGGTTTCGATGCTGTGAACCGGCTCCTGTGGCGCCCATTGGCTGAAGTCGACTCCGTTCGCGATCACCCGAACACGGTGAGAGCCCAAGCCTGATCGAATGAGAGATTTTGCGATTCCCTCGGACACGGCGACCACTTTGGTAAAACGCTTCAGGATCAAGCGGTCCAAAAGATGGTAGCAATGTAAAAGCACACCCCGGTCCGGCCAGTCCAGGTGATATGTGGCTACCAGAGGAATACCCGAAGGCGTAGCGAGCGCCGCGTAGAAGTTCGGCTTAAACCCATGGGTATGAACAACTTCAATGCCATGCCGATAAATCAGAGTCTTGATCTGTGCGATTGCGCGCCAATCCATCCGCCCGCCACAGCTTATGACTTCAACCTGCAATCCGTTGCCGGCGGCCCGCTCCGCAACTTCGAGGTGGGGATTCCCCGCATTGCGGAAAACTCCGAGGACATTCTGCCATCCCGCAATTCCGAGCGATGCCGCCAGATTCACCAGCATGCTCTCGGCGCCGTAATATCCGCCGCTGCTGATTAGCTGCAGAATTCGCTTCGGCTTGGCCACTCGCGCCGCCAGGTTATCGGCTTGCGCTGGATGCTCTTGCTCGCGTGCGACAGCACACCAGAGCCGGTGATACAGCCGCTCACCTATCACGCGCCTCGCCGTGCTCTTCAGCCTTCCCGTAACCTCAGATTTGTCGATCGACTTCGTTCGGCCGCTTAGGACTGCTTTCAATCTGTAAGAATTCACATTACAAGTCACGGTTCTGCGGGCCACCAGGATAACTCCCTCCGTCGGTTGAGGGCTAACTGAGGGATCCGACGTATAAACCTTCTTGTACCCGGCCTGTGAGCAAGCCGCAAGCACCTGCCGGTTCCAGCGGCCATGAGGAAGCGACATGGTATCCACGCTGGCGCCGAGCACATCTTCGAGTGTCTCCTTCGATCGCCGCAGTTCGTCGTACAATTCGGCCGGACTGCATTGCGTAAGCATTTTGTGCGACCAGCCATGCGCCTGCACCGCATGGCCTCTGGCGAGCAGTTCTTTCAACTCGCCTGCCGCCATATATCCCCCCCGAACGCCCGTCCAACCCGCTGTGATAAAGAATGTGCCGCGGATGCCGAATCTATCCAGCAGCGGTAGAGCGTACCGGTAGTGAGATATATGCCCGTCGTCGAATGTCAGTTCCCAGCCGGAATGTTGCGGCGGGTCCCACTCGGCAAACAGCCGCAGATGTTCTTCCAATTGCCGGGATGAAACCGCGTACAAGCTGGTCGCTTGTTCAGGTGCGATTTCGTGGTAAGTAAGAACCATTCCGCCAAATACTCCTTCGTGCTCAGATCAACGTTAGATCTGTAGCAAGCGTCATGCCAGAGTGGGTTGCTCCGCTGGCGGAGAGGCCGTTCGAAATTAGACTGACAACAATCAGACTTCGGCGTTTGAGCGTGGTCCTGGCCTGAGGCCTTTTTAGGCCAATCCCAAGATGATGCTGATTCAGGGTCCAACCCGGCAGCTTTGCCCGTCGGCGGCATTGATGACCCGCTGTACGTCTACGACGGTCCATGCGCTGTCCTGCGCCAAAGAGAGATTGTTGTAACTGCCGATCCCGAGAGCTTCGTTGATTGCAATCGTTACATCGAGGCTATTCACAACGCCATCCGCATTCAAATCGCAAGTCGGCTGCTTCGCCGGCGTGCTCGTCCCACCGAAATACTCGTATGCGCCGACGTCGTATCCGCCTCCCTGAGGCCGGGGCACCCCGGTGATATCGCGCGCCAGGCCGCTGATGGCCTGTCCCTTATCAATCGCCGGACTGCTTGACGTTAAGTGCAAATCGTTCATACTTTTGTATCCGGGATTCACACTCAGATCTTTCGACAAATTCGACCCACACGGATCGGAGCCATTGCCATACCAAACGTTATTACTCCCGCTCACACTGGAACAGGAGCCATTCAAATATGCCTCGCTCCCGTTCGACATGTATGCAATGTTGTTCCTGAGCTGTATGGGAATTCCTGTATGAAATGCTCCGGACAGGCCGGGAAATCCACGCGATCCACAGTCATAAAGACTGTTGCCGTAAATCGCGACCGGCGTTCGCGGCGAATTGGACGAAGCGGTGTAGATGCAGGAGTAACCGGCCAAGCCGTCCGGGTCCGGGCCCGTACCGGCATGATAAATCACGTTGTTATATGCCTCGACTGTTCCCTGATCGGGATTGACGGTAGCAAAGTTCAGCGCATCGCACACTGTGTTGCGAATAACGTTGTCGTGAACATGTAAGTCGTATTGATCGGATCCGCCGGTCGAATAGAACTGGATACCCCGGCATCCCGCGGCCCCGGTGTGATTCGGATCCGGGTCGACCAGATTCCATCCCAGCCAGACGTGATTCGTATCGGTTGTGAAGTAGACGCCGTGATAAAGCTTCGTGGCGCCATGAATGTCATGAACGTTGTTGCCGTATAAATACAGATTGGTCGATCCATTAGCGTGGAAGCAGCCCCAGCCGTTTATCGTGCAGCTCATGTCGTTGCCGACTATGGACCAATGGTCTGCGGAAAACACGTCCATCGCCTCATTCCCTCGAATCGTGAGGCCGGCGATCACGTAGTAGGCCGGACTATCGCCGACCTGAGGAACCCGGATTGCGTAGGTGGAATTGTTCAGATCGCCAATTGTCGCGGTCGCGCCGGGATAGGCAACAAATGCAATCGGCATGGAAGCCGAACCCCCGGGGTTTCCCATAATGTTGACCACTGCCGAGAATTGTGTGGTGGAGACGTTCTTCACTCCGTTCAGGAGGTAGACGGTATCGCCAGCCGTCATTTTGGAAGCGGCATTGGCCATCGTCGCCCAACATGACGACGGAAACTTGCCGTTATTGCTATCGTTCCCGCCGGTCGAAATACAATAAATGTTCCCGGAGCGGACATTGAATGAAACTGCATTCGATGTTCCCGCTGCTGTTCTCACTGCCAGGCTGCCGCTCGCGCATTTCGGGCCAAGCTGCACGACCAGCTTTTGATACCACAAATAGGAGCTTCCCCAGGAAACGACTCGCAGGCAAGTTTGGCCCCCGAGCGTCACGGCGGAGTTCCCCTGAGAACTGCCGAAATTATTTCCATAAATCGTGATATAGGCTCCGGAATACCCGTTTACGCCTTCCCCTCCGGCATTGGGTCCGCTTGTCATGTCCGTGAAGAAGATTGACGGCGGAACTGACTGGCTTTTCGCCGGCAGACACAGCAGGAAAGCGGTGATCGAGAGGTAGCAGGCGGCCTTAGAAAAAATCTGCACCAAGTGCCCAGTCCCCTGAAATTTAACTCGGGAAATCATCCATGTTCTCCAAATAAAAGCTAAAGCTGGCCG